>CAZTTL010000098.1:0-11560 GCA_964616635.1 uncultured Rhodoplanes sp. | reverse complement strand
TGTTCGGGGCTGAGAGCGTGTTCGTGCTCGAAGGCGGCCTTCCGGCCTGGAACGAGGATGGGCTCCCACTCGAACAGGGCGTCGCGACGCGCAAGCCGGCACGCTTCAACGCCCGCGAGCCCGCCAGCGTCGTCGCCGACCTTGCCCGCATCCAGCGCGTGCTCAGCGAGAACAGCGCCCAGGTGGTCGACGCCCGTCCGGCCGAGCGCTTTCGCGGCGAGGCGCCGGAGCCGCGTCCGGGGCTGCGCAGCGGTCACATCCCCGGCTCGCTCAACGTGCCGCACACCACGCTGGTGCAGGACGGCAAGCTGCTGCCGCCCGATCAGTTGAGCGAGGCATTTCTGCTCGGCAAGGTTGACCTTACGCGGCCGATCATCACCACCTGCGGCTCCGGCGTATCGGCGGCGACGATGTGGCTTGCGCTCGACGCGCTCGGCGTCCGGCCAGCCGGCCTCTACGATGCGTCGTGGTGCGAATGGGGTGCGCGCGATGACCTGCCGATTGCCACTGGCGATCGATCCGCCGCCACCGGCAATTGATCAGCCGCCACCGGCAATTGAAACGTTGGTGTACAAGCGTTGTCGCATCAAAAAAACGCCAAAAGATTCGTTCTAGCTATCCACAATGTGCTGGCGTGAGGTTCGACTTTAGGTGTATAAGGAATTCGCCGACCGTCGCCCGCATCCGGGGCGGCCGGTCATCTGTAAAAAATGATCGTGCAAAGTCGAGGCAGGTCCGCGCTGGCGTCCTGCTAAGCGCCTGAAACGACCGCTTTTTTGGGTCCCGTGTCAGTCGCGTTCGACGGTGACAAACGATCAGTATTTGAGGGCTAGGAGGAAATGAGGGAGGTGTTCTGCATGAATAGCCAAGCAACCTGGCGGCCGAGTGTCTCAGGTGCGAGCCTTTTCGGACGTCAGATTTGTCCGCGGTGCAATTACATGCTGGTGGCGCCGGATGCCTCGGAGCATGTTTGTGAACAAACGATCAGGCATCTCTGGTCATGCGAAGCATGCGGAAATGAATTCAATACCGTGGTGAAGTTCGGACGACCGGGCGTCTCTCATTCGGCCGCTGCTGCGTAAATTGAGCTGAGCCTGCCGCTGTGCAGGCGACGCTTCTTTGATCGTAATGATGAAAACCCCCGGCATCGCCCCAATGCGGCGATGCCGTTTTTGCGTTACGGCTTTTATTATTCGCTGTCCTGCCCTCGGTATCAGCCGCCACTGACCGTGCGCGCGAAGGTCTGCAGGTCGCTTTTCACCTGCGCATCGGCCAACTCGTCGGCATAGGCGAGTGCAAGCTTCTTCAACTGCTGCTTCTGCTCGGCTTGCAGGAACTTGGCGAGGCGCGGCCCCATGGCGACAATCGCCGGCATGCGCTGGCGACGCCATTCGTCGCTGAGGCCGTTGATCGCCAATGTCTCGATCACACCCGAGATGGTGCGCGCGCTGCCGTGGCGGATATGGGCAAGCCCGCTCTGGAAGTTGGGCTGCGCGAGTTCCTTCGGCTTCGCGGTCGCGAGCCGTTCCAGCACCGCGTCCACTATGGCCCCCTGAACGCGTAGCTGGAAATCGAAGAAACGACCCATTTCCGGGGCGAACTTGACCACATTGAGGTTGACCTTGTCCGCCCCGTTCGGATCAGAGCCGATCTGGCTGATGTCACTCACGCCGGTGCCGGCGAGCATGTAGATGACGCCGACCTTCATGCCGGCCATCATGCGCTCGCTGAGTGCCGCGAGCGCCTGGGACGGCACGGCTTGGCCATTATCGAGATCGCGGACGTCAAACGCCGCCTCAAGCAGGCGCCGCACCGCAGAGTCGGTCTCGCGCGGAGCGTTGCCAGTCTTTTCGGAATTTTGTGCCGCGGACGCGAAAGCAGCCGCAGCAATCTTGGCGGCGGGAAGTTTGGCCGCGTCAAAGGCGGTTGCGGGCAGCGTCCCCGCCAGCGTTGCGGCGACAGCCAACAACGACAGCAGCGGACGGAACGGAAACAGCTTCGTGCCGGGCATGCGTACCTCCCTGCGTAGCCGTCCCGCAGTCGAGCACGATCCGGGGTGGCGACGCCATCAAAATCCCACACTGGCGATGCGGGCGGGCACCGCCGTAGCTCATGTGCGCTTTTGGCAAAAATGCGCTAATCACGCGCGACAACCCTGAAGGCCCATCAACGGGTGCGAGCCCTGTCGCTCGGCCCGACGCAGGCGGGAGCACGCATGTTTTCGCACTTAATGCTGACGAAGCGCTTCGCGCCGCTATTCTGGTGCCAGTTCTTCAGTGCGTTCAACGACAATTTTCTGAAAACCTCGCTCGTCTTCCTGATCCTGTTCAAGCTTACGGGCCCCGACTCCGATTCGCTGATCACGCTTGCCGCCGCGGTCTTCATCTTTCCCTATTTCATCCTGTCGGCACTGGGCGGCGAGGTCGCCGACCACTTCGACAAGGCGATCATTGCCCAGCGTCTCAAGCTCATCGAAATCGGCGCCTCGCTGGTTGCCGTGCTCGGCTTCTGGCTGCATTCGGTGCTGCTTCTGTTCGTCGCGCTGTTCTTCTTCGGCGTGATCGCCGCGCTGTTCAGTCCGATCAAATACGGCATTCTGCCCGATCATCTCGAGCAGGCCGAACTGCCGGCCGGCAACGCCATGGTCGAAGGCGCGACCTTCATGGCGATCCTGCTCGGCACCATCGTCGGCGGAATTGCGGCGCGCGACGGCGGCGACCCGACATCCTTCGGCAGCCTGATGATCGGCTTTGCGCTGCTGTGCTGGCTCGCCGCCCTGTTCATTCCCCGCACCGGCCAGGGCGCGCCAGAACTGCGGATCGACTGGAATATCGGCCGCTCGACCTTCAGCCTGCTCCGCTATCTGTGGATTGAGCGACGCCTGTGGTGGGCGAGCGTCGTCGTGAGCTGGTTCTGGCTTGCCGGCGCCCTCGTCTTGTCGCTGATGCCGCCGCTCATCAAGAATGCGCTCGGCGCCGGGGAACAGGTGATTACCGTCTATCTCGCGGTGTTCACCATCGGCATCGCCGTCGGCTCGGCGCTCGCCGCCTGGCTCGCCAGCGGACGCATCGTGCTGATCCCAACCGTGTTCGGTGCGATTCTGCTTGGCTTTTTCTGCGCTGATCTCGGCTGGTGGCTTGCCGGCACGGAGAGTGTGGAGAAGGGGCGCAGCATCGCGCAGGTGTTCAGCACCTTCCGCGGACTCCATGTCGGCTTCGATCTTGCCGGCATGGCGATTGCGGGTGGCCTGTTCATCGTCCCCTCATTTACTGCCTTGCAGGCCTGGGCAGGAACGGACCGGCGCGCGCGGGTGATCGCTGCCAACAACGTGCTCAATGCCGCCTTCATGGTGGTTGGCGGCGTCGTGGTTGCGCTTGCGCAAGGACTTGCCGGGGTGGCGCCCGCGGTTCTGTTCATAATTCTGGGCGCCGCCAACTTCCTGGTCGCCGCCGCGATCTTTCACACCCTGCCGACCAACCCGCTGCGCGATTTCCTTTCGATCGTGTTTCGCGCCTTCTTCCGGCTAAAGATCGAAGGTTTGGAGAATATCGCCAAGGCCGGACCGAATGCCATCATCGCCCTCAATCACGTGAGCTTCCTCGACGCGCCGCTGGCGCTGTCGATCCTGGAGAAGGAGCCGGTCTTTGCGATCGACAGCGGCATCGCCCAGCGCTGGTGGGTCAAACCGTTTCTGCGCTTCACCCGCGCGATGCCGCTCGACCCCACCAAGCCGTGGGGCACGCGCACGCTGATCCATGCGGTGCAGGGTGGCGACAGCCTGATCATCTTCCCCGAAGGACGCATCACCGTCACCGGCAGCCTGATGAAGGTCTATGACGGCGCCGGCCTGATTGCCGACAAGTCGAAGGCGATGGTGCTGCCGGTGCGGATCAAGGGCCTCGAGCAGACGCCGTTCTCGCGCCTCGACCGCAAACAGGTTCGCCACAAGCTGTTTCCCAATGTCACGGTAACCATCCTCGAGCCGGTCAAGCTCGAGGTCGACCCCGCTCTCAAGGGCAAGAAGCGCCGCATCGCCGCCGGCGCCGCGCTTTACGAGGTGATGTCGAACCTCGTGTTCCGCACCACGTCGACCGACCGCACCATTCCCGAAGCGATCATCGAGGCGGCGCACGCGAACGGCATGCGCCGGGTCGCGGTGGAAGACCCGGTCTCGGGTCCCCTCTCCTACCGCAACCTGCTGATCGGGACGGCCGTGCTCGGGCGCAAGCTGCTGCCGCTTGCCGCCGAGGGTCAGTCGATCGGGATGCTGTTGCCGAACGCCAACGGTGCCGTCGTCACCATTTTCGCGCTGATGTCGGGCGGGCGGGTTCCCGCCATGCTCAATTTCAGCGCCGGGCCGGCCAATGTCGTCTCGGCCTGCCGCGCGGCCGCAATCAATACCATCGTCACCTCACGCGCCTTCGTCGAAAAAGGCCGGCTGGAAAAGCTGATCGACGCGGTCGCGCCGCACTGCCGCATCGTCTATCTCGAAGACCTGCGGGCGACCGTCACGTTGCGCGACAAGTTGCGCGGCTTCTGGGAGGCGTCGAAGCCGCTGGTTCCCCGCAAGCCGGACGACGCTGCCGCCATTCTTTTTACGTCTGGATCCGAAGGCGTACCAAAAGGCGTGGTGCTGGCTCACCGCAACATCCTTGCCAATGCCGCCCAGGCCGAGGCGCGCATCGATTTCGGACGCGCCGACACCGTCTTCAATGTGCTTCCGGTCTTCCATTCCTTCGGCCTGACGGTCGGGCTGATCCTGCCGCTCGTCTATGGCGTGCGCGTCTTCATGTATCCGTCGCCGCTGCATTACCGCCTGGTGCCGGAGATGATCTACGGCACCAACGCGACCATCCTGTTCGGCACCGACACGTTTCTCGCGGGCTATGCGCGCTCGGCGAACGAATACGACTTCCGCTCGCTGCGCTACATCCTCTCAGGCGCCGAGCCGGTGAAGGAATCGACGCGCCGCACTTACATGGAAAAATTCGGCATGCGGATCCTCGAAGGCTATGGCGTGACCGAAGCGGCTCCGGCGATTGCCATCAATACGCCGATGTTCAACAAGTTCGGCACCGTCGGCCGCCTGATGCCGGGCATGGAGGCGCGGCTCGAGCCGGTCCCCGGCGTCGAGGATGGCGGCCGGCTCTATATCCGCGGCCCCAATGTGATGATCGGCTATTTGCGGCCAGAAAATCCGGGCGTAATCGAGCGGCCGCATAATGGCTGGCACGACACCGGCGACATCGTATCGATCGATGCGCAGGGCTTCATCACCATCAAGGGACGGGTGAAGCGCTTCGCCAAAGTGGGCGGGGAGATGGTCTCGCTCGCGGCGGTGGAGATGCTCGCCGCCGATCTGTGGCCGGATGCCATCTCCGGCGCCACCACGATCCCGGATGTACGCAAGGGCGAGCGGCTGATCCTGGTGACGACGCAGAAGAACGCCAACCGCTCCGACTTCATCGCATTCGCGCGCAGCCGCGGCGCCTCCGAGATGGCGATCCCGGCGGAGTTCATCGTGGTCGACAAGCTGCCGCTGCTCGGCTCAGGAAAGGTCGACAATATTGCGCTCGGCAAAATGGTGCGCGAGCGCTTCAATCTGGAAGGGGCGGCTTAGCGCAAGTTCACCGATCCGCGTCGGTCGAACCGAATATCCATTGCAGGTAGGATGCATCGCCGGTTTCGAGCGGGATCACCAATATCGCCGGCGTCGTATAGGAATGCATCTCCTTCACCGCCGCCTGCACCCGATCGGCCAACGCGGCGCGGGTCTTGATGATCATGACGATTTCTTCGCCGCGCTCGATCGCCCCTTCCCACGCGTAGTGCGAAACCATGCCGGGCAGAATATTCACGCAGGCGGCGAGCCGCCGCTCGATCAGCGACCGCCCGGCCGTCTCCGCCTCGACAAGGCTGGGGTAGGTCGTATAGACGAAAATCGCGCGCTCCATCGTCCCTGTCCTTCACGCGGACGTCACGTTATCCGCGAAACGCGCGCGCGTAGAGCATTTTCCGGCGAAGTGGACACCGGTTCGCCGCAGAAAATGCGATTACTCAAAGAGAAATAGAGCGAATTCCGATTCCGTTAGAATGGAATTCGCTGTAGTCGAGTCATCCATGTCGTCGTCTCCCGCCATCGCCCGCATCGCATTCATCGCGAGCAACACGCGCGATGCGCAGAGCGCGCTTGCAGCGCTTAGCGAACGCTATGGCCAGATCGCACCCGCCGACGCGCAGGTGATCGTCGCGCTCGGCGGCGACGGCCTGATGCTGCGGACCCTGCACAACTTCATGGGTTCGGGCAAGCCGATCTACGGCATGCATCGCGGCACCGTCGGTTTCCTGATGAACGAGTACCGCGAGGACAGCCTGCCCGAACGCCTGAGCGCCGCCGAGACCACGATCATCCATCCCCTGCTGATGGAAGCCGTCGACGTGGAGGGGCACCAGCACCGGTTCCACGCCATCAACGAGGTGTCGGTCTATCGCCAGACCTATCAGGCCGCGCGCCTGAACGTGCTGATCGATAATAGGGAACGGCTGAAGGAATTGCAGGCCGACGGCATCATGGTCGCGACCCCGGCCGGCTCCACCGCCTATAATCTATCGGCGATGGGCCCGATCATTCCGATCGGGACGCCGCTGCTCGCGCTCACACCGATCAGCCCGTTCCGGCCGCGGCGCTGGCGCGGCGCGCTGCTGCCGGATACCGCGGTCGTCACCATTCGGGTGCTGGAGGCGGACAAGCGCCCGGTCAGCGCGGCGGCCGATTACGACGAGGTGCGCTCGGTCGAGCGCGTCGACATTCGCATGGACCGCAGCGTCGACCTGAAGCTCTTGTTCGATCCCGGCCACAATCTCGACGAGCGGATTTTGCGCGAGCAGTTCGTCACCGAGCCGGACCGGCTGTTCTGACTATCCTAAACTATTCCTTAACGGCGCGTCGTTAAGCTTTGCCCGCGTTCGACTCACCCTTGCGGCAGGCATCTGGATCGCGCCATGATCCGCATCGATTTCAACCGGTTGCGGTTCCTCGTCATCGATGACAATGCGCATATGCGCCGCATCCTGCGCACGCTGCTGCACGGCTTCGGCGCCCGCGAAGTCTACGAGGCGGAAGACGGCGCGGCCGGCCTCGAGGCCTTCACCCACAACATTCCCGACATCGTCATCACCGATTGGGCCATGCCGATCTTCGACGGGCTCGAACTGACGCAGATGATTCGCCAGCCCGGCGCCAATGCCAATCCTTATGTCCCGATCATCATGCTGACCGGTCATTCCGAGAAGAAACGGGTGATGGCGGCGCGCGATTGCGGCGTCACCGAATTCCTCGCCAAGCCGATCTCGGCAAACGGCCTTTACCAGCGCATCCTCAATGTGGTCGCCAATCCCCGCCCCTTTATCAAGACGCGGACTTATTTTGGTCCGGATCGGCGCCGTCTCGTCAATCCGAACTATGTCGGTCCGGAACGCCGCAAGGGCGGCAAGGCCGAAGTCATTCCGCAGCAGTCGCTGCTGGAGCGGGTGAAGGTGGCCGAATAGCGAACCGGAGGATGCGATGGCATCCAGGAAGAAGGACGAACCCGTCGTCACCACGCACGCCGATCACGACGTGATCGTGCCGCCGAACCGGCTGCGCAAGGCATTGCGCCGGCACGCCGCCGATTCGATCGATCCGGTTGCTCGTGCCGAGCAGGCGCTGGCGGCGCTCTCCACGGAGTTTTCCGGCTGGATGGACAGCGAATGCGCGCGGCTTGATGCGGCGCGCCTCGCCATTCGTGACAAGGGCATGTCCGCGCGCGCGCGCGAAGCGCTGTTTCATGCCGCGCATGACATCAAGGGCGAGGCGGAAACATTCGGCTTCCCGCTCGCTGCGGCAGCGGCGGCAAGTCTGTGCCGCCTGCTGGAAGACGTCCCGGAGGGACAACCGATCCCACTCATCCTGATCGACCAGCATGTCGATGCGGTCAGGGCGATCGTCCGCGAGCACGCGCAGCCGGATGCCGAACAGATGGCGACGCAGCTCACCGCTAAGCTGCGCGAGGTCACGGCGGACTTCCTGCGCAGCGTGAATGGCGGCCAGGACGAAGACGTGCAAAGCCCGCCGACCGTTCCGCATGCGGCCGGCAACTGAGCGGGCCGACGGACTGTCACTCCTGCAGGGCAGGCGCAGAAGCAGAAACACAGCGCCGGGACGATCGAAGCCGTTCACGGCAGCGGCAACGTGATCGAGCGAAAGCTTTTCTTTTCCTCGGGGGCATCTTTGCAATCTTCACCGTCGATCTTGACCCGACCATCGTCACTGAGGATCATCACTTCGTTCTTGCCTGGGACCGCGAAAATGGCTTCGGGGCTCAATGTGCCAAAGTCGAAATCAAGCGGCGTCGGATGCTTCCCGGGCACACGATTCCAAGCATAAAGCTTGAATTTCTTCTTCTCGGAGCCGCGTTCGTTAGGGCCCGAAATAATCAGGTAGCGGTTGCCGATCCGCTCGATGCTGCGGATGCCGCGCCGACCAAGCGTGACGGTGATGGCGTCGCCAAACTCAGGCTTTTTCCCGCGCTCGACCACAGCCCGCGGATTTGTGATCGGGATGATGATCGCCTCGGTTTCTTTCTTTCCCTCAGCGCCGACTTCCTTGACGCTCAACGGATTACGAAAGCCGATGAGCAGATGACCTTCAGGCGCCGCCGCGAGTCCCTCAATATTCAACGTATCTTTCGAAAGGTTGAGCGCGGCAAATTTCGGCTCGTCAAGCAAGTCTCGGACAAGCTTGGTGTAGGGCGGCGCGGACAGCTGCTTGACGGTCAGGCCATCGCTGCCGTCGACAATTCTGGTCGCGAACAAGCGCCGACGCTTTTTCTTGTTCTTGCTGTGCGAGCCGATCCAATAGATCAGGTTATCGATGCGCGCCGCCCCTTCGAGGTCTGATTCTTTCGCCTCCAGATAATCCTCTAAGGGGACTTTCTTACCTTTGGCCTCCTGGCCCCGTCGGTAAACTCTCAGCGTGTTGTTTTCATCGTCGGCGACGACAAAATGATCGGCATCAAGCGCCACCGCGGCCGATGCATCGCAGATGCCGCGGTAACTGAACTCCTCCGCCGAGAGGATGGCGGGCGCCAAACCGAGCACCAGCGCCAAAGCCATGAAAGTCAGGCGCATGGGTCCCTCCCGAGATTTTTTCGGACTGCGTTCGTCACTGCGGCTGCTTCGCTGCATCGCTGCAGCCAATCTAGACCAACGTCATTATGCTGGCCGCAATCATTGCGCGTATTATGATCTATCATTTATCTTTAGTTTGCACGGGGCCATTGCGCGCAGGTGGGGACGCCAGAGAGCTGGGTTGGGCTGGGCTGAGGCGGGCCGGGCGATCAAGCTAAGCCGCGATGAGCGCGTCGTCGTCGTCGTCCGTGAAAAAATCGAATTCGTCATTTTCCAGCAAATCGCAGCAATCGCGCGCTTCTTCGCGCGCCGCCTCGGCGGCGAAGCGCCGCAGCAACGCCATCAGCGGTTCGAGGTCGCCGATCTCGGCATTTTCGCAGCCGGTCAGCACGCGCTCGACCATCCGCCGCTGCAGGCGGCTGGCGCCGAGAAGATCGGGGCCTTCCCGCCAGGCTTCGAGGGCGTGCCGGAACGCCGTATAGGTCGACGGTGGCAGTTCGGCCTTGTCGAAAATCGCGCGGAAGCCGAGCCCGCTCTTGTCGTGGATCAGCGCGCGCACGCGGGCGAGCGGCGTTTCCGACAGTTCGGCGAGCGCTTCCTCGAACAGCGTAATATTTCCTGACAGCAGCGCGCGCAGGATCAGCCCAGCGGTGAGCTGCCCGCTCAGGCGCAGATGGCGCACCAGCGAGCCGCCGTGACCACCATGCGCACGCGCGGCCAGCGCGACGGTCGCCTTCTCGCAGGCCTCGCGGGCAACGCGTTTGGCGTGCTCGGCCTCGAGCCATTCGCGGTCGACAACGAAGCTCGTCAACGTCGCCGACAGTTTCAGCACCAGCGTCTGGTGCGTCGTGACGGGCAAATCCTCCCGCGCAAACAGCGCCTCGCGAATGACGGCGAGATCACCGAAGCGCTCGACCAGGCGATCGAAAGACAGGGGCGCCAGCTCGGCCTGCGGATTCTCGATCAGTTCGAGGCAAGCCTCGGCGCCGCCGACCTCGACAATTGCCGCCGCGACCGTTGCCGGCAGCCAGGGCCGCCGCGCGATCGCGCATTGCATCTCACTCTTGCCGGTGGCGACGAAATCGACGAGCTCCGCATCGATGAACAGCGGCGAGCGTTCGAGCACGATCGCCGCAATATCCGGGCGGTCCTGGGCAAGCCCATGAATGACGGCCGCAGGAGCATCGGCACTGCCGGCCAGCACCTCGGCGAGCGCCGCGCGGACGAGCGGCGAGGCATCGTCAAGCAGCCGCACCATCGCTGCTTCGAGCGCGACGCGCTCCGTGATCCGAAAATCAGAGTACAGGAAGGCGCGGGCCAGCGCACTCGCCGCTTCGGCCCTCTCGCCCGCGGGTGCCGTGCGGACCCACTGCAGGAACTGGCGAACAATCATGTTCTTGACCCGACGCCACTGAAAAACTGAGCGACTGCGACGCGATGAGCGGCAGGCCGACCGGGCCTGCTAAACCTGCGCGCCGACAGCGCGCAAGGTTTCCATCAGCATTCACCCTAGCGGCAGCGTCTTAACAAAGGGTTCACCATAAATCTTTGGATTTATTGCTGATTTGTTAATGGCGGGAGGCCGCTTGCGCGAACTCACAGGCGGCGCCCCTGCCCGGCTGGTTCGCCGCGGCGTGGACCACAGGGATAGCGTGGCGGAAGGCGATAAGGTGCTGTCACGTCCCCGGAAGCGGGCTTATACTAGGTTAATGGTTGTCAGCTCGCCCGATCTGAAAGTATTCCTGGCCGCCACACCATTCTTCGGTGGCCTCTCAGACGCTAGTCTTGATCTCCTGGTCTCAATGCTGGTCGAGCACCGCTTCGACGTTGGTGTTACTGTCGTGACCGAAGGAGAGCCGGGGCGCTCGATGTTTGTTGTTCACTCTGGCGAGCTCGTGGTGAGCAAGCTCGGGGATTCGGGATGCGCGATTCGCGTGGCAGGCCTCGGGCCTGGTGATTTTTTCGGTGAAATGACGCTCATCGAACCACAGAACCGATCAGCCACCGTCATCGCGGAGAGCCCGACCGTGCTGTACGAGCTCACGGCCCGAAACCTCTACACATACTACAAGGCCGACATCCGCGCGTATGTAATGGTGATGCAGAATATCAACCGCGAGCTCTGTCGGCGGCTCCGCCGCGCCGACGATCGCATTGCCGAGCTGGCAGATGCTTCACGCGGGTCAATGACGCAGATCGGCGCGCGTCATGTGAGTTAAGAAGAAACTGCGACCAGCACAATCGAGTGCAATGGTTTAGCTGCGAAAAAGCCAAGGCCCGATGTCTCATTCGTCATGAGCGGCAAGCCTTCGCGTAAGCACAATAGGCCCGCTTGTCGTCTAACAGCGTATCCGCTGTGACCCCAAGCAGAGTTTCCCGCCGTCGCTAACAG
>CAZTTL010000097.1:6954-11663 GCA_964616635.1 uncultured Rhodoplanes sp. | reverse complement strand
TGCTGCTCAATTACGCCTGGTGGATCAACCGCAAGGACGCCGACGGCCACAACATTTTCGAAGGCGGCTTTCTCGGCCTCGACAATATCTCCGTGTTCGACCGCTCGCAGCCGCTGCCGTTCGGCTATCGGCTGAAGCAGGCCGACGCCACCGGCTGGATGGCGATGTTCGCCCTCAACATGACGGCGATCGCACTCGAGCTAACGCATGCCGATCCCGATTATGAGGACTGCGCGATCCAGACCTACGAGCAATTTCTCGGTATCTGCAACGCGCTCGCCGGCTACGCCAGCGGCGGCCCGTCGATCTGGGACCCGGAGGGGGGCTTCTTCAAGGATCTGATCATCGCGCCCGATGGCTCGCAGCACCGCATCAATGTCTACTCGATGGTTGGCCTGATCCCGCTGTTCGCGACCGAGGTCGTCGATCACCGCCTCCTCAGCCGCGCCCCACGCTTCAGCGAGCGTTTGCATGCGCGCAAGGGCGGCCTGTTCCGCGGTCACTATATCTGTGCCTGCCCCGATTGGGAGAACGACCGCGGCGAGCATCTCTTGTCGGTGGTCGACCATACGATGCTGCAGCCGATCCTCTCGCGGCTGCTCGACGAGGACCAGTTCCTCTCGCCGTTCGGCGTGCGCAGCGTCAGCAAGATCCACGAGCATCGCCGCGATCTCGGTGTGCTGCCGGGTGTCGGCGCGGCGATGATCGAATACGTGCCGGGTGAATCGAATTCATCGCTGTTCGGCGGCAATTCCAATTGGCGCGGGCCGATCTGGCTGCCGGTCAACTACCTGCTGATCCAGTCGATCGAGAAGTTTCACCGCTTCCTCGGCAACGAATTCACCTTCGCTGTCCCGTGTCTCGGCGATCGCCATCTGACTCTGAACGAGATCGCAAGCCTGATCGCCGAACGCGTCGCCAATATCTATCGCCGCGGCGCAGACGGCGTGGTGCCGGCGATGCAGAGCCAGCCGCCATTCCGCGACGATCCACATTGGCGCGACCTGCTGCTGTTCTACGAATATTTCCACGCCGAGACCGGGCAGGGCCTCGGCGCCGCGCACCAGACCGGATGGACCGGCCTGATCGCCAATCTGGTCCTGCGGCACTACCGCAAGGGCATTCCGGCCTACTGGAGCGCCCAGCGGGTCCGCGAAGCGGCCGAGTAAAAAATCGCGACGCTGTCCGGTTTGATTCTTTTCACCTCTCCCCACGGGCGCGAGGTGAGGCCGAGCGTGCCACTCATGCTTGGCCGATCAATCCGATAGCTGAAGCGCACAGTAAGGTCGAACGGCTTACGTCTGCCGTGCAACGCCGGCCCGAGCCGAAAAACTTGCAGCATCGCGGTGCGCAGTCGCTATAGTGCGGGGGGTCGGCGCGGGCGGCCGCAGCGAAGGTGAAGCCGCGCCTGAACGTGCAAGACGAGAATGGAGGGGGCATGCCGGAGGCTGATACCGAAGGGCAGCGCTATCAGGCGGAGAAGCCGCAGGACACGCCGGGGTTCTTCCTCAAGGGCTGCCACCAGCTCGACTGGGGGATGAAGAACCGCATGGCGCGGGTGTTCAACCCGGCGACCGGCCGCGCCGTGATGCTCGCGATCGACCACGGCTATTTCCAGGGGCCGACCACCGGGCTCGAGCGCATCGATCTTTCCATCGTGCCGCTCGTGCCGCTATGCGACGCGCTGTTCTGCACGCGCGGCATTTTGCGCTCGGTCATCCCGGCAGACTCGCAGAAGCCGATGGTGCTGCGCGCAAGCGGCGGCCCGAGCATCCTCAAAGAGCTGTCGGACGAGCAGATCGCCATGGACATGGAGGACGCGGTGCGGCTCAACGCGGCTGGCGTCGGCATCCAGGTCTTCATCGGCGGCGAGTTCGAGACCCGCTCGATCCACAACATGACCAAGCTGATCGATGCCGGCTTGCGCTGCGGCATGCCGGTGATGGGCGTCACCGCGGTCGGCAAGAACATGGTGCGTGATGCGCAATATTTCCGGCTCGCCTGCCGCATCATCGCCGAGCTTGGTGCGCAATATGTGAAGACCTATTTCGTTGAAGACGGCTTCGAGACCGTCACCGCCTCCTGTCCGGTGCCGATCGTCATGGCCGGCGGTAAAAAACTGCCCGAGCTCGACGCGCTGACCATGGCCTACAATGCCGTGCAGCAGGGCGCGGCGGGCGTCGACATGGGGCGCAACATCTTCCAGTCGGATGCGCCGCGCGCGATGATTGCGGCCGTCTCCGCCGTAGTGCACGAAAACCTGAAGCCCGCCGAGGCGCTGGAGATGTACGAGTCGCTCAAAGCGCAAGGGTAGAGAACGCGCTTGTCGCACCGCTCCGGCTCACGATGCACGTTATGCTCCGCGAAGGCGGAGCATCCAGTATTCGGCAGAGGTGGTGTCAAACCTATCGGTATCAGCGTGTGCCGGATCGTCCGCCTGCGCGGACGATGACGACAGCCCTGCAGCTGCTTCGGCTCAGGCGCGTCGGGTTCAGCCGTCCCAGCTCACCGTGCCGTTTTCCCACTTGGCCTTGAGCTTGGTCGCCTTGCGGATCAGCTCATCGATCGCGGTGACCGGGCGGCCGTCGGGATTGGCCTGGCAATAGGTCTGCACGTCGTTGAGGATCTTGCTTTCGTCGATGGCATTGATGTCCACATGCTTGCCGCCGGCTTCGAGCAGCGAGACATTGGCCGCGCTCAGATAGCCCTGCACCCATGAATAGAGCATGAGGTTGACCGGGTTGGTCAAACCCTCTGCAGGCTTGAGATCGGCAGTCAGCTTGGAGCAGGTCGAGGCGCCGATCCCCTGGGTCACCAGAGGTTCCGCCGCCGCCTCACGACCGGGCAGGGAAATGCCGATCAGGCAGGTCGCCGCGAGAAGAAAAGCAACGCGTGTCCGACCACATCGCATGGCACAAAGCCTCCATAAACGCACGCGGCCGACCGTCGGTCCAACGGGCTTCGCGCCTTCAAAGCATGCCCAGGCTGCGATCGATCGGCTCGGTGGAGCCGAGAGTAGAGCGAATTGCGGTCTGGTGGAATTGGAATCCGCTTTTTCTCGGCGCATCAATATGCCGATGGTCCGCGGCGACATAGGGGCCGGGATGGCCCCGGCGCGCCGGTTGCGCCATAATTTCACCAGCGGACGGCGGCTGAACAGAAGGCAAGAGGTTCGCTTGGAAACGGGATGACAGATGGCAGCGCATGAATTCGGAGCCGGCGCGACGATTTTCGTGTCGCTCGCGGGCGTCGCGACTGCCGTCGGCGTTGCGGCTGCCGTCGTGGTCTGGCGACGCGGGCTGATCGGCATCAAGGAACTCGCGGCTGTCGTCGGCCTCACGCTCGCGGGTGCGATCCTGCTGATCCTTCTGCTTCCGACTTCCGAGCCCGAGCCGCTACCGGCAGCGCCGCCGAGGTCACCGGCGGGCCTGGCACAGCGCGCCGACGCGCTGCTGGCGCGGGCGATCGCGCCGAACTCCCCGCTCGCCTGCGTCGATGCCACGGCGGGCAATCAGGTCGAAGAGGCTTGCGAGGCGGTCCTGTTCGGACGGCCGGAGACGGTTGCGGCGGCGGTCTCCTATGTGACAGCGAAAGTCGCGCTTCTCTCCCAGGGGCTAGCGAACGGGAGCGCCGATGACCCCGCGCTCACGCTGCTTCGGCAAAATCTCGCCGCCGATCGCTATGGGATCGTCGCCCATGTGCTCGAAGCCACCGCCGGGTGCAGTGCCGAGCGCTGTGATGCATTCGCTCTGGTGAAGGATTCTTCGCAGATCAAGGCCAACCTGAAGGACAGCCGGTTCGACCGCCTCGTGGCGAAATATTCGGCGAACTGGCCGACGCCCGGAGAGCACCCGCAGGGCGTGTCCGATGCAGGCGATACCGCCGCCGGCGCGCGCCGCGGCAAGGCGTCCGCGCTGCATTACGATTTTCCCTCCGCGGCATCGATTCCGCCGGTCAGCATCATGGTGCCGGAGGAGCCGCGCCGCGAGTCAAACGGGGGAAATACCCGGACGGCGCCGAAGTCTGTTGCGAAGCCGCGAGTGCCAGCGAGCCGGCCGGCGCGTGCGCCGGTATCCGCCGCACCGGTTGCCGTTGCTCCGGCCTCGCCTATTCCCAGCACCGCCACTGGCGCCTCCCGCGGCCAATGACCAAGGAACGCCCGCCGCTTCACCTGCTCAAGCTCTGCGTCGGCTGTGACAGCATTGGTGATCTCGAGGCATGGATCGCGACAAAGACCAAGCCGCGGCGGGGCAAAGCGGGCCAGCATGTGCATATCACCCGCATGGTGCCGAAGCGGGTGGATGAGTTGCTGGAGGGCGGCTCGCTCTACTGGGTGATCCGCGGCATGATCGCCTGCCGGCAGCGCCTGTTGGCGATCCGGCCGTTCATCGATCGCGACGGCGTGCGCCGCTGCGGCCTTGTTCTTATACCTGAGGTTGTGCCGGTCGAGCCGCGGCCGATGCGGGCATTCCAGGGCTGGCGCTATCTTGCCGCCGCCGATGCACCGCCTGATCTCGCTGCCTCGGCCAAAGGTTTGCACGACCTGCCTGAGACGCTGCGGCGCGAATTGCGCGAATTAGGCCTACTTTAGAGTCTGCTTTAATCCCTACTTTTAAATAACTCGCCAGAAAGGATTAAACGGACCTTAACGCGCGCCGGCTATAGTGCATTTATACTAGCCAATCGACAGGCTGCAGGTATGTCGGAAT
>CAZTTL010000097.1:0-6854 GCA_964616635.1 uncultured Rhodoplanes sp. | reverse complement strand
CGGATGGTTAACGTCTCGCCGCGCGCCATGGTCCTCGCCGGACCGGTGGTCGCGACCATCGGCGAGCCGATCATCGCCTATTTCGAGGAATTCGGAAAGTTCAAGGGGGCGGTGATGCGCACCCTCTGTGGCGGCTTCGTCACGACCATCGAGGCCAACGAGGCCCGGCGGGCGCGACTGGAAACCAAGCTGGTCTGGCTGGAAAAGCATCAGCGCGATGATTTGCCCAATGCCCGCCGGCACAAGCGGATCGTGCCGCAGGACCCGCGCTCGACGCTGATTATGGCCGACGGCACCATGGTGTCCTGCTTCGTCATCGACATGTCGGCCTCCGGGGCGGCTGTCTCGGCTGAAATCAAGCCGCCGATCGGCACGCCGCTCGCCGTTGGCAAGGTCGTTGGCAAGGTCGTGCGTCGCTTTGCCGAAGGGTTTGCCGTTCACTTCACCGAGGCGCAGGACCCGCGCTTTGTCGAGCAACTCGTGATCAAGCCCTTCACGGCGCCGCCGCGCGGGCTGACCGGATTCGAGCTCGGCGATCTTCTCGTGGTTGATGCCGACTCGCCGGAGCTTCAGCGCCGCACGCGACGGTAAGGGGCATCGCCGGCGACGGCCCTCGCTACACGCCGATATTGTCGATCAGCCGCGTTGTTCCGAGTTTTGCGGCAACCAGCAGGCGGACCGGACCGTCGGTCGCTTGGGCGATCGGTGCCAGGGTCTCGGCGTGGCGCGCTTCGAGGTAATCGACGACGAAGCCCGCGCGCCCCAGCGCGGCGGTCCCGTCCGCCGTTACCTGTGCGACCGCATCGCCAGCGCGGATTCGCGTCGCGCATTGTTGCAGCGTGCGATGAAGCGCGGGCGCCCGCGCGCGCTCCTCTGCCGAGAGATAGGCGTTGCGTGAAGACAGCGCGAGGCCGTCCCCCTCGCGCAGCGTTGGCATGCCGATGACGCGCAGGCGCAAATTGAGGTCGGCCGCCATCCGGGTAACGACCTTGAGCTGCTGGTAGTCCTTTTCGCCGAACACCGCGAGGTCGGGGCGAACTTGCGTGAACAGCTTGGCGACGACGGTCGTCACCCCACCGAAGAAGTGCGGGCGGAATCTGTCTTCGAGCCCCGCCGTCGCCGGTCCTTCCGGCGCCACGCGCGTGGCAAAGCCCGGCGGATACATCACCGCGGCGGTCGGGGCCCAGACGAGGTCGACGCCGAGGGTGCTGAGCGCTGCGACATCGGCGGACAGCTTGCGCGGATAGCTCGCAAGGTCTTCGTGCGGGGCAAATTGCGTCGGATTGACGAAAATCGACACCACGACGCGGCGTGCCTTGGTCTTCGCCAACCGCACCAGCGCGAGATGGCCCGCGTGCAGGGCACCCATGGTGGGGATGATGGCAAGCTTTCCCGGCGCCGCCCGCAATCGCGCGATGGCGCGATCAAGCGACGGGATCGTGCGTGCGACAATCGGCTGGCGTCTCATTGTGAACGCTCTCCCGGCCGGCAGATACCACCGGGGTGCATATGCCCTCCACGGCCGGTGACGTCGTTAGTCATGAGAGATCGAAAATCAAGAGATAGCTTGACCACCGGGTGCGATCAAAACAAGATTTAGGTCGACCGGGAGGCGGTCATGTGGGTCGAGTCGGAATTGCGGGAAGCTCGTCGCGAGCCACTCTCCGCGCATGTCATCGTTCTTGGCAATGAGAAGGGCGGGTCGGGCAAGTCGACGACCGCCATGCATCTCGCGGTCGCCCTGCTGAAAGCCGGGCAAAGGGTCGCCACCATCGATCTCGATTCCCGGCAGCGCACCCTGACGCACTACATCGACCGGCGCCGGGCCTGGGCGAAGAAACTGCGCCTGCCGCTGGAGCTGCCGCAGCATTTCAGTGTCGCCCGCGCCGAGGGCGTGCGGGTCGACGACAACGAGCAGGCGGAATTCACCCGATTTGCCGACGCCATCACCGCGATCGAACACCGGCAGGACTTTCTCGTCATCGATACGCCGGGGGCCGACACCTATCTCGCACGGCTGGCCCATTCGATGGCGGATACGCTGATCACCCCGCTCAATGACAGTTTCCTCGATTTCGACGTGCTCGCCAGCGTCGACGCGGTGACTTGCGAGATCTTGGGCACCAGCCATTACGCCGAGCTGGTGCGCGAGGCACGCCGGCAGCGGCGCGTCGTCGATGGGCGAATGACCGACTGGATCGTGGTGCGCAACCGGCTGTCCACCATCGGCTCGCGCAATCGCAAGCTGGTCGGGGAGGGATTGACCCAACTCGGCGGTCGGCTGGGCTTTCGCTTTGTTGACGGCTTTGCCGAGCGCATGGTCTATCGCGAGTTCTTCCCGTGCGGCTTGACGGCACTCGATGACATCGACGAGGCTGCGCTCGGCGTGCAGCCCTGCCTGTCGCATGTGACCGCCCGGATGGAAGTGCAGGCATTGCTCGCGTCACTGATGCTGCCGATCAACGAGCGCGGCCGTATCCACGCCGCCGCTCGCGCCGAGTGGCGCACGAATGCCTTCGTCCCGCTCGACATCGACGACCTCTTCGCCGATGAGAGCGATCCGCTGCCGATTCCGTGGGTGCCTGACCCGGCATAGGCAGTGCCGGTTGCTTTCCTGAGCTTGTTGAAGCGCCGCAGGGTGTCGCCGCCACGCGGCCGGCGGCATTGCGAAGTGTCTGTGACGCTGCCACCTATACCGGGCAACGTTAAAACAGGATCAGCAATGGCGAAGCCGCCTGAACGCGCGCCCGCGCCGGCCGGGACCACGGAGCCCGCTGCGAAGTCATCGCGAGCGGAAATCGACACATTTCTCGCGCGGGTCCGCGAACTTGATGCGCCGCGGCCGACGGGTGAGCGCGCCCGGCTCGTCTTTGCGCTGGACGCAACCATGAGCCGGCAGCCGACCTGGGACACCGCTTGCCGCCTCCAGGCCGACATGTTCAACGAAGCCGCCGCGGTTGGCGGGCTCGACGTCCAGCTTGTCTATTTTCGCGGCGTGGGGGAATGCCGTGCCTCGCGCTTCGTGAGCGATCCGCGGGCGCTTGCGGGGCTGATGGAGAAGATCGATTGCCGCGGCGGGCACACGCAGATTGCCAAGGTTTTGGCCCATGCGCGGCGCGAGACCGAGGCAAAAAAGATCCAGGCGCTGGTCTATGTCGGCGACGCCATGGAGGAATCAGTCGACGTTTTGTGTGCCAAAGCCGGCGAGCTGGGGCTTCGCGGCGTGCCGGTGTTCATGTTCCAGGAGGGCCATGATCCTGTTGCCGAGACCGCCTATCGCGAGATCGCACGGCTGTCGCGCGGGGCCTATTGCCGCTTCAATGCTGGCGCCGCCCATGAACTCGGCGAGCTGCTGCGCGCCGTCGCCGCTTATGCGAGCGGCGGCCTCAAGGCGCTGACCCGGCTGTCGGCGGCGAAGAACAGCGGCGCGCTCCTGCTGCTCGAGCAGTTGAGATAGCCATGCCGACGATCCTCCTGGGTCTCGCTGCGCTGCTGATCGTCCTGTGGGTGGTGAAGGGTTTGGCGCGGGCCGATCCCCGCGGGCTGGTGCGCGGGGCGCGGCTTGCCGGCGGCGTCGCGGCGCTGGGCGGTGCAGCGCTCCTGGTGCTGCGCGGGCAGATATCGATCGGTATTCCCTTGGGGCTCACCGGGCTCGGCCTGCTTGGCTGGCTGCCCTTCGGTGCGGCGCCGTTCGGCCGGCGTAGCCAGAAAACGCCGGGGCAGACCTCGCAGGTGCGCTCCGCCTTTCTGGACATGGAGCTCGATCACGACACCGGGGCGATGCGCGGGCGGGTGCTGGCGGGCCGTTTCGCCGGGGCCCCGCTCGACACGCTCGACATGCCGAGCCTGATCACGCTGCTTGCCGAGATCGATGAGCAAAGCCAGGCACTGCTAAGCGCTTATCTTGACCGCCGCAGTCCCGGATGGCGTGAGGACGCGCAGGCGCGTGACCCGGCGGGGGAGGGTGGTGCGTCGCGGTCCGGAAAAATGACGGAAGAGGAGGCCTATCAGGTCCTTGGCCTTCAGCCGGGAGCGAGTGCCGAGGACATCGGCCGGGCGCATCGCGGGCTGATGAAGAAACTGCATCCCGACCAGGGGGGGTCGACGTACCTTGCGGCCCGCGTCAATCAGGCCAAGGACGTCTTGCTTCGCCGCCGCCATCTCTAACTCCAACGCAACTAAACGCACGCGCAGTCGATAGAATTCGACCCTGCCTATTCACGTCACGCTAACCCTGAACGCTGCAAAATTACGCCTTGAGGCTTAACGCTTGGTTGTCGGAAAATTTTTTCCAGGTTTGAGGAAAAAGATTTCGCTGCGTGCCGGCGTGCGGGGCCGTGTCACGCGAGTGCCGCGCCATTCGATCCGCCGGGCCAGGAAGGGGAAAATGATCGGCCGCCGCGTCGGCGCCGCGCTCACAAGGAGCAGCGAGCTTCAATAATCAGACTGGTGACGGAACCCGCCCCAAAAAGACGGCGGCGCCGCAAGCGGCGCCGCCGGCCCCCAACATCCCCCACCTAACGGGGTCAGTTCTTCAGCGTCATGCAGGCGAAGTCATTGCGCTTGAGGTATTTGCAGGCAGCGATCGCTTCGCTCTTGTCGAGGCCCGCGAACCGTGCGCGATAGAAGGTCCTGTTGTCCTTGACGACGGTCTCGGTAAAGGGATCGGCGCCGCTGAGCAGGCGCTTGGCCTTGCTCCTGGCGGAGCTCAGGCGATCCTTGGCGTCGCGCTCGGCCTCGAAAGCGCCGACCTGGATCATCCAGCCGGTACGCTTATGCGGTGCCGCCTCGCCATCCTGCGCTGCCGGCGCCGGAGTCGGAGCGACGGCCTTGACCGCGGCGACGGGGATCGCATCCGGACCGGCGGAGGCAACCTGGATCGGCGCGGGGGCCGGGTTACTGGGCGCCGCCACGGGCGTCGGGACCGGGGCGCGGTTGGATGCCGGCTGCATCGTCTGCTCGCTCTTCACCGGCGCCACGACCGACACGGTCGAGAGCGTGGGCGTTAACGACGCGGTCTTTACGCCGCTAAGCTTGACTTTGATGGTCTTCACGGCAATCGGCTTGATCGCATCGCCAGCTCTCTTGGCGACAGACACCGCGGCGGTCGTTGCCGGATCGCGATGATGTGCGCTGGCCTTGATGGTCGTCGAGCTGATCGGCTTGGCGGGGGCCGGCCCGGCACCGCTGATGGTGGCTGGGGCCTTGCTTTCGTCCGCGACGTGGATCGGCTCGTTGTCGGGCACGGGCATCTCCGCAATCAGCGGAGCCGTGTGCTTGGTCGAAGCCTTTTTGACGTACTTTTCAAGCAGGCTGCGCATGCGCGCGTCGCGGGCGCCGCTCGACTTGCCACCGAGCACCACGGCGACGAGATAGCGCTTGTCGTGATGGAGCGAAGCGACGAGATTGAAGCCCGAATCGTGGATGTAGCCGGTCTTGATGCCGTCGACGCCGGGCACCTCGCCGAGCAGGTGATTGTGGTTTCGGATCGATTTGCCGCGGAAGGTGAAGGAGCGCCGCGAGAAGTAGCGGTAATATTTCGGGAAGCGTTCCTGGATGGCGCGGCCGAGCCGGGCCTGGTCGCGTGCGGTCGTGACCTGCTCGCGGTTGGGCAGGCCGGACGCATTCTTGTAAACGGTATGCTTCATGCCGAGCGCACGAGCCTTGCGCGTCATCATCTTGGCGAAGTCGTCTTCGTCGCCGGCGATTGCTTCGGCGATCACCACGGCCGCGTCATTGGCCGAGCGGGTGACCAGGCCGAGGATTGCGTCCTCCACCTCGATGGTTCGCCCCTCCTTGAGGCCGAGCTTGGTCGGCGACTGGTCGGAGGCGTGCTCGGAGACCTTAAGCCGGGTATCGAGCTTGAGCTTGCCGGCTTCGAGACGCTCGAACAGGAGATAGAGCGTCATGATCTTGGTGATCGAGGCCGGGTGCCGCTTGGCATCGGCGGCGGCGGCGTGCAGCACCTCGCCGGAATTGCCATCGACGACGATGGCGGCATAGGGCGGGTTATAGCTGCGTACCCGCTTGGAGTGTCGGCGGCGCCGCGCATCGGCTGAGTCCATCGCGATCGCAAGCACCGCGATGGCCGTCAGCAAGCCCACCATGACCTTTCGAAATCCGTGTGTATCCCCGAATGTCCGGAGCATCGTGTCCCCTCATCGATCGGTCGCTTTGGCCTAAGGCCGGGTCCCCGTGAGTCCCTGTCGGTCGTCCTTCCGCTGTTGCTTTTTTGCAGCGGCTCACATTTTTGTTATCTATGAAATCAGGCGCAACCGAGACCATTCAATACGTTTGAATACGGAAATATGGTTTCGAAGTCGTTAAAGGGCTATTGAATCGTATGAAGAATTTGAAAATAATGCTGCGCCGCCGAAGGCTCACTTGATTTTTTGTGCACTGCAATATAATCTCTAAATCGATGATGCCCGCCGCCGTGATCACGACGGCGATCACGGGTTCGTGAGGGCACAGACCCCGACATGGAGATTCCAAATGCTCAATTCCGTCGACGACCTGACCAAGTTCAACCAGGAGAATGTGGACGCGGCGATGGCGTCGCTGGGCCACATTTCGAAGGGCGTGCAAGCCATTGCGGCGGGCGCTGTCGACTATACGAAGAAGTCGCTTGAGCAGAGCACCGCGGCGCTGGAGAAGATCCTGAGCGCAAGATCGGCTGAGCGGGCGTTCGAAATCCAGTCCGACTATGTCAAGACCGCCTATGAAACGTTCATCGCCGAGTCGAACCGGATGAGCGAACTGTATGCGGATATGGCCAAAGAGGTCTACCGGCCGTTCGAGCGCTATGTCGGCAAGGTGCCGACCTTCCCGATCGCGCAGGGCTTGAGCTGATC
>CAZTTL010000096.1:9087-11753 GCA_964616635.1 uncultured Rhodoplanes sp. | reverse complement strand
GGCGAACGCATGCTGCAGTGCGCCCGACATGCCGAAGAAGAGCAAGCAGCGAGGTTCCACCAAACCGGAGTCATCCGGGACTGTCGGAAAGAAGCGGCTCGGCTTAACTGCATCCACCCTCTCCTGCAGCAGGTGCCCTATAAAGACATACCGCATCCGTTTCTGACGCTGCCGGAGCGCGTGTTTTCCTCCGACTATGAGCGCAAGGTTCTGCCTGACAACCTTTACGTCCCCGAAACCTATTGATCGCCGTAATGATGGGCGGCCGCCGAGGACGGATCTTCGGAGCACCGATCGAACATTGGCCGCGGCCCTGGTACAATCCCGGCCGCGATTCGCCTCGAATTCGTGCGCGGACAAGCGGCCATGGTTTGGTTTTTGCGGCTGAGGGAAGCTATCGTCTCGCCAGGACGCCCTGCGGCGGCAGTTTCCGGGCCGAAATCGCCGCCGCGGCTTCACAGCAATGGATGACAGCGCCAACGAACGCGCGCCGCCGGCAAAGGTCGGCACCGCCGCCCCTGTGGGTGTTGCGGCCTTAGGGCTTTCCGCCCTCGGCGTCGTGTTCGGCGATATCGGGACCAGTCCGCTCTACACGCTGAAGACCGTCCTCACTTTGATCGAGGGGAAGCCGTCGCCCGACCACGTGCTCGGCGCCCTCTCGCTCATTCTATGGACGCTGGTGATCATCACGACCGTCAAATACGTGACCGTTGCGATGAGCATCGACAATGACGGCGAAGGCGGCGTGCTGGCGCTGATGGCGCTGCTCGGCATCAAGAAGCATCACCGGCCGGCGATCGTCGCCGTCGGCCTGTTCGGTGCTGCTTTGATCTACGGCGACGGCGCGATCACACCTGCGATATCGGTCCTGTCCGCGCTCGAAGGGGTCAACATTGTCGCCCCCACGTTCCAGCCCTATGTGCTGCCCGCGGCCGTGGCGATCCTGGTCGCGCTGTTCGCGGTGCAGCCGCTCGGCACCGCCTGGATCGGCAAGGCGTTCGGCCCGATCATGGCGGTCTGGTTCCTGGTCATGGCGGCGCTCGGCATCTGGGGCATCGCGCAACATCCCGCCGTGCTTGCCGCAATCAATCCGCTTTACGGCCTGCGCTATCTGTTCTCGAACGGCTATGCGAGCTTTCTGGTCTTGGGCGGCGTCTTTCTCTGCGTAACCGGCGCGGAGGCGCTCTATGCCGATATGGGCCATTTCGGATCGCGGCCGATCAGGCTCGCCTGGTCCAGCGTGGTGTTTCCTGGCCTCGTGTTGAATTACGCCGGCCAGTCCGCCCTCGTCCTCAAAGGGGCGCCGATCTCGGAGAACATCTTCTACCAGCTGTGCCCCGCGCCGCTCCTGATTCCCATGGTCGTCCTCGCAACAGTTGCGACCGTGATCGCCAGCCAGTCGATCATCACCGGCGCGTTCTCGATGACCCGGCAGGCCATCCAGCTCGACTGGCTGCCGCGTCTGCACATCACGCAAACCTCGGAGCAAGGCTACGGGCAGATCTATATCGGCTTCGTCAATTGGCTGTTGATGATCGTGACGGTGGGGCTGACGATCGGGTTCGGCAAGTCCGCCAATCTCGCCGCGGCCTACGGCATCGCGGTGTCGGCGACCATGCTGATGACCTCGGCGCTGCTGTTCATCGCCATGCGCGAGATTTGGGGCTGGAGCCTGCCGCTGGCCGGCGCGGTCGCCGGCATTTTCATCGGCGTCGACTCCGCGTTTTTCGTTGCGAACGCCGCGAAAATCTTCGAAGGCGGCTATGTTCCGCTCCTGCTGGCCTTGTGCGTCTACACGACCATGACCGTGTGGCATCGCGGCTCACTGGCGGTGGCGCGCGCATTCGACGCGCGGGTCATCCCGATCGACGCGTTTATGGCGTCGGTCGCGGCGCGGAACATCCCCCGCGTGCCCGGCACCGCCGTTTTCCTGACGCGAACTTTGCACGACACGCCGCCGATGATGATCTGGCACGTGAAACAGAATCGTGCCCTGCATACGCATATCCTGGTGCTCAGCGTGCTGATCGATTCCGTTCCGTGGATCGCCGATGCCGAGCGCCTGTCGGTCACCGCGGTCGCACCAAATGTTTGGCGCGCGGCCGCCCATTACGGCTTCATGGAGCGCCCCGACATTCCGGCGCTTCTCGAGCAAGCGCGTGACCATGGCTGCACGCTCGATCGCGATGACATGACCTATTATGTCGGCCACGAAACGGTTATTCGTCGCGAGGACGGCAAGGGACTGCCCGCTTGGGAGGAAAGGCTGTTTGCGATGATGGAGCGCAATGCCGTTCACGTCACCGATTTCTTCCGGCTTCCCGACGAGCATGTCGTCGAGATCGGCCGCCACGTCGCGGTCTGAGCGTTCCCACCGCTGTCAGCCGAAGGCCCGGACTGTCGCATCGAAAAAGACGCCGCCGACGAGAGCACGCACTCATGGAAAAGATCATGCATGTCGATCGGAAGGAGTCGACCAGGATTGTCGCGGCGCTTCTCAGCTTTGTCGCCGGATATGTCGACAGTTACACTTTCATTGTGCTGTTCGGGCTTTTCGTTGCGAATGTGACGGGCAGTTTTGTGGTCGCCGGAGCTGAGATCGTCGGAAACCATCCCGGCTGGACCGGTAAATTGCTTGCCATCACCGCCTTTTTTCTGGCGGCCTT
>CAZTTL010000096.1:0-8987 GCA_964616635.1 uncultured Rhodoplanes sp. | reverse complement strand
CTGACCGAGCTCGGCGTGGCGATAACGGAGCTTATTCTCGCACGGCATCGGCTCGCCCGCGATCCCACCGATCACGAAAGCAGCGTGCAGTGTGCCGGCGCTCGCGAGCAACTCTATCGCCTCGTCTACGTTATCGTCGGATTTCTCATCGGAACGGCCGTCGGACCCGCGACTTATGTGGCGTTCGGACTGCGCGGCGTTATCGGTCCGATCGTGGTGATCGGTACGGTGACCCTCTGGGCGCTTCAAGCAAACGACGTCGTCAGAGATTAGTCGGATAGAGCTATACTGGTGGCGATGCTGCTGCGCGCCCGCCGATCTACGACTCCTTGCGCGAGCTTACACTTCGGCGTGAACAACAACTTCAGCAATTGCAGAGAATTACTGATGCCCATCCAAATCTTAATGAAGCTCAGCGCGGATAGACCGTTGTCCATTTACGACAACTTCACGACGAGGTGAATTTTGCCGCCGAATATCTCCTGATTAGCTGGCAACAGGGCGCCGCCCCCGGAAGAAAGCTGGCATGGGTTGCAGCCCTGAAACAAATATCCGGAGGACTCACATGCCGACATTCGCGCTTTCGCTCGATTGGACTGAGCAGGGAATCCAAGCGATCAAAAACGTACCCAAGCGCAGCAAAGAAGCCCGCGAGCTTGGCAAGAAGCTGAAAGTCGACATCCAGCAAATCTTTCTCACGACCGGCGAACACGACCTGCTCCTGATCGCCGAAGCACCGGATGGAGAGGACGTGGCCAAATTCGCCCTGGCTCTCAGCTCGTTTGGGAATGTGCGAACGCAGACCGCCAGAGCGTGGTCGGAAGCCGAGATGCTGAAGCTGATATCCGAGCTTCCATAAGTTGCGGCGGCCTGCGGGCCATCCTCGGGCGAGCCCAGCGGCACGCTCGTGCTCAACGCCGGCTGAAATTGGATGATGACGCTGGCGCGAAACTGCCGTCCACGGCGGATTCGTGTCGATGCGATGTGGTCTGCACCGACGCCCGGCGAACGGAAGCGAGTTCAGCACGCGCGGAAGGAATTCGCCGCCAAGGTTGGCGGGCAGTGGAAGCCGTCGTGGGGACCTTGTTCTACGAGAGCACGCCGTTAACCGTTTTCCGCCACGGTTTCGCGCGAATGAGCTGTTAGAGCTTTCCCCGACCTGATTTCAAATGGGGGGTGTGTATGCGTGCCGTGCTTCTCGCTGCCGGGAGTGCTGCAGTGATGATCGGGCTTGGCGTCTCGCCGAGCTTTTCTGCTGATATGGCGCCGCCCGCACCGGTTGCCGAATACGACGAGTTTGAGCCCATCGAGCCAGTCGCAGAAGCGCCGCCGGTGGTCGTTGCTCCGGTTCCGCCGGCACCCGTGGTCGACACCTTGGTCGACGCCTGGGCGTACGTCTTCGAGGGCTACAATTACTGCTGGTTCGCGGGCGGATGGCACGGACCCGGCTGGTATGTGTGCGATTACGGCCCATGGGTGACCGGCTCCTGGTGGGGCGGCCCAGCGGGGTGGAATGGCTGGGCATGGCGCGGCGGCCCGGGCCCGCGCTTCTATAACGGTCCCTATCGCCCGCCGCGTGCAGGCATCGGCCGACCCTATGCTCCGCCGCGCGCTGGCTTTGGCCGGCCCTACGCCCACCCTCCGCGCGCCGCGGCCTTCGACCGGCCGTATGGGCCTCCGCGGGCTGGCGTCGGCCCCCGTCCCAGCTATGCCAGGGGAGGTTATGGTGGCGGCTACTACCGGGGACGCGGCCACTGGAGAGGCGATTACCGCTGACCGTCCACTGCGTTCCACCGCGGGCGTCGATGAGCCTGCGACGTGGCTGAGGCTGGGGTGATACTTTGGTCGTCGCCCCTTCCGGCCGCATGCGATATTGGCAGCCGATCTTGAGCGCTCACACGGGTTAACGGCCAACGCGCGGCTCTCCCGCGTCCCACCGATCCCCGTTTTGAAAATCCGACCGGCCCGACCCGCATAGATCAGCAGCCGAACGACCGGCGGCCGCCCTCGTCCCATGCTGTGTGATGCAGCTCACATTTCTTAATGCTGTCTCGCGAGAGAATGCTGTCCATCGCGAGGGAGGCATCAATGCAGGAAGCACTCATCGTCACCGTTCTGACATTCGTCGGGCTCACCGCCTGGGCGGCCTTGATCAACATCGCGGTCAAGGCTGTGTTTGACTTTTTGGATCGGCAGGCCGCGCCATCCGCTCCGCACTCCGGCGCGCAGACGCTGGCGCAGCTCCGCGTCAGCAAAGAACAAGTCTAGAGCGAATTCCGTTTTTGCGGAATCGGAATTCGCTCCATTTCTCCGTGAGGGATCGCATTTTCTAACGGCGAACCGGCATCCACTTCGCCGGAAAATGCTCTAGCAGCGACCCCCGCAAGCAATCGCGCGCCGTCAGACCGCCGGGCCCTGTCAAGGGCTCGTGGCAAAGAATCGGCACTTCACAAGAAACCTAACCGTAGTGCACTCTTGCGGCAGGATTCCCGGCAAAGTCTGAAGGCGGAGGAGAATCCATGGCCGTATGCCTCATGATACAGTTCGCCACGATGGACCGCACGAAATACGACGAGGTGATGAAAGCACTCGACTGGGGAAATTCCGGCCCACCCCAAGGCCTGATCAGCCATATGGCCGGGCCAATGAAGCAAGGCTGGGGCGTCGTCGACGTTTGGGAGTCACAGGCGGATTTTGATCGCTTCTTGCAGGCGGGCCTCAAGCAGGCATTCGAACAGATCGGGGCCAGGATACCGGCGCTGCAGATCACGGCTTTTGAGCTGCACAATAAGTTTCCGTGAGTGGTTCTCCCGCATCGAATGTCCTGGCGCGCGCAGCGGGTTGAGCAAAACGCGGGGGAATGCCGCTGAAGCATCTTCTGCTTCAGCCGCTCCCGCCCTCAAGACCCTTGCCCGGGCTGCAGGCACCGTCGGATCAAGCTTGTGAGAACCGGTCGCCTGACGCAGAACGTTGCCATGGCGTGGCAGCGCTTGCTTTGTTCTGATCATCCTGGTGCGATTGCTGCTCTTCGACGCAATTTCCCAGGGTGCTCAAAATGGTCAGCGTCGTCGCATTGGGACAGTAATTGCGCCAGTCCCCCCAGCCGGGATCGGCGAACTCATCGTCAAGGTCCCGCATGCATTTCCCGCGTGCCGCGCAATGCGCGCACAAACCTGTCTTGATGCCTGCGAGCTGTGCTGTCGGACGGTCGACGTCATTAGGATCGAGATGAAGCGCCTCCATGCGGCGCCTCAGCAGGTCCGAACTGTCCTCGACTGGAGGAATAGGGGGCGAGACCCCGCAGCCCCACCCATTGTCCGATGCCGCGTCCGATGCCGCCCCGAAAGTCTCCATCGGCCGGACCAACCAATTCTTTAACCGCCGCGGCAACTCATTCAAAACAGCCCATGGCTCGTAGGGCGGGACCATGTCACCCTCCTCGCAATCCGATCACCCTCCCGTTCTTTAAAAAATACACAGAAATAGTCTTGCGGGCTAATGATTTTGTCGCATAGCAACGAGAAAATTGCGCGTTTTCTATACGGAATTTTAATGGAGAATTGCGGTGGAGAATACGCCGCGACCAAACTCCGATGGTTCCCTTAAGGACTCGCCCGTGCAGCCCATCGCGCGGGCGGGCAGTCCAATCGGATCACACCGACTTGGCGACCGTGTCAGCCACTTCGGCGGGGCCATCCTGCTCAGACAGCAACCTCACACAGCGGTGCAAAGCGTTCCCTGGGAACACCGCGCCAGACGCGACAAACATCGCCAGCGGGCCGCCGATGGAACTCGGCGCCCGCCGGCATGGCATGACAATCTTGGAGAGATGAGCGGAAAGGTTACGCTGCTTTGTCCGGCCGCGGCAGCTTCGACGGTACCTTCACCCAGGCTTCCCCTTCGAGCACGATCTCGTCACCGACCTTGCAGCTGCAAGCGAGCCGGGCCCGGCATTTCTCTGCCATCAGCTCGGCAACCTCGACCTTCACGTCGAGCGTATCGCCGAGTCGCACCGGCGCCTTGAAGAACAACGTCTGCGAGATGTAGATCGCGCCCGGGCCCGGCAGTCGCATCCCGATCAGAGCCGAGATGAAGCTCGCCGTATAAATGCCATGGGCAATCCGTGTCTTCAGGAAGGTCTTGGCGGCGAATTCCGCGGACAGATGGATCGGATTACTGTCTCCGCTGAGTTGAGCGAAGCCTCTGATGTCGGCATCGGTCACGGTATGCGACAATGACTCGCTCATGCCGAGAGAGAGATCTTCAAAAAAAAGGCTCCGCATTTCCAATTGTTTGTTGGTCATTTTGGCGCTCCGGCCTAGTGGATTGTTGCGGCGCGAGAGCAACACGACCGCCGCCCGATGGCAAGGCTAAAAGCGCGATTTTTCGTCGTCTTTCATCCACAAGCTCCGCTGATCACCTGCGGCGCGCCATCAGCAATTTATTATAATGCATTGATATTTATTGAATTTATTTGCCACTCGCGCCCGATGAAAGTGGCCCGACAGAATCACTCCGTTGAGATGCTTAAAAATACAAAGAAATCCTTACCCACCTATGCGGTGGCCGAATAGCTGCACCGCAGCATAAGGCCTACCTCAATTCCCCCCGTCAGCTATTTATGTACCGACGACAAAGCGCGGGTCGCACACCGCGCAACAAATGGAGACAATCATGTATCTCGTCTCAGCCCTCGTTCGGTTGTTTCACGTCCGGCGCAGGTACAGTGCAAGTCTTCGCGAGTTGAATCGTCTCGACGACCGCGAACTCTCCGATATCGGCATCACCCGGTCTGATATCCAGCGGATCGCCTGGGAGACGGCGCGGGCCTGACCGCTCCAAAAAGCGGCAAACCCCCGACCCCGCGAAGCAAGCACTGCCAAAGAAACTGCAAAGAAACTGCTACATAAGAAGGACAATGATCATGACTACGGTTCGGAATGCAGCGGGAAAATGCGTGGCCTGCACGGTCGTATTCGGGTCATTCACGCTGCTGGCCTGGACCCTGCCGCTCCTGGCTTGGGTCGCGTTCAAGGCATAACAGGCTAAACGTCTGCTAATGCTTGGACGGGGCCGCTTGCGGTCCCGTTTTTATTTGGAGCGCAGGACGGGACGATCATTCGCCCACGGCTTCAGCGCGGTGCAGTTGCTCGCTGGAGCAAGCCGTTGCGCAATGCTAATATCGCAAATAGCTCGTTTATTTTGATCAAGGCCCCGCCAGCGGGGAATGCGGCATACACACGCCCATGGACAACATGATCGCTCTGGCCGAGCGCAATGTCCCTCGCTACACCTCCTACCCGACTGCGCCGCATTTCACCGCGGCGGTCGATGCCTCGACCTATGCCGCGTGGCTTGCCGCTCTCCCCGCCGATGCGACGCTTTCGCTCTATCTTCACGTGCCCTATTGCGTCGAGATCTGCCTCTATTGCGGCTGCCATACCAAGGCGACGCGGCGCAGTGAGCCGCTCGACGCCTATGCCGCCTCGCTGATCGACGAAATCGGGTTGGTCGCGGCGGTGCTGAAGGCGCGGCGGCTGGTGCATCTGCATTGGGGCGGCGGCACGCCATCGATCCTGGGCCGCGACCGCCTGCTGCGGACGGTCTCTGCGATTGCCGCTCATTTCGACCGATCGGGCCTGATCGAGCATGCGATCGAGCTTGACCCGCGGTGCACCGATGCGGCGCTCGCCGCAGCGCTGGCGGAGATCGGGATCACCCGGGCGAGCCTCGGCGTCCAGGAATTCTCCCCCCATGTGCAGCAGGCGATCGGCCGCATCCAGCCCTTTGAGGAGGTGCGGGACGCGGTGCGCGCGCTGCGGGACGCCGGCATCACCCACATCAATATCGACCTGATGTACGGCCTGCCCGGCCAGACCGTCGCCGATGTCGAGACGACCGCACGGCTCGCCGCCGCGCTCGAACCGGCGCGCCTTGCCCTGTTCGGCTATGCGCATGTGCCCTGGTTCAAGGCGAACCAGAAGGTCATCGACACCGACGCCCTGCCCGGCCCGGCAGCGCGCATCGAGCAGGCGCGTGCGTCGGCGCGGACGCTGGCGCAGCACGGCTATGTCGCGATCGGCCTCGACCATTTCGCGCTGCCGGGCGATGACCTCGCTATCTCGCAACATGCAGGCAGGCTGCACCGCAATTTCCAGGGCTACACGACCGACTCAGCCGACGCCCTGATCGGGCTTGGCGCCTCCGCAATCGGCCAGCTTCCCCAGGGCTTTGCGCAGAACGCGGTCGACATCGCAGGATATGCCCGCGCCATCGCGCAGGGCTCGTTCGCGACCGTCAAAGGCATCGCGGTCAATGCCGATGACGTGCTGCGCGCCGCCATCATCGAGCGCTTGATGTGCGACCTTGCGGTCGACCTCGACCAGCTGCCGAACCGGAGGACCGGCGCGCCCGTCGCCCTGCCGTTCGCGCAGGAGCTTGCCGGCCTCGAGCCGCTGGCGTCGGCGGGAATCGTCGAGATCGAAGGACGGCGAATCGTCGTCACCGCTGAAGGCCGCCCCTTCGTGCGACTGGTGGCGGCGGCCTTCGACGCCTACCTGCCGCAAAATCGCTCGCGCCACTCGATTGCCGTCTAGATCGAGCCTGAATGAATGATCCCCGGCGTCTACCGGAAGCCAATGGAGCTTTTGTAGACAATGGCTATCCGAACCGGAGGTGCGTGATCGCGCGGTCGTCGACTTTGCACTAACGTGATAATCGATTCGGGGGATGGCAGGCACGATTCGCGCCGATCGAATTCTTCGCAAAAATGCGCAGGATGCGGCACCTCCCCGCAATACCGCACGATGGCGCCTCGAAGTCCTGCTTTCGAAATGAGGTCACGCGTAACCAATGCCGCCTGCCGCGAATGAACTGAGCTACCGTACTCTCGTCTTAGGCGCCGCCATCAGCGGCGGCGTGCTGCTGGCCATCGTGGCGCAGGTCATTCTGGCGCAGCTTGGCCTCGACATCGCCGCGATCTGGCACGCCGTCAAAGTGCCGCGCGCAGCGCAGTTGCGCGCGGCGACGGCGTGGTGGCTGATTGCCGGCATCACCTTCATTGCAGGGTTTGCGATCGCCGCCCTGGTTAGGTATCTCGTAGCCAATCCGGAGCGTATTCCCGGCTGGACCGCCTGGGTCGGTGGACTGGTTGCAGTTGCCGGCCTGACCCTGGTCGGGGGCAAAGCAACTGCGTCGAATGAACTCGGTGCGTTTGCAAGCGTGATAACCGGTGTGGCGGTTCTGGTCGCCGGTGGCGCCCTGTCGCTGCTTGGCGCTTTCTTTGCCATGCGTCGTTAGAGCATTGTCCGGCGAAGTGAACGGAATTCGCTCTCGCAGCCGAAACCAGAAGGCCGGGCGGGCAATATTTCGGCACGCATGTGTCAAGAACGTCTGTGGACACTGTTTTGCCGCAGAAATCGGCTCGCAGGGGGCGGAACGATTCCGCTAAAGACCACCGCACGAGGCACACCGGCAAGACGGCGCGGAAGCGATCGCCGCGGCCGTGTGAAACGCAAGCAACAGGACAACAGATGCGCTCGATCCTCGCCCTGAAAGCGCTCGCCATCGGATGTTTGACGCTGACCTCGGCGATCGCGCTGATAGCCGAACCGGCCGCAGCGCACCCAGGCGCAATCGCTTGCCCGCAACCCGCGCAAGAAGCCGGCCCGCCGATCGCCCCCTTCGCAGCGCTGCAGGCCCCCGCCTGCGCCCACGCGCTGCAGATGGCGAGCAATACGCAAGTCGCCCGGGCGAGCAAATCGCGCAAGCACAAACGCAGCACACGCAGTGCCAAGCCGACGCAGCAGCAGCCGGCAGCTCAGACCACGCAGGCTACCTCCGCAAAAGTGCAGGCGCCGCCGCCGCGCGCGACGTTCACGCCGAAGGACGAGAATATCGCGGTCATCCCGGGCATTCCCGATGCGCGTTTCTGGGCCGATTCCGAGGAAGACTATCGCCGCGTGCTCGGCGACAAGAACGGCCCCTGGCTCGCGCTGTCGGCGGGTGGCGAGGACTCCGCCTTCGGTGCCGGTATTCTCAACGGGTTGTCGGAAACCGGACGGCGGCCGGATTATGTCGTCGTGTCGGGCGTGAGCTCGGGCGCCCTGCTGGCACCCTATGCCTTCCTCGGATCGGCGCGTGACGCCGACCTCAAGCGCGAAGCAACGTCGCTCACCGCGCCGGATGTCTTCGAAGACCACCGGACTGCCGAAAGCCTGCTGGATACCTGGCCGCTGCGCGAATTCATTGCCAAGCGCATCACGCCCGAACTCCTTGCTGCGATCGCCGCCGAGCATAAACGCGGCCGCCGCCTCATTGTCATCACCACCAATATCGACAACGGCCGCCCGGTCGCATGGAACATGGGCGCGATCGCTGCCACCGGCACCAAAGAAAGTCTGGAGCTGTTCCGCAAGGTTCTGCTGGCGACCAGCGCCATCCCCGGCCTATTCCCGCCGGTGCTGTTCGACGTCGAGGCCAATGGTCACCGCTTCCAAGAGATGCATGTCGATGGCGGGCTTGGCGCGACCATTTATGTCGCCCCCGACTCGATGCTGCTGTCGTCGGCGCCCCCGCGTTTTCCGGCTTCGCAGATCACGCTGATCCTCAACAGCAAGCTGATGGCGGAATTCGCCATGACCGACCGTCACCTGGTGGGCGTGCTCGGCCGCTCGCTGTCGCTCGGCGTCAAACGCGCGACGCGCACCGCAGCAATCCTGATCGGGCTCGCGGCGCGCCGCGCCGGAACGGAGTTCAATGTCGCTTATGTCGATCAGAAATTTGATATCCCGAGCCGTGGCCTGTTCGACCCCGACTATATGAAGGCGTTGTTCGATGTCGGCCTGAAACTGGGGCGCAGCGAGACGCCATTCCACCATACCATGCCGGAATCGCAACCGGCACAGGCCGCGGCCCCGCCTGAGAAAACGTCCGAATAGCCAGTTCCCCCGTCAACGCGCGGAGCATCGTCGCAGACGAGTGGCCCG
>CAZTTL010000095.1:0-11910 GCA_964616635.1 uncultured Rhodoplanes sp. | reverse complement strand
GCGCGCATGAAGCGGGCGAGCACGTCGCCCATGGTGTAGTTGCGCACGTGGCCCATGTGGATGCGCCCCGACGGGTAGGGGAACATCTCCAGCACGTAGTATTTCGGGCGCGGATCATCGTTGCGGGTGGCGAAAATGCCCCGCTTGTCCCAGATGTCTTGCCAATGCGGCTCGGCGACGCGGGCGTTGTAGCGTTCAGTGGCCATGTGGATTGCGATGGGTTTGCAACGCAAAAGAGCACGCGACTAGGACATGAACGTGGCGACGGGTCAATCCGAGCGAACCGGTAGGCGCGTGCGCGTTTCACCTCTCCCCGCCGGGAAGAGGTTAACTTCAGCAGAAGCGGGCAGTACTGCGCGGAGGACGATCGATGCAGCCTGATACTGGCGTGGTGATCGATCGCGGACCGGCGGCGAATTTTTCGAAGGTGGGCCGCGAGGTCGCGGACGCTTGCGCTGCGGCCGGGCGCGACCCGGCGAGCGTCACGCTGATCGCGGTGAGCAAGACCTTCGGCGTCGAGGCAATCCGCCCCGTGATCGCGGCCGGCCACCGGGTGTTTGGCGAGGCCCGGGTGCAGGAGGCGAAGGCCAAATGGCCGGCGCTGAAAGAAACGCATCGCGACATCGCGCTCCACATGATCGGGCCGCTGCAATCGAACAAGGCACGCGAGGCGGTGGCGCTGTTCGATGCGGTTCACTCGGTTGACCGCCCGAGCATCTGCGCGGCGCTGGCCAAGGAAATCGAGCGGCAGGGGCGGCACCCGCTGCTGTTCGTCGAAATCAATACCGGCGCCGAGCCGCAGAAAGCGGGTGTGCTGCCCGAAGATGCCGACGCGTTTCTGCGAGCCTGCGCTGATACTTACGGGCTCACAATCAGCGGGCTGATGTGCATCCCGCCGTTCGAGGAGCCGCCTGCCCCGCATTTCGCGCTGACGGCCAAGATTGCCAAGCGCAACGGGCTTTCGCTGCTTTCCATGGGCATGAGCGACGACTTTCCACTCGCCATCCGCTTCGGCGCGACGCATGTCCGTGTCGGCACAGCGATTTTCGGGGAACGGCCGCCGCTGCGCGCCCCGGCCGCGCCGGCAAATCAGTGAATCACGATTCTCGTTCTTTTCGACAGTCCGCGCAGCAGGCTTTGCAGCGCTCTTGGCCGCAACCCCACACACCCCGCGGTCGGCCCGAATTTCGGCCGTGCGAGGTGGATGAACACGGCACTGCCGCGGCCGGCAACGCGGGGGCGGGTATTGTGGTCGAGCTCGACAATGAGATCGTAGAGATGATCGGCCCGCCACAGCCGGTCGCCGGGCTCGCCCTCCGTGCGGCGAAACGGCCGGTTGTAGCGCCGATCCTCCGGGTCCTCGCACCAGGCATCGGCGGGATGGATGCGGCGCGCCGGCAGGAGCGTGCGGGGGCGGGCTACCCGGTCGGCGCGCCACCACACCCGCACCGGGTGGAAAACCCCCCTTGGAGTCGCCCCATCGCCCTCGAACTTGTTCGCCTTGATGCCGGCGCGTCCGAGCGCGACCGGAAAGCGCATTTGTCCGGCGAGCAGCCAGCCGCGCGAGCGCTCACCCGGACGGGTTACGATCAGAACTCGCAACAGGGGCATTCAGGCCTGCTTATTTACTCTAATTTGTATTAAGATTCGGCTGTCTCCCCAGTGCCCTTTCGCCGCTTGCGCTTTTGCCGTTGAATGCTCTACTTCGCAGTCAGTATCGCAATGCAAACCGGCCCGCAGGCTTCGGCGCAATTGGAACACATTTTGTTATTCTTGCATGATGGCGGTCTGCGGCAACCTGCATTTGCCCCGCCGCATTTTGCCTGAAGGCGGCCAAGAATGTCGAATGCCCGCAAGATATTGATTGTCGATGACGAGACGGAGCTTCGCGAAGCGCTGGTCGAGCAGTTGTCGCTGCACGAGGAATTCGAGCCGGTCGCGGTCGATACCGGGGCGAAATGCGTGCAAGTTGCGAAATCCGGACAGATCGACCTCGTCATCATGGATGTCGGCCTGCCGGATATCGACGGCCGGGAGGCCGTGCGCATCATGCGCAAGAACGGGTTCAAGTCGCCGATCATCATGCTGACCGGGCATGATACTGATTCGGACACCATTCTCGGGCTCGAGTCGGGTGCCAACGACTACGTCGCCAAGCCCTTCCGCTTCGCGGTGCTGCTCGCCCGCATCCGCGCCCAGCTGCGCCAGCACGAGGCGAGCGAGGACGCCGTCTTCAATATCGGACCGTACACGTTCCGGCCGAGTTCCAAGCTTCTGCTCAGCCCGAAAGGCAACAAGATCCGGCTGACCGAAAAGGAAACCGCGATTTTGCGCTTCCTCTTCCGCGCCGGGCAGAAGCCGGTCTCGCGCGAGGTGCTGCTGCAGGAAGTCTGGGGGTACAATTCCGGCGTCACCACGCATACGCTGGAGACGCACATCTATCGCCTGCGCCAGAAAATCGAGCGGGATGCAGGCAATCCGGCGATTCTGGTAACGGAGGCAGGCGGATATAAACTCGTTCCATGATCGGCGGCCGTGAATGACAATCGATGCTGACATCGCCTGTCTCGAAGCGGTGCCGACCTTCAACATTCTTGGGCCGCACGCGCTTCGCATTCTTGCCATCGGCTGCGAGAGCAAGCCGGTCGGCGAAGGCGAAATATTATTCAAGGCCGGAGAGCCTGCCGACTGCGGCTATGTCGTCCGCGATGGCACGTTCCGGCTGGAGCCGGCGGACCGAGGCAATGCGTCGGCATCCGCCGAAGCGGCTCCCGTGACGATCGGCCCGGGCGGCTTGCTCGGCGAACTGGCCCTGATCATCGAGACGACGCGGCCGGTGACCGCCATTGCCGAAGAGCCAGCGGTTGTCATGCGCATCTCCCGCCATCTGTTCTCAAAGACGCTGGAGGGCTTTCCCGACGCTGCCGAACGCTTGCGCGACCACATGGCCGAGCGCGCCCGCGAAACCGCATCGGCATTCTCTCAGGTCCGAGCGCAACTGGGCGCATACGACGCCGTCGCGCAGGAGGCGGCCCAGGAGGCTGTCCCGGAGAACAACTACGAGTGATGCGCGGTGGCCGCCGCGAACCTTAATCTCCCGGCTTGCCGCTTGATCCTGGCGATATCCTGGCAATCAGCCAGCCAATGCGAGGCCGATCAGGCCAAGCGTGCCGACGATCACCCGCCACCACACGAACAGCCCAAAGCCATGGCGGGCGACAAAGCCAAGAAACGTCTTCACCACGATCCAGCCGAAGATGAACGAGGTGATGAACCCGACCGCGACCAGCAGCAGGTTGTTCGCGGTCATCTGTCCGGCGTTCTTGTAGAAATCGAGGGCAAAGGCGCCCACCATGGTCGGCATCGCCAGCCAAAACGAAAACTCTGCCGCCGAGCGACGATCGGCCCCGAGCAGCATGGCGCCGACAATGGTTGCACCCGCGCGCGATACGCCGGGAATCATCGCGAAGCACTGGACGATGCCGATCCCCAGGCACAAGGGCAACGAAAACTCCGTCACTTCGCTGTAGCGCGGCTTGAGATTCAGCGAATCGACGTAGAGCAGCACCGCGCCGCCTGCAATCAGCGAGAAGCAGACGATCCAAGGGTTGAACAGCACGGTTTTGATAAAGTCGTGGAGAAGGAATCCGACGATTGCTGCGGGCAGGAAGGCGATCAGCACCCCGATCACGAAGTGCCGGGCATAAGGGTCGGTGAACATATTCGTCGCCAACAGCCAGAGTTTGTGGAAATAGATCGAGAGCAACGCGAGGATCGCGCCAAGCTGAATGAGAACCGCAAAAGTATTGCCGAAATCCTTGTCATTGAAGCCGAAGAAATGCTCGATCAGCAGCAGGTGGCCGGTTGATGACACCGGCAGGTACTCGGTCAAACCCTCAACGAAGCCGAGGAATGTGGCCTTGATGACATCGAGCAGCATGGGGGAGGCTCCGGGGTTGACGCGGTGGTTTGCGCGATTCGCGCTTCCGTGCTGAGAAAAGCCGCGCGCTTTTCGCCCGACCGCGGGTGCGGAGCAAGGGATATTGCATCGGACGACCGCTCTTCGCCGCTGCCTGGATTTCACCGCATTGGAGCGCGATCACCGTGATACAACCGCGTAAAGCGGGTGAATCGGCCAATGAGGGCTCGGCCGGGACGGCATGGAAAACATCGCAATCAGGGCGCGCTTGATCGCAGGTGGAAACCAGTCTTCACTGCGGTCGCGCGCGGGCCTTACCGGCCTGCGTCGGCAGCACGACCCGTCCGCCTCGAATCGCGATTCTCCATCCCGGAAGCCACATTTCTGATGCTGACGCTGTATCACCAGTGCCTCTGTCCGCATTCCCGGTTTGTGCGAATCGCCCTCGGCGAATACGGCGTGAGCGCGCGCCTGGTCGATGAGCGGCCGTGGGAACGCCGGCACGATTTCCTGGCGCTCAATCCGGCCGGCACCACGCCCGTCCTGGTGGAGGAGGGGCGTCCGCCCGTCCCGCATGCGGCGATCATCGCGGAATATCTCGACGAAACACGCGGATCGGAGCTTGGCGAGCACCGGCTGCTGCCGCGCGACCTCGAGGCCCGCATCGAGGTGCGGCGGCTGACGGCCTGGTTCAATGAGAAGTTCTTCACCGAAGTGAGCTTGCCCCTCGTGCTGGAGCGCGTGTTCAAGCGCCACATGACGGTGAGCCAGGGCGGGGGCTCGCCCGACATCGACGCGATCCGTGCGGCACTCGCCAATATCCGCTATCATCTCGCCTATATCGGATGGCTGGTGCGCACACGTGACTGGCTGGCGGGATCGCGCTTGAGCTATGCGGACCTGGCCGCCGCGGCCCACCTTTCCTGTGTCGACTATCTGGGCGATGTGCCGTGGAGCGAAGACGAGCAGGCGAAGAACTGGTACGCCCGCGTGAAATCGCGACCGTCGTTCCGGCCGCTGCTGACGGAACTGCATGCCGGGATAGCACCGTCGAAGACTTACGCCGATCTCGATTTCTGAGCGAGGAAAGCGGCACCGCTGCCCTCAAGCAGGTGCTCGCCGCGCAGGCCCGGGCGCGCGGATTCGACGTGGTCGCGGTGACGCGGCCCGATGCCATCCCCGAGGCCGCGGCGCGGCTTGATCAGTTCATCGCAGCTGGCCATCACGGCGATATGGACTGGCTCGCCGCGCAGGCCGAGCGCCGCCGCGATCCGCGGGTGCTGTGGCCCGATGTCCGCGCCATCATCATGCTCGGCGTCAACTATGCGCCAGCCGAGAATCCGCTTGCCGCGCTCGGGCAACGCGATCGCGGCGCGATCTCGGTCTATGCCCAAGGCGACGACTATCACGACGTGATCAAGGCGAAGCTCAAGGATCTCGCCCGCTGGCTCACGGCGAATGCGGGCGGCGAGGTGAAGGTGTTCGTCGACACCGCCGCGGTCATGGAGAAACCGCTTGCCGCGGCGGCCGGTCTCGGCTGGCAGGGCAAACATACCAACCTCGTGTCGCGTCGGTTCGGCTCCTGGCTCTTTCTCGGGGCGATTTTTTCCAGCCGCGAATTGCCGGCTGATGCGCCGGAGCAGGATCATTGCGGGAGCTGCCGTGCCTGCCTCGACATTTGTCCGACTGCGGCCTTTGCGGCGCCGTATCAGCTCGATGCGCGGCGCTGCATTTCCTATCTGACGATCGAGCATAAAGGCCCGATCCCGCCGGCGCTGCGGTCGGCGCTCGGCAATCGCGTCTATGGTTGCGATGACTGTCTTGCCGTCTGTCCGTGGAACAAGTTCGCTGCGGCCGGCCGCGAGGCGCGGCTCGCTGCGCGCGGTGAGCTGCATTCGCCGGCCCTCGCCGATCTTGTCGATCTCGATGACGCCGGTTTTCGCGCGCTGTTTCGCAAGACAGCGATCAAACGCACGGGTCGCGATCGCTTCGTGCGCAATGTGCTGATCGCGATCGGCAATAGCGGTGACAACAAACTGGCGGACCAGGCGGTCGAGCGACTTCAGGACCCGTCGCCCCTCGTGCGTGGCGCGGCGATTTGGGCATTGTCGCGGCTCATTCCTGCCGAGGTTTTCGCGCAGCTTGCGAAGGCCCGTAGCGCATCGGAATTGGATGCGGGCGTTCGCGCCGAATGGGACGCCGGCCTCCACCAGCAAGCAGATTGATGACGACCCTTCTTTGTATCGGCTTCGGCTACTGCGCGCAGCACTATGCCGCGGATTTCGCTACGCGGTTCGACCGGATCATCGGCACGACACGCTCGCTCGAGCGCGCCGAAGCGTTGGCGGGCATGACATTCGGACAACGGCGCGTCGAGATGCTCATATTCGATGGCCACACCGCGTCGCGGCCCATCATTGCGGCGTTGCGGGAGGCCGACGCGCTGCTGGTTTCCGCCGCGCCGGCGGACGGGATCGATCCGGTTCTCGCGGTGCTCGCCGACGAGATATTGCAGGCACCGCGCTTATCCACTGCAGTGCTGCTGTCGACGCTCAGCGTCTATGGCGATCACGGCGGCGCCGTGGTGAGCGAGACGACCCCGCCGGAACCGGTGACCGCGCGCGGCCGGGCGCGGCTCGACGCCGAGCGCGCCTGGGAAACGCTCGGCGCCCGTCGTGCGCTGCCGATCGCTTGCCTCCGGCTCGCCGGCATTTATGGTCCCGGACAAAACGCGCTGGTGTCGCTTGCGCGGGGCACCGCGCGCCGGATCAGCAAGCCGGGCCAGGTGTTCAACCGGGTTCATGTCGGTGATATCGCGCAAGCGATCGATGCGGCTTTCGCGCAGCGCGCAAACGGCGTGTTCAATATTACCGACGACGAACCGTCGCCACCGGGCGATCCGATCGCGTTCGCCGCCGCGCTGTTGCAGATGCCGGCGCCGCCGGAGATCGATTTTACCGAAGCAGCGAAGACAATGACGCCGATGGCGCTGAGCTTTTACCGGGAAAGCAAGCGCGTCGATAATGCCTGCATGAAGCATGTGCTGGGCGTCAGGCTGCGCTATCCCAGCTATCGCGAAGGGCTGCGCGCACTGCACGTCGCCAGTAGCGAACAGGCGGCAAGCGGCTGATTTCGGCGTCAGGAATTCCGCGCCAGACGCTGCGGCCGATAGCCGCCCGAGAGCGGTCCGCCGCGCGTCCCGGTCGACACGGTCCAATGTACCGCCACCGGCCGTGTACGAACGCGCATTCGCATTGCAAGTTGAGGCTGCGCCTGTTTCGATTTGATCCGAGATGGGGTAAACGCGACCCATGACATTGAATCGTCTGACACCGATGCGTCGTCTGGCCGTGCTGGCCGTCACGATCCTGTCGACGTGCACCGTCGCGGCAGCGCAGGATCTCGGGACACTTAATCCGCAGCCGCTACCACCGCTCGCCAATCCCAATGATCGTAAGCTTCCGGCCAAGGAACTATTCGCTCGCAAGACGACGCCGGCCGATATGCGGCCGCAGGTGTTCGGCTTCTATTCGCATGGCTGCGTCGCCGGGGCACAAGCGCTCCCGGTCAACGGGCCGGAATGGCAGGTGATGCGCCTGTCGCGCAATCGCAACTGGGGTCATCCGGAACTGATCCGCGTGCTGGAGACGCTGGCTGAAAAGGCAAGAGCGGCGGGCTGGCCAGGACTTCTCGTCGGCGATATGTCGCAGCCGCGGGGCGGTCCGATGCTGAACGGGCATGCCAGCCATCAGGTCGGGCTCGACGCTGACATCTGGCTCACGCCAATGCCTGACCACGAATTGACACGGGCGGAACGCGAGGAGATGTTGGCGACGGTGGTCGTCGCCGCCGACCGGCGCGACGTCGATCCCGAGGTGTGGACGCCGGCCCATGCCGCCGTGATCAAGCTGGCGGCGGAGATGCCCGAGGTCCAGCGCATTTTCGTGAATGCGGCAATCAAAAAGGCGCTGTGCCGGGAGCCGGATGCCAAGGGCGATTGGCAGCGCAAGGTGCGGGCCTATTGGGGGCACGACTACCACTTCCATATCCGCATCCGCTGCCCTGCCGACAGTCCGGGATGTAAGCCGCAGGCGGATGTGCCAGCAGGGGGCAACGGCTGCGGCAAGGAACTGAACCGGTGGTTCAGAGAGTCGATATTGCACCGGCCGAAACGGAAAACACCGCCGAAAACAGCGCCGACGAAGCGGCACGGAATCACCATGGCGAAACTGCCGAAAGAGTGCCGGACCGTGCTCAAGGCACCGTGACGCGTGCCCCCGCCAATCGGCGCGGATGTGATGCACGGAAAGCACAGACAGCGGGCAAAGTCAGAGCTGCCGCGACGCTGAAAGCAGCGCCACCGAATGGCTGCTGCGGCCTTTCTCGCGCTGTCGTTTCCGGGCGGATCGACACATCCGCATGCGTGGCACGTGCCATAAAGCGCTGCGCCATCGCACAAAACAAAAACGAGCCGGCAAAAAAGCGCGGCCGTGCCAGCGCTGCCACTCAATTGATACGCGTCAATAATTAATCCGATTTAACCTTTGTTAAAAGACCCTTAATAGCTAAGGTTAAGAATTAAGGTTAAACCTGACTTAACCATTCGCTGCCACCGTCATGCTCGCCAGAAACACTTATCGGGCGCGTGCTACGTGCCTGCCACATAGAAGGACGATGTCATGGCAAGCGTAAAGATGTTGGCAATTGCGGGATCGGCCGTGATCCTCAGCCTTAATGCGGCAGGCGCCGCCGACCTTGGTCTTCCCTTCGCCCCCGCGCCGGTGGTGGAATACTCCGGCTGGTATCTGCGGGGCGATATCGGTTTCACCAATCAGCGGGTGAAGTCACCGAAATACGATTGGGGCACACTCGCCCCGCCGGCCTCCGTTCAGAGGATCAGCAAGGAATTCGAGACCGGTGGTCTCTTCGGGCTTGGCATTGGCTATCAGTTCAATAGCTGGCTGCGCGCCGATGTGACCGGTGAGTACCGCACCGCGTCGACCTTCCACGGTTATGAAATCAACACGTTCGGCACGACGCTCTTCCCCGAGCACAACACGCTCATCAAGACGGAATGGGTCGCCCTCGCCAATGTGTATGCCGATCTCGGCACTTGGTGGTGCGTCACGCCGTTCGTCGGCTTCGGCGTCGGCATGTCGAATGTGCGGTTGAGCGGCTTCGAGGACATTGTGGTTGGCTCGCTTAACCCCGGTGTTGCCGGCAACCTCATCAACGCCAACAATTCGGCTGCGGCCGACGCCAAGTGGAACCTCGCTTGGGCCGTGCATGCCGGCTTGGCCTACAAGGTCACGCCGAACTTCGAGATTGAGCTTGCCTATCGCTACCTCCATCTCGGCGACGGCAAGACCGGAACGATCACCGGATTCGATGGTACTTATCAGGGCGCCGGCTATGCGCTTGACGACATCTACTCTCATGATGTCAAGATTGGCGTTCGCTGGCTCCTGAGCCCTGAGCCGGCGGTCCCGGCGGTGCCGCTCATCACCAAAGGCTGATCCGACCATCCATAAGAAGAGAAACGGCGCGAATGCTTTCGCGCCGTTTCTCTTTTGCACAGCGCGCGCCGAAGCAGACCGGGCAAAACTCGAAGTTTTTTGTCGCGCGATCGGACTTTGCCGATACACGCAGTAACCCCGAATTAAGGTTAATGCCCGATGATCATCCCGAGAACAGATACCGACCCGGTGTGAGGGAACTTCGTTCTGTTCTTTGAGGAGTTGCGTTTTCTGCAGCGAAGGGCCGCCGTTTCCGATCAGGCCAAGCAACCCGCTCCGCCGGAAAACGCCGTTGGTCGTAGTCGAGCCCGTGCTCGGATGAGGAGCAGTACGATGCGTGTCGCCGGTTTATGCGGGCTTGGCCTGCTGGCCCTCACTACCTCTTCGTTTGCCGCCGATCTCCCTATTCTGCGTGGCGCGGTGGCGCCGCCGCTCGGCTACCCGGCCTACTATCGCTGGGACGGCATCTATTTCGGCGGTCAGGGCGGTTATTCCGCGGCCAGTTCCGATTTCTCGGTCGGAACCGGCGATCTCGTCGCCTTTATCCTGCGCAACACGACGATCGAAAACGAAGCGCATGTCTCGCAATGGACGACGCTGTCAAAGAGTTCGACCAGCGGCGGCGGGTTCGGCGGCTTCATTGGTTATAATGGTCAGTGGGACGATGCCATGGTTGGCATTGAGCTTAATTATACGAAGACCGACATGCTCATGAACACGTCGGATTCGATCGGGCGCTCCTATCAGACTTCCAGCGGCTATTTCTATAACGTCTATGTCGATGGCTCGGCATCGGTGCGGTTGACCGATCTCGGCTCACTGCGGCTGCGCGCCGGTTGGGCGACGTTCTCTATCATGCCTTATGCTTTCGTCGGACTCGCGGTCGCGCGGGCTGACGTGACGCGCGAAGCCACGGTCAATCTGACCGCTGTCGATCTTTCCGGTGCCGGCCGGCCCGCTCTCGCCCTCGATGAAACCCGGTCGGATAACCGCAAAGGCGTTTACGCTTACGGTTTTGCTGCCGGCGGCGGCATCGATTACGCCCTGCTGCCGAACGTCTTCTTGCGCGCGGAATACGAATATCTCGGATTTTCCGATATCGCCGACATGAAGGTGAACGTCAATACGGTTCGCGCCGGCGCCGGCGTGAAGTTCTGAGCAGCATCCGCGGCAGGCCCGTCCGCCGGCGGCGGGCCACACTCCGACCGCATGCTTCGCATCTGCAAAATCGCGCTTGACGGCGCAACCCCCCCTTCTATTTTGGCGCGCGGGAAACCCCTCCCCACCGAGGGGCGCCTATCTGGAAGGGTAGACGATGCCGAACGCCAAGCCGGCCGCGCGACCGCGCGTGCCGCATTTCTCCTCAGGTCCCTGCAGCAAACGTCCCGGTTGGAGCCCCGCCGCCCTCGCCGGCGCAGTCGTTGGCCGCTCGCATCGCGCCAAGACCGGCAAGGCGGCGCTCAAGCGCGCGATCGATCTCACCCGCGAAGTGCTGGAGGTCCCCGGCGGCTACCGAATCGGCATCGTTCCCGCTTCGGATACTGGCGCAGTCGAGATGGCGCTGTGGTCGATGCTCGGCGCGCGGCCGGTGACCATGCTGGCCTGGGAATCGTTCGGCGAAGGCTGGGTGACTGACGTCACCAAACAGCTCAAGCTGGAAAAGGTCACGGTGCTTTCGGCCGAGTACGGCGCGCTGCCTGATCTCGCCAAGGTCGACTGGAACAGCGACGTCGTCTTCGCCTGGAACGGCACCACCTCCGGCGTGCGGGTTCCCGATGCCGACTGGATCGCGGCGGACCGCGCCGGCCTCGCCATCTGCGATGCGACCTCGGCCGCGTTTGCACAGCCGCTCGACTGGGCGAAGCTCGATGTCGTGACCTTCTCCTGGCAGAAGGCGCTGGGCGGGGAAGCCGCTCATGGCATGCTGATCCTCTCCCCGCACGCGGTCGAGCGCCTTCAAAGCCACAAGCCGCCATGGCCGCTGCCGAAAATCTTCCGGCTGACCAAAGGCGGCAAGCTCATCGAAGGCATTTTCGAAGGCGAGACCATCAACACGCCTTCGATGCTGTGCGTCGAAGATTATCTTGACGCGCTCGCCTGGGCGCAGTCGGTCGGCGGCCTCAAGGGACTGATGGCGCGCGCCGATGGGAATGCGCAGGCGATTGCTGACTGGGTGGCGCGCACGCCCTGGGTCGATTTCCTTGGCCTTGATCCGGCGACGCGCTCGAATACTTCGGTCTGTCTCAAGGTGGTTGATCCGGAGGTCACGGGCCGCCCGCCCGCGGCGCAAGCGGCGTTTGCCAAGGCGATCGTCGCTGCCGTCGAGAAGGAGGGCGCGGGTTTCGATCTCGGCGCCTATCGCGACGCGCCGCCCGGACTGCGCATCTGGTGCGGAGCAACCGTCGAAACCAGCGACCTCGTGCTGCTCACCGAGTGGCTCGATTGGGCCTATGCCGAGGCAAAGGCCGCACTGCC
>CAZTTL010000094.1:0-12036 GCA_964616635.1 uncultured Rhodoplanes sp. | reverse complement strand
GTCAAACTCCTCGTCCTCTGCCTCGACAGCGGGCACCGCATAGATCCCGCTCAGCCAACGGTTGAGATCGACATCCTTGCAGCGCTGCGAGCAAAACGGGCGGTACCCTTCCACCGCCGGCTTGCGGCAGATCGGGCATCGTCCACGGGCGGACGACTTGGAGCTCGGAACTGGGGGCGCCATGCGGTCGATATAGGGCCGTGCAGCCGGGCGCGCGAGGGTATCGGGGTCGACCGCGCGAGCCAGCCGTCAGAGCGGGTTGACCCAGGAATGATGCACGGGAAAGCCCTCGCCGGCGAGCATGATCGTCGTCTCGTAGAGCGGCAGCCCGACCACGGCGGTATAGGAGCCGACGATTTTCACGATGAACGAGCCGGCAAGCCCTTGCGCGGCGTAACCGCCGGCCTTGCCGCGCCACTCGCCGGAGGCGAGATAGGACTCGATGTCCTCCGTCGCCAGTCGCTTGAAGCGAACGCGCGTTTCCACCAGCCGCTGGCGAAAGGCCTCCTTCGGCGTCACCAAGCAGATCGCGGTATAAACGCGATGATTGCGACCCGAGAGGAGGCGCAGGCATTGCGCCGCTTCGTCGAGCAGTTCCGCCTTCGGCAGAATGCGGCGGCCGACCGCAACCACGGTGTCGGCGGCCAGGATATAAGCCCCCTGCAGGTCCGGGTCATCGCGGACGGCGGCGAGCGCAGCCTGCGCTTTTTCCCGCGCCAGGCGATTGGCGCAGGCGCGCGGAAGCTCGCCGCGCTTCGGCACCTCGTCGAGGTCCATCGGCCGCAAGGCATCCGGCTCGATGCCGGCTTGATTGATGAGCGTCAGCCGCCGGGGCGAGCCCGACGCGAGTACCAGTTTTGGCCGGCCAATCATGACGTGTGGTTCAAACGCCCCTGAAGTGTATGGAGAGATTGCGCGCGGAGCCCGGTGGGGAACCATGTCGCCGGGCGCGCGGCGATATGGCCATGGCGGGATGTGCCGTTCGTCATCAATAAAGTTGTTTCATCACCGGCGCCCGGCAGCATCATTTGAAGCGGTAGGTAATGCGTCCCTTGGTGAGGTCATAGGGGGTCATCTCGACGAGAACCTTGTCGCCGGCAAGCACGCGAATGCGGTTCTTGCGCATGCGGCCCGCGGTGTGAGCGATGATTTCATGGTCGTTCTCGAGCTTCACGCGAAAGGTTGCGTTCGGCAGCAATTCAGTGACGACGCCGGGGAATTCCAGCAGTTCTTCTTTCGCCATTCGATGTCCATTGCACAGACCGGACCGAAGTGCGGCCGCCAATGGGCCTCGCATCCGTCACGGGCACCCCCTTCAAGGATTGGGCGCGGACCCTACCGGAAACCATCGGTGTCGACAACCGGCCGGGCGCTTTATTTGCCGCTTCTACTCGTTCACCCGCGGACGCCAACCAAACCGCTTCTTTATCCTTGCCATCAACTGATCCCGCACTTCACGATAGCCTTCGAGCCGCTGCGCCCGGCTGCCTTCGGCAATGGTGGGGTCCACGGTCGGCCAGTATTCCACATCGGCGGCAAGCGTGCGGGTGAGCTCCAGGGCGCGGTGATGCGCCTCCGGCGACAGCGTGATGATGAGGTCGAAGTTCAGGCCGTCGAGGTCTTCCAGCTCTTCGAAGGTTCGTGGCCGATGCTTCGTAAGGTCGATGCCGATTTCGTCCATGACGGCGACGGCGAATGGATCCGTCTCGCCTTTGCGGGCGCCGGCCGAGCGGGCGTAGCTCACCCGGCCGAACAACTGCCGAAACATCGCGGCCGCCATCGGCGAGCGCACCGCATTGTGCGAACACGCGAAGAGCAGCGCCTGGGGCGGCCCGGCGCGGATCGGCGCGTTCATGGCGGCTCAGCCCTTCAAGTGCAAAACGGTGATCAGCGTAAACAGCCGCCGGGCGGTATCAAAATCCAAATCGATCTTGTCCTTCAGCCGCTCCATGACCAGCTCCGACCCCTCATTGTGCAGCCCGCGCCGGCCCATATCGATCGCCTCGATCTGACTTGGGCTCGCCGTGCGAATGGCCTGATTATAGCTGTCGCACATGAGGAAGTAGTCCTTCACGATGCGGCGAAACGGAGTCAGCGAGAGGAAATGGGCAATGAGCGGAGTGTCGTCTTCGAGCCGGATATCGAAGACCAGCCGGTCATGGGCGTGCAGCAGGTGCAGCCGATACGGTCCGCCGTCGTGACCCTTCGGCGCAAATTTATTGTCTTCGAGCAGATCGTAGATCGCGACCTCGCGCTCGTGTTCGACATCGCGGCCACCGGGATCGAGTGACTCGTCATCGAGGGTGACGCCGACGAGGCGCTTGGGGGACTTTTCCTGCTGCCGGGCCGTCGTCATCACGCATTCAACCGAATCGCGACCGAGCGCGCATGGGCGTCGAGGCCCTCGGCCTGGGCAAGCGCAATCGCTGACGGCGCGAGTTGCGCAAGTTGCTCGGCACCGCATTTGAGGATCGACGTGCGTTTCATGAAATCGAGCACGCCAAGCCCGGAAGAAAACCGCGCGGAGCGTGCCGTTGGTAGGACATGGTTCGAACCGGCAACATAATCGCCAATCGCCTCGGGCGTGTGCTGACCGATAAAGATCGCGCCGGCATGGCGCACCAAACCAGCGAGCCGCTCCGCGTCGCGGGCCATGATTTCGAGGTGCTCGGCGGCAAGCGCATTGGCAAGCCGCGGCGCCTCCTCCAGCGTTCGCACGCGAATGATGGCCCCGAAGTTTTTCCATGACGCCCCGGCGATCCGATGGCGCGGCAGCGTCACCAGCTGGCTCTCGACCGCGCGCGCGACCCGCGCGGCAAGGTCGTCATCATCGGTGATGAGGATCGATTGCGCGGCCTCGTCGTGCTCGGCCTGGGCGAGGAGATCAGCGGCGATCCAATCGGGATTGGCGTCGCCATCGGCGATGATCAGCACTTCCGAGGGACCGGCGATCATGTCGATGCCGACCCGACCGAAGACCATGCGTTTTGCCGCCGCCACATAGGCATTGCCGGGTCCGACGATCTTGTCGACCGGCGCGATCGTCGGCGTGCCATAGGCGAGCGCCGCAACCGCCTGGGCACCGCCGACGCGATAGACCTCGTCGACGCCGGCGAGTTTGGCAGCCGCAAGAACCAGCGGATTGAGCTTGCCGCCGGGTGCCGGCACGACCATCACCAGGCGATCGACGCCCGCGACCTTCGCCGGCACCGCATTCATCAACACCGAAGAGGGATAGGCGGCGGTGCCGCCCGGCACATAGAGACCGACCGCGGCGAGCGGACGCCAGCGGTAACCGAGCTCGACGCCGATCGGATCGGTGAACCGTAGATCGGCGGGCAGTTGATGGCGATGATAGGCCTCGATGCGATCGCGCGCCAATTTGAGGGCGTCGAGCGCCTCACCTTCGCAGGCGGCAAAGGCCTGCTCGACCTCTGCCGGCGTAGCGCGGAGCCGGCTGGCCTCAAGCTCGACGCGATCGAATCTCGAGGTGAGATCGACCAGCGCCCGGTCGCCCCGGGTGACAACGTCCGCGATAATCTCGCGGACCGCTGCCTCGACATCTTGCGAGGTCTCGCGCTTGGTGGCGAGCAAGGCGCGGAAACGCGGTTCGAAGTCAGCGTCGCGGCTGTCCAGTCGGATCGGCATGGCCTCTTCGGCGCAGCAAGAAACAAAAAACAAAATCGCTGGGAAGACGCCTTGGCGGGATAAATCCGGGCGACGCCTGCAGCTTCACGATGCGTCGGCGGCGTATCGCTTATTCGTCACGATGGTGGGCTCATTGCCATGCGCCGGGCAGCAGGTCGTATCCCATACCGGGCCGAGGTCGGCAAGCTCCGCCTCCAGGCACTCGACATCGAGCCTCAATTCGGCCCCGCCGGAAAAAACCAGAAGAATGCTGCCGCCCGGGGGATCGTTTTCATCAAACTCGATCGTCAGCAGATTGAGCACTGCGTGGCGGTCTTCGGCATGCATATTGCGGCATTTGCAGGCATTGACGCGCTCAAAGCGCAACGCCGTCCGCCGCCGCTTGAAATGCGGGTCACCGCAAAGCGCGCACTCCCAGTCGAAGCGGTTCACACCCATGACCAGCCGCTTTTCCCACGGGCGCCAATGGATATCACCGATCTTGACGAGGGCGTCCTGAAGGTGCGTCGCGACCACTTCGAGGTCCTCGCGGTCAACGGCGATCAGCTTCAACTGGTCCATCGGGGCAGCCTCCTGCTTTTGCCGTAATTAGGCAGCAGGCACGCGCGTTACAAGGCTTGATTGCGCGTTGCAGAATACAGGGAGGCATAATTTTTTTTGATAGGAATATCCGGACGAATACCGTCCAGTTGCGACAGTAATACTGTCAGGTCGCGAAGCGGAAATGCATGACATCGCCGTCGGCGACCATATAGTCCTTGCCCTCGAGCCGTAGCTTTCCGGCATCGCGCGCCGCCGCTTCGCCGCCAAGTGACACATAATCGTCATAGGCGATGGTCTCGGCGCGAATGAAGCCGCGCTCAAAATCGGTGTGAATCGTGCCCGCCGCCAGCGGCGCCCTGGTGCCGCGGGTAACCGTCCAGGCACGCGCCTCCTTTGGACCGGCAGTAAAGAAGGTGACGAGGTCGAGCAGCGCGTATCCGGCACGGATGAGGCGGTTGAGGCCGGGTTCTTTCAGGCCGATCGCCTCGAGATACTCAGAACGCTCGGCGGGTGCGAGGAGGGCGACCTCGGCCTCGATCTGTGCCGAGATGACAACCACCCCCTCCCCTTCGGCTCTAGCGCGCGCTTCGACCGCGCGGGAAAACGCGCTGCCGGTCGCGGCCGAGGCCTCGTCGACATTGGCGACATAGACGACGGGCTTGGCGGTGATCAGACCAAGCTGGCGAAACGCCCGCTCCTCCTGCGGCCGGCGCTCGGTAAGCCGCGCCGACTTTCCTGCCCGCAGGAGGGCGAGCGCCCGGTTGACGAGGCTGAGCGTTTCCTTGGCCTCCTTGTCGCCGACCTTGGCCTTCTTCTCCAAGAGATCAACGCGCCGTTCGAGCCCGTCGAGGTCGGCCAGCATCAGCTCGGTCTCGACCGTCTCGATATCGGCAACCGGATCGATGCGGCCCTCGACATGGGTGACATCGGTGTCCTCGAAGCAGCGCACGACATGGGCGATGGCGTCGACCTCGCGGATATGGCCGAGAAACTGGTTGCCCAGCCCCTCCCCCTTGGAGGCGCCGCGCACCAGCCCGGCAATATCGACGAAGGCGAGCCGGGTCGGGACGATCACCGCCGATTTGGCGAGCGCCGCGAGCTTGTCCAGGCGCGGATCGGGCACCGCCACCTCGCCGACATTGGGCTCGATGGTGCAGAAGGGATAGTTCGCCGCCTGCGCCGCCGCGGTCGCGGTCAGCGCATTGAACAGCGTCGACTTGCCGACATTGGGCAAGCCGACAATGCCGCATTTGAAGCCCATGAGGTCCTGCTGATCAGAGTTCGGTCACCGCTTGCGCGGGGGTTGTGAGAAAGGGACTGAGGATGGTGAGCGTATCGATCTTAAGCCCATGCTGCATGTCTTCGGTGAGAAGGACACGACACTGCGCGGCAAGGGCCGAAGCGACGATGAGGCAATCCCACCAGGACAGGCGATAGCGCTGCTCGATCACAAAAGCCTCCTGGGTCACGGTCGCATCAAGCGGCGCCGTACAGCGCGGGACGAAATCGGCAACGAAGCGCTGAAGCTCGTCTGCTGGCACCTGAGGAAACTTTTGTCGCCCGATCCAGTACAATTCATTCAGGACTTGAGGGCTCACCACTAAGTTCTTCTGTTCGAGTAGCCACTCGATCCATTCATGCGCGCGGCGCCTCTTATTCAGATCGCGTTCGTCTATCAAATAGAGGGCTATTTTCGTATCCAGGAATACCAAGGCGGTCATAACGACTCTCGTAGAGTTCAGCGCGGCCGGGCAACAACTCATCAGTCGATTGCCACCCGGGATGGTCTAGCCAAGCTTGAATACCGCGGGGTAGATTGTGGCGCCGCTTGCGCGGCCGCCCGGTGATGTCTCCTCGTTCTTTCCCAGCCTTCGTGTCCCGCCCTTGCTTGTCTAGCTCCAGGAAGCCCTTCGCCTGGAGCGCGAGAAGCACCTTGTTCTGAAAACTAGAGTCCTGGCCCTTGGCGATCAGGTCGGCATTGTCGGCCACCACCTCGCACAGGGCCTCGACCAAAGGGCGCTCCGCTTTAGCAAAATCCTGAAGCACGTAGTATTCAACGAGTTCACGTACGCGCGGATGGTCGACGCCAATACGCACCCTTCGATAATTGTTACCGATACACTCATCGATAGAGCGAATTCCATTGTGCCCCGCAGCACCACCACCAATCTTAACCCGAACCTTGCCTGGCGGGAGTTCGATTTCGTCATGAAAAACAATGATATTATCTAGATCGAGCTTGTAGAATTGCGCGGCCGCGGCGACCGCGCGGCCGGATTCGTTCATATAGGTGTCGGGCTTGAGCAAGAGCACGCGCTCGCCGCCGATCTGGCCCTCGGCAACATAGCCCTGGAACCGGCGCCGCCACGGTCCGATGCCATGGCGGCGGGCGATCGCGTCGACGATCATGAAGCCGATATTGTGCCGGTTGCCCGCATAGCGCGGTCCCGGATTGCCGAGCCCGACGAGAAGCCGCATGGCCAACCCCGTGCGGGACCGTCACCCGCCGTCCGCGTGCTACTTCTTTTCTTCTTTCTTCTCGGCCGCTCCGCCAGCAGCCGCCGGCGCGGCACCCGCTGCAGGAGCCGCCGCGGCGCCCGCGGCAGGAACGGCAGCGGCAGCAGCAGCCTCTTGCGCCGCCTTCATCTCTTCGGCGTAACCAGACGGCGGCACGATCGTGACCAGGGTCGGATTGACCTGACCGATGATCCGCACATTCGGCGGCAGATCGATATCGCTTAAATGCTTCGAATAGCTGATTTCGAGCCCGGCGAGATCGACATCGATCGCCTCCGGGATGGCCTCGGCCGGACACTGCAGCTCGATCGCATGAGCCACGATGTTCACCGTGCCCCCGCGCTTGACGCCGGGCGAAAGTTCGGCATTGCGCACCCGCACTGGCACCCGCACGCGGATCGTCGCCCCTTCGCCGAGCCGCATGAAATCGACATGCAGCGGCCGATCGCGGAGCGGATCGAGCTGGTAGTCACGGGGAATGACGCGCTGCTTCGTCCCGTCGATCTCGATATCGAAAATGCTGGTGAGAAAGCGGCCGCCGAGAATACGCTGGCGCAAGGCCTCGTGGTCGAGCGAGATGCTCAGCGGCGGCTGCTTGTCGCCATAGATGATACCGGGCACGCGACCCTCGCGGCGCACCGCACGGGCAGCCCCTTTGCCGGAGCCCGGCCGGGCTGTCGCCTGCAGTTCTTTGACGCTCGCCATGTCGCACCCTTTCCAAAAACGAAATGGCCGCCATGCGGCCCCGTTCTCTGATCTCACATGAGACCCGCACCGCGTATCCTCGACGATAAGGCCGAACGCTGGTGCAGGCGGCGGCTTATAGACCAGGAATGCACCGATTGACAAGGAAGGCCGCCCGATTCGCCCGATTCGGCTTTGCGAAGCGGTGGCGAGCGCGGCCGGGCGATCAAGGGCGCAGCCGGCTTAATGACCTGTTTCTCAGCCTCCGCCGCCGACCTTCGCCTCCAAAGCCTCGATTCGCACCTTCAGCGCCTCGTTCTCCTCGCGGGCGAGCTGGGCCATTTCCTTCACCGCCTCCAGCTCCTCGCGCTTCACGAGGTCCATTTCGTGCAGGATTTTCTCGCCCTGGCTGCGCATCAGCGTCTCGAATTCGCGCCGCACCCCCTGCGCGACGCCGGCGGCGTCATTCATCAGTCGCGCGATCTCGTCAAAGAACTTGTTGCTGGTCTGGGTCATGGCTGCGCTCCGGCGTCCCGCGTTTCGCGGAACACAATGGCGATCCGCGTGAACCGGCGCAAGACCCGGGGTTTCCCGGCGCAGCTTGACGCATTGGCTACGGCGCCCCATCACCCGAGGGTCGCCGATTCGCTTGGGGTCCTGCATTTGGGGAATGGTCCATGCCGCTGTTCGTCCTGCCCTTCCCTGCCATCGACCCGGTGCTGGTCAGTGTCGGCCCGTTCGTGATCCGCTGGTATGCCCTTGCCTATATCACCGGCATTCTGCTGGGCTGGTTCTATGCCCGCCAGCTCATCGCGACACCGCGGCTGTGGGGCGGCGACCCGCCGCTGACGCTTGTCGACTACGACGATTTCGTCCTCTGGATCACCCTCGGGATCGTGCTCGGCGGGCGCATCGGCTATGTGGTGTTCTACAATCCGGCGTATTTCGCCGCCCATCCACTTGAAATCCCGCAGCTATGGAAGGGCGGCATGTCCTTCCATGGCGGCTTTCTCGGCTGTGTCACGGCCTCGGCGCTGTTTGCGTGGAATCGCGGAATCTCCTTCCTCTCGCTCGGCGACCTCACCTGCGCGGCGGGCCCGATCGGCCTGTTTCTTGGGCGCATTGCCAATTTCATCAATGGCGAGCTGTGGGGCCGCCCGGCCAACGTGTCCTGGGCCATGGTGTTTCCCGGGGCGGGACCTTTGCCGCGGCATCCCAGCCAGCTCTATGAGGCGACCCTCGAAGGGCTTGTCCTGTTTATCCTGCTGGCCGTGTTCATACAGTTGGGCGCGCTCAAGCGGCCCGGCCTCGTCGTCGGCGCCTTCGCCTGCCTCTACGCGGTGGCGCGCTCGACCTGCGAGCTTTTCCGCGAACCGGACCCGCAGCTCGGCTTTCTGTGGGGCGGGCTGACAATGGGCATGCTGCTGTCGATCCCGCTGTTCATCGCCGGGGTGGTCTTCATCGTCATCGCGCTCCGGCGCCCGCCGCGGCGTGGCATCGAGCGCGAAGGCTCGCGCGATGTCCCCGCTTGAAGCCGAGCTGCGGGCGCTGATCGCGGCGCACGGGCCGATCCCGGTGTCCGACTATATGGCGCTGTGCCTCGCGCATCCCACCCACGGCTATTACATGACCCGCGATCCGCTTGGGCGCGCGGGCGATTTCATCACGGCGCCGGAGATCAGCCAGATGTTCGGCGAACTCATCGGACTGTGGGCGGCAGCGGCCTGGCAGCAGATGGGCGAGCCGGCGCCGGTGCGGCTGATCGAGCTTGGGCCCGGACGCGGCACCCTGATGGCCGACGTGCTGCGCGCCGCCTATGCCTTGCCGGCGTTTCGCTCGGCGCTGCGGGTGCATCTCGTCGAGACCAGTCCGGCGCTGGAGCAGCGCCAGCGGGAGACGCTCGGCGCGCTCACCGTCCCGATCCAGTGGCACAGCGACCTCGCCGACGTCCCTGACGGTGTCTCGATCATTCTCGCCAACGAATTCTTCGACGCACTGCCGATCCACCAGGCGGTGAAAAGCGCGGAGGGCTGGCACGAGCGCCTGGTCGGCCTTGACGATGCGGGCCGGCTTGCCTTTGCCACGGCGCCGAGCCCATCGCTGCCGATCGCGGCGCGGGTGCCGGCGCATCTCGACGAACAGGCGGGACCCGGCACTGTGTTCGAGTGGCGCTGCGCCGACATTCCCCGTGCGCTTGCCGCGCGCCTGACGCAGGGCGGAGCGGCGCTGATCATCGACTACGGCCACGTCGAGAGCGGATTAGGCGATACGTTGCAGGCGGTCCGCGGCCACCGCTATGCCGACGTGCTGGAAGCGCCGGGCGAAGCGGACCTCACCGCCCATGTCGATTTTGCCGCTTTGCGCGCGGTGGTGGAACGCGCCGGCGCCCGCGCCTATGGCCCGGTGACCCAGGGCGAGCTGTTGGGCCGGCTCGGCATCGAAAGGCGCGCCGCCCGGCTGAAGGCCGCGGCGCCGACCAAGGCGGCCGCGCTCGATGAAGCGATCGCGCGCCTGACCAGCGCCGGATCGTCGGATATGGGAACGCTGTTCAAGGCTTTGGCGCTGGCGCATCCGGCGCTCGCGCCGCTTCCCGGATTCGAGTGACCCGCCATGATGCTTCAGGCCCGTTCCCTCGCTGCACTTCCGATGATCCGCCACGCCTTTTTCACCCGCGCCGGCGGGGTATCCCAGGGCGTCTATGCCAGCCTCAATGCTGGCGTGGGCTCCCGCGATGATCCGGAACTGGTCGAGGAAAACCGCGCCCGCATGGCCGGTGCGCTCGGGGTCACGCCGGACCGGCTGCTCAGCGTCTACCAAATCCATTCACCCGACGTCGTCGTTGCCGAGAAACCGTGGCCCGCTTCGGCGCGGCCGCGCGCCGATGCCATCGTGACCCGCCAGGTAGGACTTGCGATCGCCGCCTCGACCGCCGACTGCGGCCCGGTTCTTTTTGCCGATCCGGAGGCCGGGGTGATCGGTGCCGCCCATGCCGGCTGGCGCGGGGCGCTGGCCGGCGTCACCGATGCGACCATCGCGGCGATGGAGCGGCTCGGCGCCGAGCGCGAACGGATCACCGCCGCGATCGGCCCGCTGATCCGCCAGCCCAATTACGAGGTCGGACTCGAGGTCGTAGACCAGTTCGTGGGAGAGCACCCGGACAACGAGCAGTTCTTCGTGCCCTCACAAAATCCCGGCCGGGTGATGTTCGACCTCGCCGGCTATATCGCCCGCCGCCTCGAACGAGCCGGGCTGATGCAAATCGAGGACATCCGGGTTTGCACCTATGCCGAAGCCGAAAAGTTCTACAGTTACCGGCGGATGACGCATTTGGGTGAAGCGGATTACGGCCGCCACCTCAACGCCATTGCGCTTCTTCCGGATTGACGGACTCACGCTGGACCGCGATCAGGCGGAACGGTAAATTTTGAACTCGGCTCATGAGGCGGACCGATCCGCCGGCGAGGCCTTCACGCAGGCCTACGCACAAGCCGCGGGGGTGTCATGGACGGCGGGGCGAACCGGCGCGGCAGCGCGCGGCCGATGTGTTGGCATCTGCGTGTGCGCACGCTCATCGCCGCGACCGCCGTGGCGCTCGGATGTGCCGCCTGCAACGCCACGAGTTCGAATACGCCCGCGCCGCTGCTCGCCGCCGCGCCGGGGCAAGGTCCGGTTGTCGCTTTCGAATCGATCGACGGTCCGCCGGAAAGCATCTACGGCAAGCTGGTGCGCAGCCTGTCCGAGGAGGCGAATGCCCATCAGGTTGCCGTGGTCTCGCGCGGCGCACCGGCCCATTATCGGGTCCGCGTCTATGCGGCGACCGTCGTCTATCGCAAGCGTTCCGTGCTCTATTGGGTGTGGGACGTCTACAATGCCAACCAGCGGCGCGCGTTCCGCATTTCCGGCGAGGAGCCGATGACCGGCGCCGGTCGGACCACCTGGGCGTCCGCCAATGACCAGGTGATCCGCAAGATCGCGCGCACCGGAATGGACCGGCTCGTCAGCTATTTGCATTCGCGCGAGCGGGAAATGCCGCCGCCCGCACCACCGCCGCCGGCGGCCCGCGCCATTGCCATGGCCGCCGAGCATTAGCTCCGCAGCGCCGCGGCGCCCTGCCTCGACATCGTTATGCAGTAGTACTTTTCGGCGCGCGAACGATCGACGATCAGGCTGAATATGCGCTCAAAAACAAATCGTTCGGCTTGCGAAGGCGGCAACCTGCCTGTAATCAATGCCGCGTTGCGAAAATGGTCGCCCAGGCGAGCGTTCAGGAGGCAGGGATGGCTGGCATTAATGGAGCGATCAAGCTCGTCGCCGGCAATTCCAACCCAAGGTTAGCGGAGGCAATCGCCGCCTACCTTAAAATCCCGCTCGCCAAGGCCGTGGTGCGGCGCTTCGCCGACATGGAGATTTTCGTCGAGATCGTCGACAATGTGCGCGGCACCGACGTGTTTGTCATCCAGTCGACCTCGTATCCGGCCAACGACCACCTGATGGAGCTGCTGATCATCATCGATGCGCTGCGGCGCGCCTCGGCGCGACGCATCACGGCGGTGCTGCCCTATTTCGGCTATGCCCGGCAGGACCGCCGGGCATCGGGCCGTACGCCGATCTCGGCCAAGCTGGTCGCCAACATGATCACCACCG
>CAZTTL010000093.1:0-12165 GCA_964616635.1 uncultured Rhodoplanes sp. | reverse complement strand
CGGGCCGAGCACCTCGATCTCGCTGGCATAGACCTCGACCGCGCCGGTCGGCAGTTCGGGATTCTCGGTGCCGGCCGGGCGCAGCCGCAGCTTGCCGTCGATCCGCACCACCCACTCCGAGCGCAGCTTTTCCGCGACCGCGAAGGCCGGCGAGTCCGGATCGACCACGCACTGGGTCAGCCCGTATTGGTCACGCAGATCGATGAACAGCACCCCGCCGTGGTCGCGGATGCGGTGACACCAGCCGGACAGGCGCACATCGCGGCCGATGTCGCTCGCGCGCAGTTCGCCGCAGGTGTGGGAGCGATAGCGATGCATGGCGGTCCATGAAGAAGGGGCGCGGCACGACGCTGGTGGAACGCGGTTCGGCCGCAGGAATCCGGGCACAAGCGCATGGCGGCGCTGCGCTTGTCAAGACGGCGAACAGGCCGGCGGAATCCAGGGATTGGCCGCGTGTGGCGGAGAATGTGTCGGGCCGTTTGAGGCAAGATCGGCGAATTCGCGACCGTGGTCACTCTGGCGCGGCCGACATCCCATCAGCTGCAAAAACCCCGACGCTGCGACGCATCAGGGTTTTGCAATCCAGAATGAACGGACGAAATCGGCCTCAGGAACAGATCGTCACCCAGTTGATGCCGCCGTGGCCGTCACCGCGGCCGTATTTGTGGCATTTGACCAGCTTGAACGGCTTCGCCAGCGTGATCGCCCCGCTCGGCCGATTGTGGAAACCACCCGCACCCGCCTCGGAGGCAAGCGCGGTAAGGGCCACCGCCGCAACGGCTGCCGTAACGATCATTAAGGCTTTGGTCATTGGTCGCTCCATCTGTTGCTGTGCCGTGAGGATCGGAGCTTTGTTGTCGCGTCGTGGGGCTGATGTTCGACGCTGTCAGGAGCAATCGTCCGATCTGTGACGGTGATCACAGATAATGCGCGGGGCTGATCGTTGGTATTTAAACCAGGACAGCGGGTGTCGTGGCGGCAGACATGCGCGCCAAGCTGCGCTATGGAAGTCGCGCAATGTCCGCAAGCTCGATAAGCCCAGCAGCCCAATGACGCATATGACGACTGCGGAGGCGAGCGTCGCCTCGCTGCTCGCGCATGGCATCCATACACTCTATGCCTTGCCGGGCGTACACAACGATCACCTGTTCGATGCGCTGTTCCAGGCATCGGACCAGATTCGCGTTGTTCATTCGCGCCACGAGCAGGGCGCCGCGCTGATGGCGCTCGGCGCCGCGCTCGCCACCGGCAAGCCGCAGGCCTATGCCGTCGTGCCCGGTCCCGGCCTTCTCAATACCGGAACCGCGCTGCTGACCGCCTATTCGATGAACGCCCCGGTGCTTGCCCTGATCGGACAAATCCCGGAGGCCGATATCGGCCGTGGGCTCGGCCATCTCCATGAAATCCGTGACCAGGCCGGAATTATTACGCGCCTCGTCGACTTTACCGCCCGCATCCGCGCGCCAGAGGAAGCTTCCGCACTTGTTGCCGATGCCGTGGCGGCCATGACAACCGGACGGCCCGGCCCGGCGGCGCTCGAATGCGCGATCGACATGTGGGGGCGCAGCGGCGAGGTCGTCCTCTCCCCTCCGCGCGATGCGGCAGCGGCAGCCTTCGACGAGGAAGCGATCAGCGCTGCCGCGCAGAAACTCGGCGCCGCGAAACGCCCGATGATCGTCTGCGGTGGCGGCGCGCAGGATGCGTCACCCGAGGTGACGATTCTCGCCGAGATGCTGCAGGCGCCGGTCGTCGCCTATCGCCGCGGCCGCGGCGTGCTCGACAGCCGCAACCCGCTCAGCGTGACGCTGCCGCTCGGGCGCGAATTATGGGGCGAGGCCGATGTCGTGCTCGCCGTCGGCACCCGCCTGCTGACCCAATTGCGTCAATGGGGAATCGATGACGATCTTGCCATTATCCGCGTCGACGCCGATCCCGAGGAGCCGGCGCGCCTGCATCCGCCGGCCGTTGCCCTGATTGGCGATGCTGCGCCGATCCTGCGCCGCCTCATCGATGTGCTCCCTGCGCACAATGCGAGGCGGCCATCGCGCCACGACGAGATGGTGGAGCGGCAGGCGCACTGGCGCGGACGCATGCAAAAACTTGCACCTCAACTCGGCTTTCTCGACGCCATCCGCGCCGAATTGCCGGAGGAGGGGATTTTTGTCGACGAGGTGACGCAGCTTGGTTTCGTCGCGCGGATTGCCATGCCGGTCTACCATCCGCGCACTTTTTTATCTCCGGGCTACCAGGACCCGCTCGGCTGGGGTTTTGCCGCGGCGCTCGGCGCCCAACACGCGCGCGCCGACACACCGGTCGTGTCGATCAATGGCGACGGCGGATTCCTGTTTACGGCGACCGAGCTTGCGACCGCGATGCGGCACCGCATCCCGCTCGTCGCGATCGTGTTTGTCGACGGGTCGTTCGGCAATGTCCGCCGCATCCAGGAAGAAAACTTCGGGAATCGGCTGATCGCCTGCGATCTCGTCAATCCCGACATCGTGCGGTTTGCGGAAAGTTTTGGTGCGGCCGCCGAGCGCGCGCGCACGCCTGATGACCTGCGGGCGGTGCTGCGCCGCGCCTTCGCGCGGCGCGATATGCCAACGGTGATCGAGGTTCCCGTCGGCCCGCTGCCGAGTCCCTGGGAGTTCATCCACATGCCGCCCATTCGCGGCCAATGACATGCGAGCAGCGACTGACGTGGTTGTATTCACGAAAAATAAAACCAAGTTTGAGGTTTTTGTCGAGGATGAACGAACGAATCAACCGTACAAATTTATTGCAATTCTAAAGGCGTGGGGTTTCCTGATCCCCTATCGGGGACTCTAAATCACGCCTCTCAATCCATTCAGTTGCAATTATGTAATGTCTCTCGCAATAAGGGACGAATTATAAGATGCGAGCCTGAGATTGCTCGCCCCCTTTTTCACAACCTTTATGCGGCGCCGCGACAATCCGAAACTGCCGGAAAGCATCGCAAGAATTACGTCAGCAAGCAGTGCGATGGGAATTCGGAATCCACGCCGCTTCCGCATCGATCTTCAGAAACGCACATGCACTGACTCGAACGAATGCTTGCATCGTTGCTACAATCCGGCTCACCCAGAATCCACATCGCCGACGTTTTTTTCGGGACAGTCACAGCTCCGGCTTGCCCTATTGCGGTTAGGCAAGTTACAAGTTTGTTTGTATGTGAATTTTTTAAAACAAATGAAAAGGGGTATCGGCGATATGTATATAATTGCAGGAATTAATGCTCGCCGCACTTGTGCGGACCCAGATCTTTTTTAATAAGCAGCCCCCGGAATTTTTAGCCTGCTGCCCTCCCCTGTCTTTTCATGTCTTGAAATGCGACCTTTCATCCGCTGCCGACTATTTTCCGGGCTGCCACCCTGCACAAAGTATTGGTGAGGCGATGGCTCCTGCAGCACCAGATACGCCTTTCCTCACGCAACTACTTGGCGATATCGCCAAAGACGTTATTGTGCAGGCCGTAATCCTCGACCGTTTCGGCGTCATTGTCGCAGTCAACGAGCAATGGAAGCGCTATGCTGAAATGGCCGGCCTTGCGCTGCCCGAATATGGGATTGGCGAGAACTACCTTCGTCATTGCGCTTTTGCTGACCCGCTGTCGCCGCGCCTGATCAGAGGCTTGTCGCAGGTAATGTCCGGAGAGATCGATCGGCTGTCGCTCATCTATTCCGGCGACGGTCAGAAGACTTCCTTCCTGCTGCTCGCCTTTCCGCATCCGGAAAAACCTGGCCATATTGTGGTGATGCATATCGACGTCAGTGTTCTGGTATCGATATTCGCGACGTACCAGAGAGACGCGGTAGCAGATGACGCGACTGGCAATCATGCTGCCCAGTCAGCGGCTCCACCCGCCGGTACGACAGACTTCGCCTTCCTCACTTTGGTTGACGAGGGCGGCAAGCGTATGCATCCGGTTCCCGAGCAAAGCCAGCGCAAAGAGACAAGGGAATCGCGGCATCCGCTGCTCAGCAAGCGACAGATGGAAGTGCTCGCGCTGATGGCGAAGGGAATGACCAATGCCGAGATCGCCCATGACCTCGGCCTGTCGCTCAACACGGTAAAAGTCTACGTGTCGGGAATTCTGGCACGGCTTGGTCTGCAGTCGCGCGCGCAGGTGCTGCACTGGGCGCTCACGCGCCACAAGGACGATGACGGGGTCTGAGCCCGTCGCATTACAAAATGTGCATACCTGAGCCTTGTTTTCCGGTCCGGTAAGGCGAATTCTGCTCCGGTGGACGCGGAAGTCGTTTTTTAGCGTGACAGCAATTTTCTGCACCGAACCCGTCTCCGCCCGGATCAAGTCCGAGGACATGCTTCGCCGGAAAATACTTTCACGCCTTCGACCCCCTTCCGTCCGGCCGCCGTTCGCTTACATTGCCTTCTAAATTCCCTTCGCCAAGCCTGAGCGGGCGAATCGAGCGCCTCGCCCGCCATGATCGATTTCCGGCATCTGAGCGCTATCCTTGCGCTGGCGCGACGCTGTAATTATCCCGATGGTATAGATATTTCGAAGTGATGAGCCCGCGGCATACGACAGACCGTCTTCCTTCTCAGTCATTTCCAGTTCCGCCGAACCCCGCAGCCGAAAGTCATTCGCAAACGCAAATAATGCGGTTCGTTGCCCGCTATGGCCTTGTCGCCGTTGCGGTCACGGGCTTGGTGCTGGGGCTTGCCGCAACCTTTAGTGGCCATAACGATGTAGCCAGCTGGGTGTGGGGCCTTGCCACCGTACCCGTGGTCGCGGCGCTTGCCGTCGGGATCGTGCGTGATCTCGCCGCCGGACGGATGGGCGTCGATGCGGTCGCCTTCGTGTCCATGACGGCGGCGCTGGCGCTCGGCGAGACGCTGGCGGGGATCGTCGTCGCCATCATGTATGCCGGCGGCAACGTCCTCGAGGCGATCGCCGTGGCGCGGGCGGAACGCGACCTTCGGGCGCTCGCGGACCGTGCCCCGCGCACCGCCCACCGGCTGCGTGACGATCAGATCGAAGATATTCCGAGCGAAGCGATCGCCGTCGGCGATATGCTTCTCGTGCGCGCAGGGGAGATCATTCCCGTCGATGGCCTTTCCGCAAGCGCCGAGGCTTTGATCGACGAATCGGCTTTGACGGGGGAGCCGCTCCCGGTGCTGCACCGCACCGGCGAGGCGGTGCGTAGCGGCACCGTGAATGCCGGCGAAGCCTTCGAGATGCGTGCCAGCGCGACGGCGGGCGAAAGCACCTATGCCGGCATCGTCCGCCTCGTCACCGCGGCACAGACGGCGAAGGCGCCGTTCATCCGCATCGCCGACCGCTATGCGCTGCTGCTCTTGCCGGCCACCTTGGTCATCGCGGCCGTGGCCTATCTGTGGTCGGGCGACCCCATCCGCGCGCTTGCCGTGCTGGTCGCCTCAACCCCCTGCCCGCTGATCCTGGCGGCGCCGGTCGCCTTCATCGCCGGCGTCTCCCAGGCCGCCCGGCACGGCATTCTGGTGAAAGGCGGCGGCGCGCTGGAGGCGCTTGCCGGCGCGCATACGGTGATGTTCGACAAGACGGGAACGCTGACGGTCGGCGGCGCCCGCCTGGTGGCGATCGAAGCCGCACCGGGTGAGACGGCCGACACGGTGCTGCGCCTTGCCGCCTCCCTCGAGCAGGCATCGCATCATGTGGTCGCCATGGCGATCGTTGGCACTGCCGTCGAACGGCAACTTACCCTCACCGTCCCGGAAACCGTGCGGGAAAGCCTGGGATCCGGCCTGGAGGGAGCGGTGGAGGGACAATCCCTGCGTGCCGGATCGCAGGCCTTCGTCTTTGGCACCGCCCGGCTTCCGGGCTGGGCGGTCCGCGCGCTGCGGCGCGCCTCATGGCGCTCGGCACTCAGCGTCTTCGTCGCGCGCGACGGCCAACCGATTGGCGCCCTGCTCCTTGCCGACGAGTTGCGCCGCGATACGCCACGCGCCATCCGTACGCTGCGCGCCGCCGGCATCGCACGGATCATCATGGTAACCGGCGATCGTGCCGACGCGGCCGAAACGATCGGGGCGGCCCTCGATCTCGACGCGGTCCTCGCCGACCGGGCCCCGGCCGACAAGGTCGATGCGGTCGCGACCGAGCAACGGCTGAACCCCACTTTGATGGTCGGCGACGGCATCAATGACGCGCCCGCCCTCGCCGCCGCCAGCATCGGCATTGCGATGGGGGCCCGCGGTGCCAGCGCCTCCTCCCAGGCTGCCGACGTCGTCATCCTGGTGGACCGCCTCGACCGGGTCGCGACGGCCGTCACCATTGCGCGGCGGGCGCGGCGCATCGCGATCGAGAGCATCATCGTCGGCATGGCTCTGTCCGGGCTTGCAATGGTGGCGGCGGCCTTTGGACTGCTCACGCCGGTTGCCGCGGCGCTCCTGCAAGAGGGAATCGACGTTGCGGTCATCCTCAACGCGCTGCGGGCGCTTGGGCCCGGACGCGGTGCCGCGCTCCGCCTCCACACCCTGCCGTCGGCCACCGCCCGCGACCTGCATGAGGACCATGAGCGCCTCGCCAAGAGCCTTGATCGGTTGCGCAACATCGCCGATGCGCTGGACGATGCCGGCCCGGAGGAGGCCTGCGCGCTGATCGCCGAGGCTGACACCATCATTTCCGGCCACATCGTGCGGCACGAGCGCAACGACGAGGCTGCCGTCTATCCGCGCCTCGACAAGATATTGCCCGACCACCACGGGCTCTTCGCGATGAGCCGGGCGCACCGGGAGATCATGCATCTCGCTCGCCTGCTTCACCGTCTGACTGATGGATTAAAGGTGCAGGACATCGATCGCTATCTCGTCCGCGATGCCCAGCGCGTGATCGAATCAGTCGAGGCTTTGGTGCGCCTGCACAGTGCCCAGGAGGAAGATATTTACGAGCACGCGGCAGCCTCGTAATCCTTGCAACTCAATGCATAAGACCAGCCCCACAAGAAATCCCGAATGCCGCGGGCGGATGAATGCTTTGACAACGCAGGGCAATGGCGTGAATAAGATAGAATCACCCCGATGCGAAAGCTGTCCGACAGAGTGAGTACCGTTTGACGAAGGCGATGCTGATCGAGAATTCGCGCCTGCGTAATGCGGCAGTGTCCGGCCTCGACCCTGTCGCCGCTGAGCCGATCACTAACAGTGCCACTCTTGCCGCGGTGTGCGAACGCATGGCACGGCATGCTTTCATCACCGTCGACACCGAATTCCTGCGCGAACAGACCTATTACCCCCTGCTCTGCGTCGCCCAGATGGCGAGCCCCGAGGAGGCGGTCACAATCGATGCACTCGCCGCGGATATCGACCTCACGCCCTTCTACGAGCTGATGGCGAACGAGCGCGTCACCAAGGTTTTCCACGCGGCGCGCCAGGACATCGAAATCATCTGGAATCAGGCGAAGCTAATTCCACGCCCGCTGTTCGATACCCAGGTCGCAGCCATGGTGCTCGGCTATGGCGACGCGATCTCCTACGATCAGCTCGTGCATCGCATCACCGGTGACACGCTCGACAAGTCGAACCGCTTCACCGACTGGACGCGCCGCCCGCTGACGCCGGCGCAGCTCACCTATGCCATCTCCGACGTGACGCATCTGCGCGAGGTTTATCAAGCGCTGGCGGCGGCGCTGGCCGCGCGCGGACGCGCCAACTGGGTGGACGAGGAGATGGAGATCCTCACCTCCCCCGACACCTATCGCGCCGATCCGGCAACCGCATGGGAGCGACTGAAGAGCCGCGCGCGCAAGCCGAAGGAACTCGCCGTTATGATCGAGGTCGCCGCCTGGCGCGAACGCGAGGCGCAGACCCGCGACGTGCCGCGCGGCCGTGTGCTCAAGGACGAGGTAATCGGCGATATCGCGATCCAGGCGCCGACGACGCCGGAACGGCTGGCATCCTTGCGCTCCCTGCCCAAGGGCTTCGAGCGCTCGAAATGGGGGCCTGACCTGATCGAGGCGGTCAAGCGCGGCATTGCGCGCGATCCCAAAACGCTCCCGCGGTTCGAACGCGCGCGCCCGCAGCCAAACGGCAGCGCGACCGTCGAGCTCTTGAAGGTGCTGCTGCGGATGACGGCGGAGCGGCACGGCGTCGCCGCCAAAGTGATCGCAACCGTCGACGATCTCGAGCAGATCGCCGCCAAAGATGACGCCGATGTGCGGGCGTTGAGGGGTTGGCGGCGGGAACTGTTCGGCGAGCGGGCGCTCGCGCTCAAGCATGGCGAGCTTGCGCTCGCGATCGAATATCATCACGTGGTTGCAGTCGAGCTGCCTCCCCGTTCACTCCAGCCCCACGATTGATTCCCGGCCGATCAGGCGCCCAAGCTGCCGCAAGCGGTTGTTCAACCGTTCGCCGTTCAATACCGCAACCCGTTCCTTCAGCTTGAGGACAAGCTGTCCGTGCAAGACCGCGAGCGGCGCATGCGGGAGCACGCCCGGCATGGCCGCCGAGATCAGATAGGCGACGCGGAGCGCTCCCCCGAGCACGCGGGCCCGATCGATCATGCGGGCGGATACGAGCTCACGCACATGGGGCGACAGCTCGCGCTCCCACAGCCCGACATGGCGGAAGTACACCGCAAGCGCCAGAAACGCGCGGCCGGGGTGATCGAGGCCGAGAAAGCTCGCATGCGCGATGACGTTGAGCGTCTGCTCGCCGCGATAATCGGGATGGGCGCGCCAGCCGATATCGGCGAGCAGGCAGCCGGCATGACGCAACCGCTTCTCCTCGGCCGTTTCGTCGATGCCTGACGACTCCATGAAGCGGTCGGTCCAGCGGATCAGTTCTTCGCCATGCGCCGGCGAGCGCGAGCGCAGCACATTGAGGTTGCTCGTCGCCGCGATCAGCGCATCACGATTCTGTTCCTTTTCCTTGAGCAGCGAATACAAAAGGCCTTCGCGCACGCCCACCGCGGACACGACGATCGTGCGCGGCTTGGCAAACCGAATGATGTATTCCAGCACCAAGGCCGCATAGCCGAGCAGCGGCCGCCGCGCGTCGCTCACGGTCTCGATCTGGGAGAGGATTTCCGGGTTCACGCGGTGGACCAGCCGGGCGAATTCGAGCGCCTCTTTCGCCGGAATGGCGTAGCCCTGCATCACATGCAGCGGGTAGCCCTTCTGGTTCATATGCAGGCGGGCCAGCGCGCGCCAGGTGCCGCCGACAGCGTAGAAGTCGCGACCTTTTCCGGCTCCGAGGAACCGCACCTCCTTCAACGTCGCCGCAATGAATTTTTCCGCCTTCTTCAGCGATTTGGCCGACATGTCCTGCAAGGCCAGGCCGCCCAGCGGCAGCGTTGTCGCCGCCCCCAGCCGTCGATTGTGCAGGTCGACGAGTTCGAGCGAGCCGCCGCCCATGTCGCCGACGATGCCGTCGGGCTCGTACACGCCGGAGACCACGCCCAGCGCCGAGAGCTCCGCCTCGCGCTTGCCGGAGAGGATATCGATCTTGCAGCGGCAGATTTTCTCCGCCTCGCCGATAAACTCCTGGCCGTTGTCAGCGTCGCGGCACGCGGCGGTCGCTACTGCCCAAAGGCGCCGCACCTGCATCACGTCGCAAAGCGCGCGAAAGCGGCGCAGCGCACCGAAGGCCCGCTCAAGCGCATCGGGCGCCAGCAGCCCCGTGGAATGCACCTCGCGGCCCAGCCCCGCCAAAATCTTTTCGTTGAAGATCGGTGTCGGGCTGCGACTCAGCCCTTCATAGACGACGAGACGGACCGAATTCGAGCCGATATCAATAACGGCAATCGGCGGGCCGTGGTCGAGCCGGCCCTTGGCATCTGCTTTGTGCGTTTTCCGGCTTCGGCTAGCCACGATCTCCCCGCGCCGTCAGACTGCGGGGTGAGGAGTCCTTGAGTGACTTGCCGCGCCCGGACAGGCTTGGATTAGTCATGAAATATTTGTGCGCGTTGAATGGTTCCTCGCCCTCTGCGATCTTGATACGCGTCCAGGTGCCGTCGGGCAAGAGCAGCCAACTCTGCTGGTTGTCCTTGAGATTGGCGATCATGATCTGATCGAGCACCTGCTCGTGCACGGTCGGATTGAGGATCGGGCACAGCACCTCGACCCGGCGGTCGAGATTGCGCGGCATGAGATCGGCGGAGGCGATATACACATAGGCTTTCGGATGCGGCAGTTCGTGGCCGCCGCCGAACGCATAGATGCGGCTGTGCTCAAGAAAGCGTCCGACGATCGATTTCACCCGGATATTCTCCGAGAGGTCTTTGACGCCGGGGCGTAAGCAGCAGATGCCGCGCACCACGAGATCGATCGACACGCCCGCTTGCGAGGCCTCGTAGAGCGCGTCGATGATGCCGGGGTCGACGAGGGAGTTCATTTTCATCCAGATCGCCGCCGGCCGGCCGGCGCGGGCATGAGCGATTTCCTGTGAGACATGTTCGAGAATGCGCGCCCGCAGGTTAATCGGCGAGGCTGCCATCCGTTCGAGCCCCGCAGGCTCGGCATAACCGGTGATGAAATTGAAGATGCGGGCAACGTCGCGTGCGATCGCGGGGTCGGCCGTGAAGAACGACAGATCCGTATAGATGCGCGCGGTCACCGGGTGGTAGTTGCCGGTGCCGGTATGCACGTAGGACACCGGCGTACCGCTCTCGCGGCGCACGACCAGCGAGAGCTTGGCATGCGTCTTCAGCTCGATGAAGCCGTACACGACCTGGGCGCCGGCGCGTTCGAGGCCGCGCGCCCAGCGAATATTGGCTTCCTCGTCGAAGCGGGCTTTTAGCTCGACGACTGCGGTTACCGACTTGCCAGCTTCTGCGGCTTCGCCCAGCGCGCGCACGATCGGACTGTCCTTGGAGGTGCGGTAGAGCGTCTGCTTGATCGCAACCACATCCGGATCGCGGGCCGCCTGCTGCAGGAACTGGACGACGACGTCGAACGACTCATAGGGGTGATGAACGATCAGGTCCTTCTGCCGAATGGCGGAAAAGCAGTCGCCGGCATGGTCGCGAATACGCTCGGGAAAGCGCGGCTTGAACGGCCCCCATTCGAGATCGGGCCGTTTGAGCGAGGACAGCTGCGACAGCTCGGCCAGCGCCAGAAACCCGTCGATGACGAACAGCTCGTCGTCTTCCACCGCCAGCGCGCGCTGCACAAAGCGGCGCAGCTCGATCGGCATGGCTGCGTCCACTTCGAGACGGATCACCGAGCCTAAACGCCGCTGCTTCAACGCCGACTCGTAGAGTCGCACCAAATCTTCCGCCTCTTCCTCCATTTCCACTTCGGAGTCGCGCAGCACGCGGAAGCCGCCATGCCCTTTCACCGTGTAGCCGGGGAAGAGGCGCGGAATGAACAGGGTGATGACATGTTCGAGCGTCACCAGCCGGGTACCTTCGGTAGGGTCGCCGGGCAGGCGGATAAACCGCTCGACCTTCGGCGGCACGCGGATCAGCGCATTCATTGCCCGGCCATCGCGGGTACGGGAAAGCTGCAGCGCCAGCGACAGGCTGAAATTCGGAATGAACGGGAATGGGTGGGCGGGATCGATCGCGAGCGGCGTCAGCACCGGGAAGATCCGATGCAGGAAGTAGTCCTCAAGCCATTGACGATCAGCTTTCTTGAGCTGGTCGTTTTCCACAAACACGATCCCGGCGGCGGCGAGTTCCGACGTCAGTTCGAGCCAGCGCTGCTGCTGGTCGAAGGCGAGCGAGGCCACCGCCTCATTGATGCGGACAAGCTGTTCGCGCGGGGCGAGCCCATCCGGGCTCTTCGAGGTGACGCCGGCCTCGACCTGACCGATATAGCCGGCAACGCGCACCATGAAGAACTCGTCGAGATTGTTCGCCGAGATGGAGAGGAAGCGGACCTTCTCCAGCAGGGGATGGTTGGGGTTCTCGGCCTCCTCGATGACCCGCCGGTTGAAGGCGAGCCAGGAGAGCTCGCGATTGAAGAAGCGCTCGCGACTGGTCCGGATCGCAGCAACCACCGGTTCCGGCTGCAAGGCCGGCGCCAGCGCCGTGGCAGCCTCAGGTTCAACAACAATATCAGTAGTTTGGCGGTCTGTCGTCATGGTTTACCTTCGGTCGGTCGCGCGGCCTGCTCGGGACGCGCCAAGACCTGTCGATTCGGCAATCGCCCCTAAGCAGGTTGTTCCGTTCATTCCCGCGCAAGCGGGAATCCAGCGACATAATTC
>CAZTTL010000092.1:0-12326 GCA_964616635.1 uncultured Rhodoplanes sp. | reverse complement strand
AAGGCGCTGATCAACCTCTTGCCGCTCGAGCAGGACGAGCGCATCAATACCATCATGCCGCTGCCCGAGGACGAAAGCACCTGGGCCGAGCTCGACGTGATGTTCGCGACGACGAGCGGCACGGTGAGGCGCAACAAGCTCTCCGATTTTTCCGACGTGCGCCGCTCCGGCATCATTGCGATGAAGCTCGATGAGGGCGAGGCGATCGTCGATGTGCAGATCTGCAACGACCAGGATGACGTGCTGCTCACCACGGCGCACGGCCAGTGCATCCGTTTTCCCGTCACCGATGTGCGGGTGTTTACCGGCCGCACCTCGATGGGCGTGCGCGGGATCGCCTTGGGGAAGAACGACAGGGTGATCTCGCTATCGATTCTGCGCCACGTCGATGCGGATGGGGAAGAACGTGAGGCCTATCTCCGGCGTGCGAGCGCGGTCAGGCGTGGCCTCGATGTCGAGAGTGGGGAGGGGGCCGACGAAGCGGAGAGCGAGCGCGAAACGTCAGGCGACGCAATCGAGCTTGGCGAGCAGCGCTATGTCGAACTTTCGGCCGCCGAGCAGTTCGTGCTGACGGTCTCGGAGCGCGGCTTCGGCAAGCGCACCTCGTCCTACGAGTATCGTACCACCGGGCGCGGCGGCAAAGGCATCGTCGCCATGGACAACCGTACGCGCAGCGGCATCCGTCCACGCATTGGCAAGCTTGTCGCGTCGTTCCCGGTCGAGGAGACCGACGAAATTATGCTGGTGACCGACGGCGGCCAGCTCATCCGCTGCGGGGTTTCGGAAATTTCGATCAAGGGCCGCAGCACGCAAGGCGTGATCATTTTCGATACGGACGCGGGCGAACATGTCGTTTCTGTCGAGCGCTTGTCCGAGGAGGACGGCGGCGAAAATGGCAACGGCAACGGCAACGGCAACGGTGAAGGAAACGACGGCAGCGGCGACGATGAGGGCGAGGAGGGCGCCTAAAGCGAAATCCGACCTAACGGAATCGGATTTCGCTTTATTTCTCTTTGAGTGGTCGCATTTTCTGCGGCGAACCGGCGTCCACTTCGCCGGAAAATGCTCTAAGGAGCGTGCCTCAATGCATGCGCTGCATCGAGGCGGCTGTCGCCAGCAGGCCTGATACTGCGACATCGCCTTCGCTTAAAATCTCGTTGGCCGGCATGTCGACTTCCCAGCGGAATCCGGCGCGCTCGAAGGTCGTGGTCACTCTCGCATTGAGCGAGGCTTCAGTCAGCTTTTGAATGACCGTGGAGCCAAAACCGCTGCGCGTCGGTTGTGCTACCTCCGGTCCGCCTGTCTCGCTCCACTGCATGCGGATACGCGGCTCGCCGTTGCCATTCGCGGTGACCTCCCAGCGGAACTCGACCTGTCCGCCGGGCTGGCAGAGCGCGCCGAACTTGTTGGCATTGGTCGCGAGCTCATGCAGCGCGAAGCCGAGATTTTGTACGGCCTCCGGGCGCAGCAGCAGCTCGGGGCCGCTGGTCTGCAGGGAAGCCGGATCAGTGATGAAGGGCGAGAGCTGCGAGCGTACCAGTTCGTCGATCGAGGCCCCCATCCAATCGGTCTGGACCAAGAGGTCGTGCGAGCGGGCGAGGCCATGCAAGCGGCCGGTGAACTTCTCTTCAAAGTAGTGGAAATCGCCGCTCTGCCGGGCGGTACGGCGCGCCATGGCAATGATGACCGTGATCAGGTTTTTCGTGCGATGCGACAGTTCCCGCATCACGAATTCCATATGTTCTTCGTTGCGCTTGCGCTGGCTGATGTCGTGGGCGATCACCGAGATGCCGACCAGTTCGCCCTCGGCGTTGCGGATCGGGCCGGCATCGAGGGAAACTTCGACGAGGCTGCCGTCCTTGCGGCGGCGCACGGTCTCGAGCCGCAGGCTGCGGCCGGCGCGCGCGGCCGCGAGTTTCTCATCGAGCTCTTTGAGCCGGTGCGCGGGAATGAGATCGGCCTGCTGGCGCCCGATCGCTTCGGCGGCCGTAAAGCCGTAAAGCTGCTCGGCAGCGGAATTCCAGCTCAGAATGGCGCCGTCGAGCGACACGCTCATGATCGCATCGCCGGAATAAGTAACGAGGGCGGCGAGATGGGCATTGGCGATTTCGCTGCGTGCCCGGTCCTGTGACGCCTGTGCGAGCGCCGCGCTGACCGCCCCGACCTCGGCAATGCTCGAACGGGACGGTTCGACCGTGCGGCCGGCGCCGATCTCGGCCGCTGCGCGCGAGAGGCTCTTGATCGAGCGGATGATCCACTCGCCGACCAGCGCCGCGGAAATGAAGGCCAAGCCTGAGAATACGAGGAGGCTCCATAAGATCTGGGTGCGCCAGCGGCGCATCGGGCCTTCCATCGTCGCCCGCGGCACCGCCGCCAGCACGGTCCATCCATTGGCGAGGTGATGCCAGGCGCCATAGGCCTCGGTGTCGTCGAGCGACAAGGTCATCCAGCCATCATCGGCGCGCGCCAAGCGCTCCCGCGCCATCGGCGACACTCGCATATCGACGACGCTGGTCGCGCAGTCGCTGCGCGCGACGGCATGGCCATCGCCGTCGATCAGCGTCGTGAGCCAGCCGGGAGGCGTCTCCTTACGCACGACAGTGCACAGATAATCGGGCGGCAGGCTGCCGGCGAGGACATAGCTCGTGCCATGCGCGGGACACAGGACCGAGACGGTGAGATGTTCGGATGGTGCCGGACGATAGAGATTGCTGGTCCTGCAGTGTCCCGAGCGCAAGACGTCGCGAATAAGAGAAAGGTTTTGCGCGGGGTGCGTCGAGGAGGTCGACGAGCCCTGCGTGCTGAACAGAATTTGGCCATCTGCTGTCAGCAGCGTGATCCATCCCGAAAACGACTGCGCCGCTTTTGTTGCCTGCTCCTGGAAGGCGGAAAGGTCATCAATGCGCAGTTCGGGGGAGGTCGCCAAGGCGGAGAGCTGGGCGCGTTTGATGGCAACTTCACGACGAATGTCATCGCCGATGGCGCGCGATAACAAGGCACCAAAGGCGCGGATGTCGGATTTCTTATCGCCCATAGCGGTGCGATATTCGAGAACGAAGAAAATGATGCTCGGCAGTAAAACACCAAGTGCCATCAGCGCGAGCGCAACACGCAACGGTACCGGGCGGCACAAGGATCGCAGCGCTTCCCAGGGCTCTTTGCCGAACACGGTGACCGACAATCTGTGTTGCCCTCCGTCGCGTCCAAATCAACACGTGCGTTGATTGCGCCTGCGGCTCATTCTGCCCATCCTTGTAGCCCACATGTCTTAGCCGAGGAAGGTAGTACCGGCAGTACCAAGCCGGTCAGTCCTCGCCGGGGATGGCGACAGCCTTGCTTCGGTCGTCCTTGAATTGGGCATCAGGAAGGCGCGTGGAGGCGTGATGCTTAGCACGTGAGCCGATGGCACCCGTCGTGCCATAGTTACCGGGATGCCGGCCGGCATAGCTTCTGCGACCACGGGCACGAGCGGCGACAACCTCACCGGGTATCGCCTCGGGTTGGCAGATGCTTCGTCCACTATTGCGCCGCATCAGGTCGAGATGCATGTGATCGTAGTGGAAGCGATTGGAGCCGGGTGCAAGCACGGTCATAAACATCTGGCAAGCACCGCTCTGAACATCGTGCAGGAAGCCCTGCTCTTCGGGTGTGCCGCGCCAGCCCTGCCGCACCGTCACCACATGGCCGTCGCCGAGGACAAAGCCGGCAATGTCGAGCGCGTTGCCAAAGGCATGCTCGGAAATGTGGGCGTGCGAATTGCCGTTCATGCCGCGACAGGAGTAAGCGGATATCTGCTTGATTTCCACCACCGGCTGACCGAACCAGCGCCGTGCTGCGGGCTGGACGGATTCGATGACCCAGCGATCGAGCGCGGAAACCACGGGGCAGGCGAGTGTGGCAGCCGGCGTGACGGCAACCGTCGTCTCCGGCTGCGCGCGGGAGGGTGCGACCGGCACCGCTTCCCCTCCGGGCGGGAACGCGGGCGGATAGGGCGCGGACGTGGCCCCCGTTGCGCGCGGCGGAGGATTGGCGCTGATCGGCGCGGGAGCAGTTACCCCTGGAGGGGTGAGGTCGAGCGGGCGCAGTTCACGGCTCTCCACGCGCTGTGGCGGTGCCGGTGAATAGAGCGGGGGCGGGAAGCGCGCCGGCGCGCCGCCAATGGTGCCCGGCGGGCGCAACGGGTCGTCGGTATAGCCGAGCGCCGAGTCTCCGGCCGCAGGTCCCAATGCTGAAACCTTGAACGGGAAATCGGCGCCGCAAATTCCCGGTCCGGTAATCGACGGCAGCAGAACCATCCCGGGGCCTTCCTTGACGGCCCCGGATTTCAGGCACTGAGTTTCGGCCTCGTGCCGCCATGCCTCGCGCTGCGCAAAGAAACCGATCCCGCAGCCGGTGAGCGAAACAAGGACGAGCGATCCGACGAGATACAAACGAATGCCGCGCGTCATTCCCGGACATTGTGCGCGAGTCCGTTAACGATGCTTCAATGTTACTCATTCGTAGCGCGGGCTTGCTGGACATGGTTAATCCCCTCACCGCCCGGATCCATCGGGGGCTGCGCGATCCGGTTGTCTTCTCCTGTTGGGTGGCTTAAGCGATCAGCGTTTTGCCTCGACAGTTTCATTTGGAGAAAAACTTCGTGCCGCAAGTTGCTGCAAAGCCCCTTCGTGCGCTCGACCTCGCGCGCCGCATCGAAGCCGGCGAACTGACTCCGTCCGAACTTATCGATACCTGTGCCGCGATGATCGCGGCACACGAGCCAGCCATCGGCGCCTTCGCCGAACTAGACGTGGAACGGGCAAGGCTGCGGGCGCGTGAATCCGATAAAGTATTGATGGCGGCGCCGCTGCGCGGGCTCCCGATCGGGGTGAAGGATCTGTTTGACACCGCCGATCTGCCGACCGCTTACGGCTCCCCGATCCACGCCGGTTACCGGCCGCGCAGCGACGCTGCGCTTGTTTCGATGATTGATCGCGCCGGCGGCCTTATTCTCGGCAAGACGGTAACGACGCCGCTCGCTTTTGTTGACCCGGCGCACACCCGCAATCCGCATCATCATGAGCATTCGCCCGGCGGATCATCCTCGGGCTCGGCGGCTGCGGTCGCTGCCGGCATGCTGCCGATCGCGATCGGGACCCAGACCGCCGGCTCCGTCGTGCGCCCCGCCGCCTTTTGCGGTGTCACGGGTTACAAGCCGTCATTCCGCCTGCTGCCGATGGTGGGCTGCAAGGCCTTTGCGTGGTCGCTGGACACGGCGGGTATTTTCGCCGCCCGCGTGGTCGATGCGGCCTTTGCTGCGGCTGCGATCACGGCGCGCGACCTGCGGATCGATCATGCGGCACCTGCGGCGCCACGGATCGCGCTGGTGCGAACGCATGTCTGGGCGGAAGCCAGCGAGGCGATGCAGCATGCGGTCGAGCAGGCCGCGCGCGCGGCGAGCGCCGCCGGCGCCACCGTCAGGGAAGTGCGGCTACCGCCCATCTTCGAGGATGCGTATCGCGCCCACGGCACGATCCAGGACTACGAGGCCTACCGCGCGCTCGCCTACGAATACGATCATTACCGTGGGGCGCTCGGGCCGTTGCTGCGCGATATGCTCGACAAGGCGGCCGCGGTCACCGCCGACGATTACGACAGCGCACGACGGACGGCACGACGCGCCCGCCAGGCGCTCGCCGATCTGATGAACGAAACCGACGTGCTGCTCACTCCCTCAGCGCCCGGAGCAGCGCCGAAGACGCTGCGTTCGACCGGCCTCGCCACCTTCAACCGGCTATGGACGTTGATGGGCGCGCCCTGCGTCAACATACCCGGCCTTACCGATGCGTCCGGCCTGCCGCTCGGCGTGCAGATCGTCGGGCGCTTTGCGCGCGATCGCTCTGCGTTGGAAGCCGCACGGTTTGTCGAGGAAGCGCTGGCAAAGTCACATGCGTAATCATGAAAACGATAAAGTCGCACCCGGCGGCGCGAGCATCAGGATATCGGATATGGCCATAAAACCTCATCCTTTCGGCATGGCTGCTTCGGCGGCGCTAACCGCCGCCTTCGTCGCGCTGAGCGCCACCACCGCCTTGGCGCAGACCAGCCCGGTTCAGCTGACACCGGGCGGGCGCACCATCATCTCGCTCAGCGAGAACCCGACGACCGGCTATGTATGGCGCTTCGATCCGCAGGGCAGCACCAATGCCACCATCGTCAATATCACCGATCTGGGGTTCTCGCGGCCGCAGTCGGGTCAGCCTTTGGTCGGGGCGCCGGGTCTTCATCGCTGGTCGGTCGAGGGCATGCGCTCTGGCCGCGCACGCCTGCTTTTCGTCAATAGCCGGCCATGGGAAGGACCTCCGGTCCGCCAACAGACGATTGCAGTCGAGGTGCGTTGAGGGGCTGACGTGGCAATGTTTGAATTGGTTGCGGTGCAACAAATGGAGGCCACGGAAGTGTGCGGTGCAAAATGTTTCTTGCTTCGCTGCGCGCTGTGATTTTGCTATAAAAGGCCGCACAAAAATCCAAAGGAGCGTGGCCGTGGGGCTTTCGGTCAAACTCAACTACATCGCAACGTGGGCGGCAATCGGTTTCCTCGCTGCGATCCTGTTAGGCTTTTTCTGATTAATTCCCGCGCAGTCTGAGTGGCGTTTCACCAGCTCTCAGCATGAATCGTTCTGCGGCGCGGTGCTATTGTCAGGCCGGTTCGCTATGCGTCTGCTGGTTGCGTCGGCTGCTGTCCGCGACGACGGGCATCTTGACCGCCTGCAGCGTCCTGCCGAAACGACGTCCGTCACGGGCGGGCGCGGCGATCTCAATCTGCGCCACGGGAACGACTTTAAGCGCAGGACCTCCGATGCGTCCGAAAACCTTGCTCGAACTTGCCGGCGTCACGGCTAAGCCGGCGCGGCTCTCCCAAGCCGTCGTCGTCGTCATCGATGCGCAACAGGAATATGTTGACGGCCTCCTCAAGCTCGCCAATGCCGACCCCGCGCTCGATGAGATCGGCCGCCTGCTGGAGCGGGCGCGCGGCCTGCGCACCCCGGTGATCCACATTGTGCATCATGCCAAGGCGGGCAAAGTGTTCGTGCCCGGGTCGCGCGGCGTCGACATCGCGGCGCCGGCAGCCCCGGCTCCCGGCGAGCCGGTTCTCACAAAGAGTCTGCCCAATGCATTTGCGAGCACCGACCTCGCCGACCGCGTCCATGCGCTGCATCGGCCGGCGATCATTGCGGTGGGATTCATGACGCATATGTGCGTCGAGGCGACGGCGCGCGGGGCGATTGATCTTGGTCTGTCGGCCACCGTGATCGCCAGCGCAACGGCGACCCGTGATCTCGCCGATCCACTCAGCGGGGAAACGATCGCCGCCGCCGATGTCCAGCGCAACGCGTTGGCGGCGCTCGCCGACCGCTTCGCGGCCATCGTGCCTGATTGCAATTCGCTCGCAGACTGAATCTCACCTCAGCAGCGGACCGCCGCGCGTGATGTCGTCCGGCACCATGTCGCTCTTGAGCGCGTCGGCGCCATGACGCTCGCGCACGACGGCATGGATGCGCTCGGCGATGCGCGGGTTTCGTTCCATCAGGCCATGCAGGTCGTCGCCATCCAGCACCAGAAGATTGACGCGGGTAATGGCAAAGACATTCGCCGACCGACGCGAGCGTCGCAGCACCGCCCGCTCGCCAAAAAAATGGCCGGGGCCGAGGGTGACCCGGCGCTCCTTGCGATCGATGTCGACGGTGCCGCGCGCGATGAAGCACATGGAATGGGCCGGATCGCCGCGCCGCCAGATCACCGCGCCAGGCTCGATCACCTGCGCGCGCAGCAGCCGCATGACGACGGCGATCTCGGCGGCGTCGAGCTCGGCAAACAACGGCACACGCGCGACCATGTCCCAGGTTACGACAAAATCACGCCGATGGATTTCCTCTGAAAAGGCCGTCGCGATGATACCGACCGGCAGCGCGATCATCACGATCGCGGCCAGAATGGTGAGACCGGCGATCGCCTTACCGAGATAGGTCAGCGGCACGACGTCGCCGTAGCCGATGGTGCCGAGCGTGACGAAGGCCCACCAGATCGCATCGGGCAGCGTGCCAAGCTTGGCGGGCTGGACGCCGCGCTCGGCGAGGTGCATCAGCGCCGCGGAAAAAAGAACAGCACCCAGGAAAATGACGAGGCAGGCGGTCAAAGCCCGGCGCTCTGCCGCAAGCGCATCAAAGAGCGAGCGCAGGCCGGGCGAATAGCGCGCGAGCTTAAGAAAACGGATGATGCGCAGAACCAATACGATGCGGAAATCCTCGGGCACGCTGAAGGCGAACCAGAACGGCAAGACCGCCAAGAGATCGATCAGGCCCACCGGGCTGAAAATGAATCGCAGGCGCGCCTGCGCCGCCGAGACTTTGTCGTCGCGCAGATGTTCCGGTGCCGTCCAGATGCGGGCGAAATACTCGATCGAAAACACCGCAAGCGATACGAACTCGATGATTTGAAAAACGATCCAATACCGAGCGGCGAGCGCAGGGACCGATTCGAGGATCACCGACGCCAGATTGAGGACGATAAGAATAACCAGGAATCGCTCGATGATCAGGCCGGCGCGGCCAGAGCCTGGGCCGGGCTCCAGGAGTTCGTAGACTCGGTGCCGCAGCTCCAACGCGCGTCTGGCATGCCCGTGCATGCATCCTGCTCCGGACCGGCGGCGACTTGAACGATGACCGCCGGCCGATCACCCCTCCAACAAAACGACCGGCACAGCGTGGCCGAATGTGAGATCCCGCGGCGGTCGACGCGGTCGACGCCACCTCCTCCGTTACCATGTTGGAAGCGTCGATGCACGCGATCCGACGGCCCGCCCGGCTGCCGCACAGCCAATCACAAGCGCCACAGCTCGATTCCCGGCGGGCAGCCATCCCGCGCGAGCGCGGCCTTGACGTCAAGGACGATCCCTCGTCTGTTCCTCAGCAACCCGGCGATGAAATTCCAACCCTGGTCGATGAAGGCCTTGTGAGCGACGGCAAGGATGACGGCCGAGCTTGGTTGCAGTCTGTCCTGTGATCGCAGCGTCAAGCCGTATTCCGCCGCGGCGTCGCCTGCATCGACGACCGGATCGTGAACCTGCACCTCGATGCCGAAGGTTTCGAGCTCGCGAATGACGTCGATCACGCGCGTATTGCGGATATCCGGCACGTTTTCCTTGAAGCTCAGTCCAAGCACCGTGACCGGGCCGCCGAGATCGGTCGCACCGTCGTTGCGGGCCATCAGCATGCGCACGCATTGCTGGGCGATGCGGAAGCCGACGCCATCATTGATTCGTCGGCCGGCAAGAATGATCTCGGGATGATGCCCGACCTGTTCGGCGCGGTGCGTCAGGTAGAAGGGGTCGACGCCAATGCAGTGGCCGCCGACGAGGCCCGGGGTGAACGGCATGAAATTCCATTTCGTCGCGGCGGCGCTGAGCACATCGTGAGTGTCGATATCGAGCTTGTGGAAGATCGCCGACAGCTCGTTCATCAGCGCGATATTCAGATCGCGTTGGGTGTTCTCGATCACCTTTGCGGCTTCGGCGGTGCGGATGTTGGGCGCGCGATAGATGCCGGCCGTGACAACGCCGCCGTAAACATCCGCGACAATGTCGAGCGCGCGCGCGTCGCTCGCCGCCACCACTTTGCGTATCGTCTCGAACCGATGGCTGCGGTCGCCCGGATTGATGCGCTCCGGCGAATAGCCGACTGCGAAGTCGTGGCCGAAGCGCAGGCCCGACGCCTGCTCGAGGACAGGCACGGCTTCGTTTTCGGTCGCGCCCGGGTAGACCGTCGATTCGTAGACCACAATGTCACCGGACTTGAGCGCGGCGCCGACGATGCGCGAGGCGGACAACAAAGCGCGCAGGTCAGGCCGCTTCTCGGCATTGATCGGCGTCGGAACGGTGACGATGAAGAAGTCGGCCGCTTTCAGCGCAGCGGCATCGGCGGTCACCTGAAGCCCCGGCAGCTTCAGCTCGTCCGCGCTGACCTCCCGCGTCCGGTCATGCCCGTCGCGCAGCTCGCGGATGCGCTGCGGGTTGGTATCGAAACCGATGACGCTGCGCCCGGTTCGCGCGAAAGCGACGGCGACCGGCATGCCTACATAGCCGAGGCCAATGACTGCGATATTGCGCTGATGCATTCTGCTTAACGATTGGAGACGACCTTGGCGATGCGCGAGGCCACGTCACCGCAATATCTCAATTTCCTCTAGCGTCTGCGGTATTTGCGGGGACGCGCGGCACTGCCGAAGGAGTAGTAGGATCCGTAGGCTTCATACCAGGTATTGACGTTGCACGCCCCGCCAACGCCGCTGACGGCCGCCATGCACTGTTGGTAGGTCGAGAAGTAGCAGTTCGAGCCCCCACCGCGGCTGCCGCCATTGTAATAAGCGCACCAAGGATAGAGCGGAAAGCCTTGCGCGACGGCCGGCTTAAGGCCGAGAAGCAAAACGCCGCCGAGGATAGCCAGCAGAACAGCGCTCCGACGCATGATTTTGTCCTCCTCTGCCCAGCCCACTTTATCTGCTCGCAAATCACGGAAAACCGAGGGCCGCGCAGACGCTCCAAACGCACTGCTTTATAGCGCGAGCGCCGAGGGATTGTCGCCGCGAATACGAGGCCTACCATACACACGGCGCCCTCGACCACATCGTTGCGCGCTTCCGGTCAAATCGGAATTGCCGACAAGATCAGCGCGATCGGTGCTTCATCGGTGCAAACGCCCGCTCCGATGCTCGGCCAAGAAGGAAGGTTGGCGTCGCCTTGACGGATTAGGGTCGTGCTGGCGAAGACGCCGGGCCACGCCATGCGAGGCTCGGCGCGCGAGGGCGCGGGCTCACGCACCGCTCACGTCTCCTTTTCGAACAGCGGGAAGTAATCGCGGTCTGCCTTGAAGAGATGTTGGGCGACGACGGAGTTGGCGAGAAATTCCACCAGATTTCCCAGCGTTGTCTCGCCGGCGGCGACGGCGTTTTTCAGCCGTTCTGCCCGTCTGAGCAACTGGCGATGCGCACGTTGGTGCAGCACAAAGTCGTCATAATGATGCTGCTGAAGCAGTTCCTCCTCGTCGGCGAAGTGCTGCACGATATGCGCCAGTAGATCGTCCAGCGCTTCGCCGAGCGCTGCCGGTTCCGACTCGGCTTTGAAGGATGCGTCGAGCAGGACATTCGCCAACTCGAACAGCTCGCGATGCTGGCTGTCGATCTTGGGCTGGCCGCATTCATACGCTTCCTGCCAGACCAGACGGATGACGGAAAGGCTCTGGGTAGCCCACACGTCGGAACTGCCCTGCCGATCCACACAGACGCGATTGCGACCGTATTTCTTGGCCCGGTAAAGCTCCACATCCACGCGGTTAAACCAGATATCCGCACTCTCCGGTGCCATATGCTCGGCTACGCCCAGACTGATCGTTACCGATCCGACACCGGCGAAGTGATGTCTCTCGATCTCGGTGCGTATCCGCTCGGCTAATGCTGCGGCTCCGCGATAGCCGGTCGATGCCGCCATCACCACGAACTCTTCACCGCCCCAACGAAACAGCGTGTCTATCGAGCGGACTGCGCCAGCGATCACCTCGGCGAGCTCGCAAAGCACCGAGTCGCCTGCCGGATGTCCAAAATTGTCATTGACGACCTTGAAATGATCGATATCGAGCAAGATCAGTGAGACCGGCTGTTGGTACTTCATACTGCGATCGAGCTCGGCGCGGACCACGCGATCAAGATGAGCGCGGTTCCACAGGCGGGTCAGCGGATCGGTGGAGCTGCGCCTTTCGAGCTCGGTTACGCGTCCTCGAAGCTGCTCCAATTGCCGTAGCAACGTCGAATCCGCTGCATCATTCAGAATCAACATCGAATCGCCACGCCAGCGAAGCACCTGCGCCTCGACGTCGATCTCGCCGCGCTTGCGGTCGTGCAGGTGGACGGTTCGCCATCCGGGATCAGATTCGCGTTTCAATGTTTGCCGCAGGGCCGAATCGAACCCATCGCGTCCAAATGTCTTCTCGAATTGATTGTTGAGGACCACGGCGCCGCCCGAATTGCTCATCAGGGCGATCGGTAAGGGAAATCGCTGGATCAAATCCTCAACGATGGGATTGGCCAGCCACTCGATCGAACCACCCATCTAAGCCTTGCCTCGTTCGCGTGCCGCTACTTTATCCCGCGTTGTGCGCCGGTCCCTCGAACCCCAAGGGCGAGAGCGGCGACTAGTTCGCTCGGGTGAACTCTGTTGTCGGCGAAAATCATTAATGATCGGAGCGACAAAAGGATAGCAATTGAATCATCAATAAAGCTGCGCGATTGGCGGCGGC
>CAZTTL010000091.1:6551-12327 GCA_964616635.1 uncultured Rhodoplanes sp. | reverse complement strand
CCGTGCTTGAGCTCGCCGGCGGCATAGCCCTCGGCGTGGATGTAGGAGATTTCCTTGAGCTTCAGCGCGCCTTCAAGCGCGAGCGGATAGCTGGTGCCGCGGCCGAGATAGAGCACGTCGCGGTTTTTCGCGATGTCACGGGCGAGCCGCTCGATCTGCGGTTCGAGCGCGAGCGCTTCCGTCATGTGGCGCGGCACCTCGATCAGCGCCCGCACGAGCTTGTGCTCGTCTTCTTCCGAAAGCACGCCGCGGGCGCGCCCGGCGGCGATCGCGAGGCAGGCCAGCACGGCAAGCTGGCAGGTGAAGGCCTTGGTCGAGGCAACGCCGACCTCGGGACCGGCGAGCGTCGGCATTACCACGTCGCTGTCGCGCGCGATCGTCGAGGTCGCCACGTTGACGATGGAGAGCACGTGCTGGCCGTGCGCCTTGGCGTGGCGCAGCGTTGCCAGCGTGTCGGCGGTCTCGCCCGACTGGGAGACGAAGATCGCGAGATTCCCCGGCTTGAACGGCGCTTCGCGATAGCGCAGCTCCGAGGCGATATCGACCTCGATCGGCAGGCGGGCAAAGCGCTCGAACCAGTATTTCCCGACCAGCCCGGCATAATAGGCGGTGCCGCAAGCCGATATCGTGATGCGGTCGAGGTCGCGGAAATCGAAGGGCAGGTCGGGGAGCGAGACGCATTCCGTCGCGAAATCGATATAGGCCGATAGCGTATGCGCCACTACTTCCGGCTGCTCATGGATTTCCTTGGCCATGAAGTGGCGGTAGTTGCCCTTCTCGACCAGGAAGGATGACGCGCTCGAACGCAGAATGGGTCGTTTCACCTCGGCACCCGTTGAATCATAAATCTGGGCGCCGCCGCGCTTGAGCACGGCATAGTCGCCGTCTTCGAGATAGCTGATGGTCGGCGTAAATGGCGCCAGCGCGATGGCGTCGGAGCCCAGCGTCATCTCGCCGTCGCCATAGCCGATCGCGAGCGGCGAGCCGCGGCGCGCACCGATCAAGAGATCCTCTTCGCCTTCGAACAGAAACCCGAGCGCGAATGCGCCCTTGAGGCGCGGCAGCGCCGCCTTCACCGCATCGACCGGACCGAGGCCGGAATTCATCAGGTCGGTCACGAGATGGGCGATCACCTCGGTATCGGTCGCGGTCGCGAATTTGGCGCCGCGCTTGGTCAACTGGGCACGCAGCTCGTTGAAGTTCTCGATGATGCCGTTGTGGACGACGGCGACGCGGTCGGTCGCGTGCGGGTGGGCGTTCGCCTCGTTCGGCCGGCCATGGGTCGCCCAGCGGGTGTGGCCGATGCCGATGCGGCCTTCGAGCGGCTCGCGGGCAAGGCGCTCTTCCAGCTTGCGCAGCTTGCCCTCGGCGCGCAGGCGCGTGAGGTGCCCGTCTTCCAGCGTGGCGACGCCGGCGGAATCATAACCACGATATTCGAGCCGCCGCAGACCTTCGACCAGATGGGGAGCAACCGGTTCGCGGCCGAGAATTCCAATAATTCCGCACATGAATGTCGCTTGTCCTTTGCCGAAGGATTTATCGGCGCACGCCAGCGCCCGCTCATCACGGGACGAGCTTTGGCGGCGCAGCGAACCTTGCGGGAGCCGCGCCCGGCCAACCTTCAGTCGGTCGAATCCTGGCTATTTCTTGGCAGCTTTGACCCGTTCGCGCCAGCGCTTCACCCAACCTTCCTTGATAAGCTGCCGCCCGCGCGCAACCGCCAGGCCCTCGGCCGGAACCTCCTTGGTGATGACCGAACCGGAGCCGATATAGGCACCATCGCCGATTTTCACCGGGGCGACGAGGCTTGAATTGGAGCCGATGAAAGCGCCTTTGCCGATATCGGTGTGATATTTACCGGCACCGTCATAGTTGCAGGTAATGGTGCCGGCGCCAACATTGGCGCGCTCGCCAACCCGGGCATTGCCGATATAGCTCAGATGGTTGGCCTTGGCACCCGCCTCGACGGTCGCGGCTTTGACCTCGACGAAGTTGCCGATATGCGCATCCGGCCCGATGTCGGCACCGGGCCGCAGCCGCGAATAAGGGCCAACGATCGCGCCGCGCCGGATGATCGCCTGCTCGAAATGGCAAAAGGAGCGGATGGTCGCCCCCTCCTCCACCGTAACGCCCGGCCCGAAGACAACGAATGGCTCGATCACGACGTCGCGTCCGAGCTTGGTATCGGCGCAGAGGAAGACCGTCTCCGGCGCCACCATGGTGACGCCGGCATCGAGCGCGGTCTTGCGCAGGCGCTGCTGCATGATCGCTTCCGTCTGCGCGAGTTCAGCTTGCGTGTTCACGCCTAGCACCTCCGAATTGTCTGTGATTTCCCGAGCGACCGTCATCAGTCCCTTGCTGCGGGCGATGGCGACGGCGTCGGTGAGATAGAATTCGCGCTTGGCATTGTCGTCGGTGATGGCATCGAGAATCTCAAGCGCGGCGTTACCAGAAAGGCCCATCAGGCCGGCATTGCACAAGGTGATCGCGCGCTCCGCCGCAGTCGCGTCCTTTTCCTCGCGAATGCCGCGAAGCTGGTCGCCGTCGATCAAGAGGCGTCCGTAGCCGGTCGGATCGGGTGGACGGAACCCGAGCACAACGACCGCCGCCCCGGCGGCAAGCGATTCGCGCAGCCCGGCAAGCGTCTGCGGGCTGATCAAGGGCGTATCGCCATAGACGATGAGAACATCCTGCGCGCCGCGCTCCAATGCCGGCCGCGCCGCGAGTACCGCGTGGCCGGTGCCGCGGCGCTCGGCCTGAACGAAAATGTCGGTTTGCGGCAGCCTTGCGCGGACTGCCTCGCCGACGGCGTCCGCCCCCGGCCCGATGACGACAGCCACGTCGCTCCCCGCTGCCGCTGCCCCCACCGCCGCCAGCACATGGTTGATCAGCGGCTCGCCGGCGATCGGGTGCAAGACCTTGGGCCGCGACGATCGCATGCGCGTGCCTTCGCCGGCGGCGAGCACGATGGTTGAACAGGTCCTCAACGTCGGTCCTTCTTCCAAAAATGTCGGGCAGGTTCTCTTAGCTTGGCCGCGGTCGCGCGAAAAGCTGCGGACGATCCAGCATTGTCATTGCCCTGAGCAGCAGGCCGGAGCGAGTTCTGATACCGTTCTCCCGATGATTCGGCGGACCCTAACGAGCATGGCTGATCAGGAAAAGCGCACCCAGCTTGAGCGGCGCAAGGGCCGTCTCAATATGGGTCCGGTGCTGCGGATCGCGGGCTGGGGCCTCGCGGCCGCGGCCGCGCTTGCGATCGCCGTATTCGCTAGCCGATCGGAGATCGGTCAGCACCGTGCCGCCATCGCAATGAACCCGGCGCTGAGCGAGGCGACACGCCTGGCAACCACCCAGGCCCTCACCCGGGCGGAGGAAGCCGAGCGCGAGGCGCGCCGGCTCGCGGAAACGGTGGAAAGCCTCAGCGCGGACCGCGACAAGCTCCTGAACCGGGTCGCCTCGCTGGAGCGCAGCCTCGAAGATCTCACCGGCTCGATTGCCTTGACCCGGCCGGCGCGGCGACCGGCTGCGGCGGACCTACTGCTGGCGCCGGAAAACAAGCCCAACGCACCAACGCAGCCGCCGGACGCGACGCTGCCCACCGGCTCGCTGCCCGGCCAAGCGAGCCGCGGACAGGTACCACCAAGGATTGACGCGCCGATGCTGCTCGCGCCCAACCATGCCTGGGAATCCGGCTCCGCCCCCGTGCCGGGGGGTATCCCGCTTCCCCGCGCCGATCCGCGGCGGACGGGTGAGATCGCCTCGCCCGCGCCTCCTGCAGCCGCACCCTCCCCGATCGCGGCGGGCGAGCCGCCGGCGCCCGACGCCCCGTCATCGCTCGCCCCTGAGGCGGTCTCTCCGATCGCTTCCAGCACCGCACTCGGCAGCCAGGCCGGCAAGCGCCATGGCATCGACCTCGGCAGCGCCACCAGCATTGAGGGATTGCGCGCCTTGTGGAAAAAGATCCAGCAAGGCCGGACCTCGCCGCTCCTTGCCGACTTGAAACCGGTGGTTTCGGTGCATGACGCGGCACAGCCCGGCTCGGTCGAGCTACGGCTCGTCGCCGGCCCGGTGCCGAGCGCGCTCGCCGCCTCCCGCCTGTGTGCGGCGCTGTCGGCGGCCGGCACGCCGTGTCGGGCGACGACGTTCGACGGGCAAAGCCTGGCCGCCCGATAAGCAAACCTGACGCAGGTGACATGTCCGAAAAGCCGCTTGCCGACCGTATCGCCCTCGTCACCGGCGCTTCCCGCGGGATCGGCTTTGCCACTGCGCTCACGCTCGCCAAAGCCGGCGCACACATCGTTGCCGTCGCCCGCACCGTTGGCGGCCTCGAAGAGCTCGACGATGCCGTTCGCGCCGCGTGTGGCGGCGAAAGCGCGACCCTGGTGCCGGTCGACCTCAACGACTTCGACGGCATTGCCCGGCTCGCGCTGGCGCTCAACGAGCGCTACCAGCGGCTCGACATTCTCATCGGTAATGCCGGGATATTCGGTCCAGTCTCCCCGCTCGGCCATGTCGAGCCCGAGGAATTCGAGCGGACGATGCGGATCAACGTCACCGCCAATCTCCAGCTGATCCGCTGCATGGACCCGCTGCTGCGGCGCGCGGAGGCCGGCCGCGTGGTCTTTATCAGCTCAGGCGCGGCGCACAATGCCCGCGCTTATGTCGGCCCCTACTCGATCTCGAAGGTGGCGCTCGAAATGCTCGCCCGCACTTATGCGGCGGAAACCGTCACCACGCGGGTGCGGGTCAACCTGATCAATCCGGGCCGCACGCGCACGCGCATGCGCGCCCAGTTCATGCCGGGCGAAGACCCCGACACCTTGCCGCTGCCGGATCAAGCGGCCGAGGCGATCCTGCCGCTCTGCCTGCCGAGCTTTACGGAGACGGGCAAGCTGTACGATGTGCCCACCGGCCGGCTGATGGATTTCCGCGGGCCAGAGTGAATTTTTTTCACTCTTCTACCGGGGAGAGGTGAAGCTGGTGAGATTATTCAAGCCCCTCACGGCCACCTTACCAGCGGCGGCAGCGACGAAAGAATCGAGGCGACGTTGCCGCCGGTCTTTAGGCCGAACACGGTGCCGCGGTCGTAGAGCAGGTTGAACTCGACATAGCGGCCGCGGCGCACGAGTTGCTCCTCGCGTTCCTCTTCGCCCCATGGCGTCGCGAAATTGCGTCGTACAAGCTCCGGATAAACGGCAAGAAACGCGCGACCGACGTCCTGGACGAACGCAAAATCGGCGTCCCAATCGCCGGAATCGTGCCAGTCGAAGAAAATCCCGCCAATGCCGCGCGGCTCACGGCGGTGCTTGAGATAGAAGTACTCGTCGCACCACGCCTTGTACTTGTCATAAGGCGCGACCGCGGCATGGGCATCGCAGGCCTGTTTCATCGCCGCGTGAAAGGCCTGGGTATCGGGATCGTCCTGGGTGCGCCGTCGGTCAAGCACCGGCGTGAGATCGGCGCCGCCGCCGAACCAAACCTTCGAGGTGACGACGAAGCGCGTGTTCATGTGCACGGCCGGCACGTGCGGGTTCCACAGATGGGCGATCAGCGAAATGCCGGAGGCCCAGAAGCGCGGATCGCTCTCGGCGCCAGGGATGTCCTTGCGGAATTCCGGGGCGAACTCGCCATGCACGGTCGAGACATGCACGCCGACCTTCTCGAACAGCCGACCATGCATCATCGCCATCACGCCGCCGCCGCCCGGATCGGCCATGGCCGATCCGGTGCTTGATTTGCCAATCTCGGGTAAACCCGAGATTGGTTGCGCACCGGT
>CAZTTL010000091.1:0-6451 GCA_964616635.1 uncultured Rhodoplanes sp. | reverse complement strand
GCCATCGCCACGTTGAGCGAGCGAAAGCCGTCGCGCATCGGAATCACCAGCCGCGCATCGGCCGCCTGGTGGACTGCGTCAGGCACGCCGGCGGATTCCCGTCCGAACAGCAGCACGTCCCCGGGCTGGAACTGAAACCTGAGATAGGGCGTGGCGCCGCGCGTCGTGAACAGGATGAGCCGCAAACCCCGCCCGCGCCGCCAGGCCTCGAACCGCTCCCACGAATCGTGTCGTGTGAGCGCGACCTGGTCGAGATAGTCCATCCCGGCGCGGCGAAAAGCACGGTCGGTGGTGGGAAATCCCGCCGGCTCGATCACGTGGGCGGCGAGCCCGAGGCAGGCGGCGAGGCGCAAGATCGTTCCGGCATTTTGCGGGATGTCGGGCTCGAACAGTGCGATTTGCATGATGTCATTGATCTCGATCAGGTCCGCTCGCGAGCTTGCCCGATTTTTTGCAAGAAAAATTAGCACTTCATTGCATGCTGCATCTGCACAGCGGGCTTGCGCTCCTGTGGCAAGGGTGCCAATAAATCGGGCAGAAAACGCTGTCGCGGCAACGCGCGGCGCGTGCTGCCGTGATCACCCCGCCGCCGGCTTTCCCACCGCCGCTCCGGCCTTTTCCAGAGGTGAATCAATCCGCGAAATGTCCATTCATTGTTCGGGAAGGGACTGAGACCGTGACACTCGACCACATACTGGAATCCGACCCGACGCGTCGTGATTTTCTCTACATCGCGACAGGTGCCGCCGGCGCGATCGGCGTCGGACTGGCCGCGGTGCCTTTCATCGCGCAGATGAACCCGGACGCGGCGACCATCGCCGCCGGCGCCCCGATCGAGGTCGACCTCGCCCCGATTGCCGAGGGGCAGGTGATCAAGGTGACTTGGCGCAGCAAGCCGATCTTCATCTCGCATCGGACCGCGAAAGAGGTCGAGGAAGCCAAGGCCGTTCCGCTGAACAGCCTGCGCGATCCGCAAACCGATGCGCAGCGCACCAAGGCAGGCCATGAGCCCTGGCTGATCGTGATCGGCATCTGCACCCATCTCGGCTGCATCCCGATCGCCCAGTCCGGCGACTATGGCGGTTGGTTCTGTCCGTGCCACGGCTCGCATTATGACAATGCCGGGCGTATTCGTCAGGGTCCGGCCCCGTTGAATCTCGCCATCCCACCCTACCAGTTCGTGTCCGACACCAAGATTGAAATCGGCTGACGCGCCGTTCCGACAGAGAAAAACATCATGAGTGGACATTCCACCTTCGAGCCGAAACACCCGGTGTTGAAGTGGTTCGAGGCACGGTTACCGATCATCGGCCTTCTTCACTCGTCATTCGTTTCCTATCCAACGCCGCGCAATCTGAATTTCCTGTGGACCTTCGGCGCCATCCTCAGCTTCTTCCTCATCATCCAGATCGTGACCGGGGTGGTGCTGGCGATGCACTACACCCCGTCGGCGGACCTGGCGTTCACCTCCGTCGAGCAGCTCATGCGCGACGTGAACTATGGGTGGATGATCCGCTATCTGCATGCCAACGGCGCAGCGATGTTCTTCCTCGCCGTCTACATCCACATGTTCCGCGGGATGTATTACGGCTCCTACAAGGCGCCGCGCGAGATTCTGTGGATTCTCGGCGTGATCATCTACCTCCTGATGATCATGACCGGCTTCATGGGTTACGTGCTGCCCTGGGGGCAGATGAGCTACTGGGCCGCGACCGTCATCACCAACCTGTTTTCCGCCTTCCCCATCATCGGCGAACCGATCGTCACTTGGCTGTGGGGCGGCTATGCGGTCGGTAATCCGACGCTGCAGCGCTTCTTCTCGCTGCACTATCTGCTGCCCTTCGTGATTGTCGGCTTTGTCGGCCTGCATGTCTGGGCATTGCATATCGTCGGCCAGAACAACCCGACCGGCGTCGAACCGAAGTCAGAGAAGGAGACGGTGCCCTTCACGCCCTACGCGACGCTGAAGGATATTTTCTACTTCATCTGCTTCATGCTGCTTTACGTATGGTTCGCATTCTACGTGCCGAACTATCTCGGCCACGCAGACAACTACATCCCGGCCAATCCCAGCGTCACGCCCGCGCACATCGTGCCGGAATGGTACTATCTGCCATTCTACGCCATCCTGCGCGCGATCCCGAACAAGCTCCTCGGCGTGCTGGCGCTGTTCTCCTCGATCCTGATCCTTGCCTTCCTGCCCTGGCTTGACACGTCCAAGGTCAAATCGGCGCGCTACCGACCGATCTACCGCCAGTTCTTCTGGATTTTCGTTGCGGTCGCGATCGGGCTCGGCTGGCTCGGTGCCAAGCCGGCGGAGGGCGGCTATGTGATCGCGGCGCGTATCCTCACGGTGTGGTATTTCCTGCACTTCCTCGTCATCCTGCCGATTGTCGGCCTGATCGAGAAGCCGAAACCCCTGCCGGATTCGATCACGGACGCGATCCTGCAAACGAAGGGCAAGGGCAAGAAGGCAGGCGTTGCCGCCGCGGTGGTGGCCCTGCTGGCGCTGTCCGGCCTGCTCAGCACGGCAACGCCGGCGCGCGCGGCGGAGGAGGCGCCGACCCCGCCCCTGCTCTCCTGGTCGTTTGCCGGCCCCTTCGGCACCTACAATCGGGCGCAACTGCAGCGCGGCTTCCAGGTCTATAAGGAGGTCTGCTCGGCCTGTCACAGCCTCTCCTATGTTGCCTTCCGCAATCTCGGCCAGCCGGGGGCGCTCGGCTATTCTCCGGCGCAGGTCGCGGCGCTCGCCGCGGAATATCAGATCAAGGACGGACCGAACGATCAGGGCGAGATGTTCGAGCGGCCGGGTCGGCCGGCGGACCATTTCCCCGCGCCCTTCCCCAACCCTGAGGCGGCACGCGCCGCAATGGGCGGGACCGCACCACCCGACCTGTCGGTGATCGCCAAAGCGCGCACGTTTAACCGCGGGTTTCCCTGGTTCCTGTTCGACATCGTGACTCAGTTCCAGGAGGCCGGACCCGACTACATCGCAGCGCTCTTGACCGGTTACGAGGATCCGCCCGCCGGTTTCAAGCTGCCGCCTGGCAGCAATTACAACAAGTACTTCCCGGGTCACGCGCTCGCCATGCCGCCGCCGCTGAGCGATGGGCAGGTCACCTATACCGATGGTGCGCCGCAGACCACCGCGCAATATGCCAAGGACGTCGCGGCCTTCCTGATGTGGGCGGCGGAGCCGCATCTCGAAGCGCGCAAGCGCATCGGCTTCCAGGTGATGATCTTTTTGATCGCACTCGCTGTGCTGCTCTACTTCACCAAGCAGCGGGTCTGGCATCCGGTGCATGAGGCGCATGACCTCGTCGCGGAGAAAGAGGCGAAATCGACCAGCGCTAAAGCCTGACCCCGAAAAGTTGCAGACCTTTCGGACAAGATTCTGCGTTCAAAACACCGTTTATCAGAACGCCGGCCTCTCCCTCGCTCGGCAGAAGCCTTTTTCATTCGTCTTGTCCGGCGGGACGCCGCGCTCGCGCGAACTCCGTTCAGATGGAATCGGAATTCGCTTTAGTTCACTTTGAATGATCGCATCTTCTGTGGCGAAGCATCCATCCCCGCACCAACTCCCAGGGCATGCTTCGCCGTAAAATGCACTATTGCTTGCTCTTGGCCGCTCGCGTGTTCAGAGCCTGCTGACAGGCTTCCGAGAGCTGCGCAAAATTCTGCATCATGCAGTTCTTGATCCTCCCGCCACCGGGCGTGACGCCGGTGCAGAAGCGGCGGTAGTCTGCCATGCAGACCTCACGAAGCTTGCCGTCTATTCCCTGCGCATGTGTTCCAGCCAACGAGCCCAGCAGACAGCCCAGGGACAAGGTCAGCGCCAGCGCGATCCGCACGCGTGTGACGCCATGCCGACTGCGCTTCACAACGGTCTGCATTCTTTCACTCCATGCCATCCGTCATCGTTGCCCGCGAGAGAGAGGGCTCGCGTGGCATTTTTCCGGCGGCGCGCCGATTTTTTTTCGCGCTCGCCATCATGGGGTCACGCGGTCGCGCGGATTACGGCGACGCCCATAATGGCGACAGCCGCCAGCACCGAACGGCGCTGCATATCTACGGAATGGAAAGGTCGGATTGGCGGTCCCGGCCGTGCCGCTGCAGGAGCAGATCGGTCGGACTTATCACGTCGTGGCGATCAGTCTCGGCCGCGGCGTATTCAGGCGGCGCAGGTAGAATGAACCCGTTCATCCCCACCGGGATGTGATGATGCACCGATCGCTCACCCGTCAGCATCGGCACCCCGGCGGATGGCGTGCCGAAGCCCCGCTGCACGGCATCAAACCTTCCGGAGTCAGTGCTTCTTCGGAAGGATCGAGGCATAATCCGAGTCGGTGGGCGATATCAGCCTTGCGAGATGGTCGAGGTATTGTCCGTCGATCGGATTGGCAACCTCCAGCAGAGACAATTTCGCCATGCTGAGCAGATACCAGGCGCTATCGAATTGGCGGCCGTCCAACAACGTCATGGCCCGGTCGATTTGGGCGATGGCCTCTTTTGCTTTTTCTTCGGTTGACATTCTTCTTACTCCGAGAGCCTAAGTGCATATGATGAACGCGGGTGATCCGGACATCCTCAGTCCTCACGACCAGGAAGAGCCGAGCGGATCAGGACAGGACCGCCCCGGCGAGCGAGAAGGCTTGCGCCTGATCCAGGCATTTCGTTCGATCCCCAATCCCAAAGTCCGTCGGACGATCATCGAATTGGTCGAGCACGTGTCCCGGCGCATGGCCCGGCGGTCACGCGACTCTTGATGCCGTGCTCGACGATTCCAGCCCGTTCCAGACGAGGACGTGGCCGGCGACGGAGCGCGTTCTCAGCGTCTCGCGCCATGAGCTCATGTTGACATCGAGCACCACGCCGACGCAGTTCATGCCGCCGATATCGATCGGCAGTCCCAGCGGCCGCACCTTCCATCCCATGGCGAGAAAGCGCGGGATCCACCAAGTCTCCATCACGATGGTGAATTGTCGGATGCCCTCGGCGAGGCCGTATTCCATCGTGCCGGCCATCACCAAGGACTCGATGCGAGGATGGGCAGCATCCCCGCGCCGGTCGCGGACGACGAACATGCGCGACAGCTCGCAGGCATCGGGCCGGCGAACCAGTCCGCGCCCCGCCGCAAGCCGGGGGAAAACGTCGCCCATCAGCGTCGGGCCACAGGTCGGGACCATGCGCTGCGAGCCGACCGCCCGCCGGCCCTCGATCGCGATGATGTAAACCGTCGCCGGGCCATCGAACTGGTCGATTTCGCGCCCGTCGGGCTTTGCCAGCTCCATCCAGCGGCGCTCGTCGACATAGATGCGATGGCGCGCGCGGAAGTAATCGTCCAGGACATCTTCGTAGAGATGACGATTTCCGGCACAAACAACGTGAACCTCAGCCATCTTCGTCTCCCTCGTCGCCTAGCAACGAGGAAGACAAATGCCGGACTAAAGGCCGTGCCAGTATCCTAAGAAGTTAGGATCAGAGCGTAATCTCGCCGCGCCTCAGCGCCGCCACAACAGTCGCTATCCGGTTGGGAGCATTGAGTTTTCTCTGAGCCGAGGTGATATGTGTCAGCACCGTAGTTTCACTGAGGCCGAGCTTTTCGGCGACCGCCGCGCTGGTGAGACCGGTCGCGATCCAGGCCAAGATATCGCGCTCGCGCGGCGACAGGACCCGGTCGTTTATCTTTTTGGTCTTGAGCAATGACTTCATGCGATGAAATGAATAGAGCGAGATCAGATGCATGGCCGAGCGAATGCTGCGGGTAAGCTCGGGCCGCTCGCCGCCGAGGCTGACAACCGAGCCCGGCCCATCATCGGTATGGATCGGCACGCAGAAACCCTCGGCCAGCTGAAAATCGACGGCGCGCTTCATCACATACTCTGCCCGCTGCTCGCGGACGGGGTCATAGGGCGCTTTCGACCAAACGAAAGGATCCATGGTTTGCGCGGCGTAGCGCGGCACCGGGTCGAACGCGGCCAGCCCTTCCTTGACGTAAAGCTCGGTCCAGCCGATCGGCCAGCCCTTGGCAAGAATCCTGTGTTTGAAGCTGTTATTCGAACTCGTCTGGCTCTCGGGAAGACCGATGATCAGATAGGCATGAAACCCCGCCTGCTCGATCTCTTTGGCGAGAAGGTTCGCGACCTCGCTAGGGGTGTTAGCCCTGTCAATTGCGTCGACAAAATCGAGCGCACGCGTACCCCAATACGGGTCCGATTCGTTCAGGCCGCTCATCGTCCGTCCTTGACGAAAGCCTCAGACGCGAATTCTGTTCTAACGGACGGAATTCGCTCTATTTCTCTTTGCGTGATCGCATTTTCTACGCCGAACCGGCGTCCACTTCGCCGGAATTGCTCCAGTCCAACTTGTCCACGAGAGCGGCCATCATTGCATCAACCTGGACGGATGCAATCAGTACTTGTTCTGACTGACTTCTACTTACTGTTCTTGT
>CAZTTL010000090.1:0-12338 GCA_964616635.1 uncultured Rhodoplanes sp. | reverse complement strand
CGGCGGCATCCTGCTTCAGGGTAGCGCTGGCGCCGGACGAAGCGGCCGCGAGCGCGCGTTCAACTTCCGCCGCATCCTGCTTCAGCGTGCCGCTGATGCCCGACGATGCGGCGGCCAGAATGCGCTCGATCTCTGTCGCGTCCTGCTTGAGCGCGCCGCTGACCCCCGAAGAGGCTGCGGTAATAATGTGCTCGAGTTCGGCGGTGTCCTGCCTGAGGATGCTGCTGACGCCAGAAGACGTAGCGGTGAGGACGCGCTCGATCTCGGCGGCATCCTGCTTCAGCGTGCCGCTGACATCGGTGGAGAGGGCAGTCAGGAGCCGTTTGACTTCGGTGGTATCCTGTTTCAGCGTGCCGCTCAGATTGGAGGACAGTGCGGAGAGCGTGTGCTCGATCTCGGTGGCATCCTGCTTGAGCGCGCCGCTGGCGCCAGAGAATACCGAGGTGAGTAGGCGCTCCAGCTCGGCGGCATCCTGCCTGAGCGTGCCACCGAGTCCCGACACGAGCCGCGACAGCAGGTCTTCCAGAGCGCTGGCGCTCGACTGCAAGGCCTGAGTCGAACCGGTCGCGGCCTGGGCAATGCGCGCCTCGATTTCGGTTGCATTGGTGGCGAAGGCGGATCTTGTCGCCGTCAGCAGGGCCTCGATTGACTGCTGCGTCGTGCTTGCGCCATGCTCGACCGTTGCGGAGAGCTGGTCGATGCGCGATCCGAGCGTCTCCGCGCTGGCACGCGCTCTCTGCTCGACATCGCTGGTCGCCGTATCGAGGCGCATCGCCAGGAATTCCGCGGCGGTATTGGTACGCCCCTCGACCGCGCGCGATGCCGTTTCTGCACGCTCGGCGAGGAACGCCGCGGCGCTATCGCTCTTTTGTTGGATGTCCTTGCCGAAGCCGTCGACCCGCTCGGTCAGGAACGACGCGGCGGTGTGGCTGCGCATTTCGAGGTCGCGGGCAAAGTTGTCAAAGCGGTCGGCGAGGAGGCTTGCCGAGGTACCGCTGCGGCTCTCGATGTCGGAGGCGAGTTGCTCGATACGCCCGGCCAGCGCTTCGGCGGCCGAACCGGTGGAACGCGCGATTTTCACGGCGACTTCCTGGGCCCGCTCGGACAGCAGGTCGGCAACCGACTTCGTGCGCGTCTCGATGTCGACCGTGGCGCTTTCGGCGCGGCCGAGCAGCAGATCCGCCGCCGCCTTGCTGCGCGTCTCGACATCGACGGCGAACTGGTTGATGCGGCTGGCAAGCAGCTCCGCTGCTGAGCCGGACGACCGTTCGATATTCGCCGCCGCCGTTTGCGCCGTATCGCTCAGCAGTGTCGCGGCGGTCCTGCTGCGGTCGTCGAGTGCAGTGGAAACGGATTCAGTGCGGCCGAGCAGCAGATCCGCGGCCGCCTTGCTGCGCGTCTCGACATCGACGGCGAACTGGTTGATGCGGCTGGCAAGCAGCTCCGCTGCTGAGCCGGACGACCGTTCGATATTCGCCGCCGCCGTTTGCGCCGTATCGCTCAGCAGTGTCGCGGCGGTCCTGCTGCGGTCGTCGAGTGCAGTGGAGACGGATTCAGTGCTGCCGAGCAACAGATCGGCGGCGGCCTTGCTGCGCGATTCGATCGTATCGGCCAGGGCCTGCAAGCTCTGCGACAGCACGTCGGCTGCGCCTCTGCTGCGGGTCTCGAGATCCGACGATAGCTGCTCGGCGCGGCCAAGCAACAGATCGGCGGCCGCCGAACTGCGCGTCTCGATCGCGTTGGTGACATCCTGTGCGCGATTGATCAGCAGCTCTTCGAGCCGGGAAATCCGGCCGTCGAGAGCGGTCGCGACATCGCTGGCACGGGAGTCGAGCGTCGTGTCGAGCGCCGCGATCCTGGTGCCGATGGTGTCGATGATGCTCGTTCCGCTGGTCGCGATGATGCCGTTGATCTCGTTGATGCGCTTGTCGAGAGCGGCGACAACCTCCTTGCTGTTGTCGCCGATGTTCTTGCTCATCTCGGCGACGCGGGCGGTGAGGGTGAGGCCGATCGTGTCGGTGCGCGCATCGAGGGCGTCGTGGAAACGAGCCAGCCGGCTTTCGAGCGCCGTCGCGACTTCGTCGGTCTTGCCGCCGATCCGCTCGTCGAAGCCGTCGAGATAAACCCGCATCGTCTCGTTGACGTCCTGCGTGCGCTGCCCGATGCGGTCCACCAGTTCGCCGCCATAGGTTTTCACCGTGCGGTCGAACTCGGCGAGGTAGCGGGTGATCAGGCTTCCCAGGGTCGAGGTATCGCGGCCGACGCGGTCGGCGAGTTCACCGCCGCCGGTGGTGAACATCTCCTCGAACGCCTTGAGCCGTTCGGCGAGCATTTCGCGGACCTCGGCGCCGCGCGATCCGATGCGTTCGGCAATGTCATTGCTGCCGCCGGTCAGCACGTCCTCCAGCCCCTTGAGCCGCTCGGCAAGCATGACGTGGACGGCTTCACCGCGGGAGCCCAGCCGGTCGGCAAGCTCGGTGCTGCTGCTGGTCAAGATTTGTTCGAGCGAGGCGAGCCGCTCCTCCAGCATGGCGCGCAGGGTGTCGCTGCGGGACTCGATCGTCGTGGTCACCTGATCGACATTGTCGGTGATGTTCTGGGTGAAGGAGTCGCTGCGCTCATTGAGGGCGTCGGTCACCCGGCTGCCAGTCTCCTCGAGCTTGGCAACGATGTCGCCGCCGCGCAGGCTGAGATCGAGCACGATGGAGTCGCCGGTCGCCTTCAGGGTGTTGTTGACCTCGTCAATACGGCCGGTGATGCTCTCGGTGATCCGGCTCGACGTATCAACCAGCGTATTGGCGATCGAATCCGACTGATTGAGCATCGTTCCCGCGATCTCGCGCGAACGGGTCTCCATCATCTCGACGAGCGAGATCGACTTGTGTGCGAGGTCGTCGGCGACGCGGTCGATGCGGCTCGCCAGCATGTCCTGCATATTGTCGGCGAGTTCGACGATGGTGTCGTTGAGCTGGTTGGTCTTGATCGCGAGCCCGTCGCTGAGCCGGTCGCCGGCGACTTCAATCGCGCGGGTAGCATCGTCGCTCGTCCGTTCTAGGCGGTCGAGCAAGTCGCCGCCGCGCTCGCCGAGCGCAGCGATCATGGAATCGCCGGCCGTCCCCAATGCCAGCGCGATGTGCTCGCCCTTTTCGGCGAGTGTCTGGGTGATCCGCTGCGATACCTCGCTGACGCGCTCGCCGACCACCTCGCTGACCGTGAAGATGTCATGCGACAGATCGACGTGAACATTGCTGATCGCCGAGCGAACCTGCTCGGCTTCCCCGACCAGCGTCTCGCGCTGCTGCGCGATGCTGTCGAGCAGCGTGCGAATCCGGACCTCATTGTCATTGTAGGCGCGTTCAAGCGCCGCCACTTCATTGTTGACGAGGGTCTCCAACTCGGACGCACGCGCGATTGCGCGCTCGACACCGTCGCCCATCGCCGCAACCTCACGGCGGATCGCATGTCCGATGCTGACGATGGAATCATAGGCGACGGTTTCCGGCTCGGCGAAGCGCACGGCGGCGCGCGCCATCGCCTGGGCGACGTAGCGCAGCTCGTGCGAGCGCGCGACCAAATGCCCGAGCACGAAGAAGAACACGATCGGCATGGCGAAGCCGGACAGAAGCGCCAAGACCAGCGGAACCGCGGTGGTTCCCTGGGCAAGCATGCCTTGGAGTCCGGACCAATAACCGATCAAAAGGCCAAGTGCCGACACCGCCCAACCAAGGCTGAAAAGCCCGGCGACGAGATAAGGCGTCCGCGCCGGTCGGCGCTGCAGCGTTTGCAGCACCTGGCCGATGGTTTCGCGATCATCGTTCGCGGCCTGGCTATAATCATCGCCGCGAAGCTGCCGCGGCAGTTCGTCGTCCGGCGGCATCAGCGGTCGCATCTCGCGCTGCGGGGCGTCGAAGTCTTCGAATTCGGGGGCACGATCGTCCGGCATCGGGGCCTCAGGCGCTTCGTCGGAACTCCGCATGCTCAAAGCTTCCTGAATTGCTAAAAGGGCAGCCTCCGTCGGGTCCTGAGCTTTTTTCGGATTGTTGGCCATAACGATCGTTGCCTCGTGTGCTACGCAAACAACAGGACTGAGGCCCTGCAAATGGGGTTCGCTGCGCAAAGCGCGTGCCATCGTGCACAGCCATGACGCAGCAGGGAGGCTGCCGCATATCGACCCCCCCTTGGTGTGGCATCCTAACGTTCTGGAAGCCCCAAGAAAACCGGGGTCGGTAACCTCTTTTTAATCATCGTTAACGGCGGCGGCCCGAGCCGGAGCCGCTCCAGCCTTCATTCGGATGCGGAGACTTGACGGCGGTATTGCGGCAGAGGTGCGGCGGCATCCGCGTCCGTCCTCCGTTTGCGGGCGTGCCCCGCGCTTACTCTGAACGGCATTTACTATCGGGTGATATTCCGCGGGCAAACTGGCTGCTGCAAAAGAAAAATAGGTGGCGTCAATGCTTCGGGATCATCTTGCGCTCCGCATAAGCGGAGAGACTGAATTACTGGCGCGCTCGGAGGTGCCGATCGACCTTACGCATCTGGCGCGGATGACACTCGGTGACCGCCGGCTGCAGCAGGAAATCCTCGATCTTTTCGACCAGCAGATCGGACTTCTGATTGCCCGCATGAACGACAGGCATGCCGCCACTTTGGGCGCGCTTGCTCACACTTTGAAGGGTTCGGCGCGCAGCATCGGCGCCTGGGATCTGGTCCGTGCGACCGAGGCGGTCGAGGCGGCGGTGGCGTGTGGTGCTCCGTTCGATCAGGCGATTGCCGTCGTGGAAGCGACCGGAGCGCGCGTGCGCGAGGCCATTTCGCGGATGCGTCAGAATGAAGCGGACGTGGATGCCGCCTTGTAATCCGGCACGTACCCCTTAATTCTTGAGACGAAGCTGGACGAGCCCCCCACCCCCCCTCACATCGTCCGGCGGACAGTGGCCCCGGCCCCCGAGCCGGGGCCACTTGTTAGCGGCTTGCCGTTGCCTTTCGCGTCGTCTGGCGTGCCCGGCGCCAACCGTATATTGAGGACCCTCGGTACCTCGGCGATTCTGTAAATCTTCCCGTTGCATATCTACGTTTATGGTCAAGATCACCTATATCGATGCCGCCGGTACGTCCCGCACTGTCGATGCCCAGCCTGGGGCTACGGTGATGGAGACGGCCATCAAGAATGGCGTGCCTGGAATCGAGGCCGAATGCGGCGGCGCCTGCGCCTGCGCCACTTGCCACGTCTATGTTGACGAAGCCTGGCGCGAAAAAGTGGGGCCGCCGACGGCGATGGAGGAGGATATGCTTGATTTCGGCTATGACGTGCGGCCGAACTCACGCCTCTCCTGCCAGATCAAGGTACGCGACGACCTCGACGGGCTCATCGTCCATACGCCGGAGCGCCAAGCCTGAATGCGTCGCCTGGGCGCCACGCGTGGGGTAGCAGGCCAGTGCCCCGCCAATCACCGAATATCGTAACCTCTACCGTGCCTTGGCCCAGACGTAATCCGGGGACCGCAGCATGACCGATCCGATCAGAACCGACGCCCTCATCATCGGTGCAGGACCGGTCGGGCTGTTCGCCGTGTTCGAGCTGGGGCTGCTCGACATCAAGGCCCATCTCGTCGACGTTCTCGACAAGCCCGGCGGGCAGTGTGCCGAGCTCTATCCCGAAAAGCCGATCTACGACATTCCCGCCATTCCGGTGATTACCGGCCAGGGTCTGACCGACGCGCTGCTGGCGCAGATCAAGCCGTTCGCTCCGACCTTCCATTACGGCGAGATGGTCGCGCACATCGAAAGGATCGGCGACCCGGCGTTCCGTTGCACCACCGTGAGCGGAAAGGTGTTCGAGGTGACCGTCGTGGTGATCGCCGCCGGCGGCGGCTCCTTCCAGCCCAAACGGCCTCCCATCAAAGGCATCGAAGCCTATGAAGACAAATCGGTCTTCTATGCCGTGCGCAAGATGGAAACGTTTCGCGGCAAGCGCGTCGTGATCATCGGTGGCGGCGACTCGGCGCTCGACTGGGCGCTCAACCTGCAGCCGCTCGCGAGCCGGCTCACGCTGGTGCATCGCCGGGACGAGTTCCGCGCCGCTCCCGACAGCGTCAGGAAAATGCGGGAGCTGGTCGCGGCCGGCAGCATGGACCTTGCCCTTGGCCAGGTCATGTCGCTGGCCGGCGAGGAGGGGGTGCTCACCGGCGCCGTCATCAGGAGCGGCGACGGCGCCATGGCGACGGTCGCCTGTGATGCGCTGCTGCCGTTCTTCGGCTTGACCATGCGGCTTGGCCCGGTGACGAACTGGGGGCTGGCGCTGAAAGGCGATCTCGTACCGGTCGACACCGCGACCTTCGAGACCAACCTGCCGGGGATTTTCGCGATTGGGGATATCAACACTTATCCGGGAAAATTAAAGCTGATTCTCTCTGGCTTTCATGAGGGAGCGCTGATGGCGCAGCAGGCCTATCGCCATGTCCACCCGGACAAGCGGCTCGTGTTCCAGTACACGACCTCCTCGACCAGCCTGCAGAAGAAGCTCGGCGCCGCCTAAACCGAATTCCGTTCGAACGGAATCGGAATTCGCTCTGTTTTTCTTTGAGTCATCGCATTTTCTACGGCGAACCGGTGTCCACTTCGCCGGAAAATGCCCTAAAGCATGATCTTAGAAAAGTTGCAGACTTTTCGGAAAAGATCATGCGACAAAACAAAGGGGTAAAGAGCGCGATCGATTCAACCTCAAGCGATCGCGATCTAATGCAGAGAGTTTACTGCGGCGTGTAAGTACCTGTAGTCGGCGCGGTAATCGGTGCAGGGAGTGCCAACGGCTCGGTGGTGATCGAGGTCAGCGGTTGGGCGAGGCGCAGCCGGGTACGGGCGGCGGCCGCCGCTGCATCGGCCATTGCCGCGTGGCCTTCGGCGGTCGGATGGACCGCACCGCCATAGACCGCCGAGAGCACGCCCCAGGTGGCGTCGTGCAGGTTGCTCGGCTGCAGCGTTGCCGACACCCCTTCGGGAAAGGTCATTGCGGCGAAATAGCTGTCATTTGCCGTCCTGATCCAGCGCGCCCGTGAGGCATAAGGACGGAACTCGCTCGGCTGGTAGCCACAGCGTAGCGGCTCGGTCGCACCTTGGACCGGGCTGGTGGCAAAGCTGTCGCCCGTCGGCGAGAAGCATTTGCGGTCGAACACCGGATCCGCGGGTGAGCGCGCGCAATAGCCGTGCTGGGCAAAGGCCGGCTGGTGCGCGGAAACGAAAGTCATCGCATCGCTTTCTGGATCATTGCACAAGACGCCGCCGGTGCAGGTCGCAAGCGCCCGCAGGCGCGGAAGAAACCGGTTCTCGACAAAGGCCGCCACCTCGCTCAGGCGCTCGCCGTTGACGCCGAATGCGGGATGGATATCGAAGCCGTCGCGGCCGCCGGGGCAGGCCCCGCCATTGGGGCTCAGCGCGGGATTGCCGTAGGAGACATAGACGACGCGGTCGAGCTCGCCGCCGACCAGCGGCTTGAGGGCCGCCCGCAGCCGCGCGAAGTTGGAGGGCAGTCGGCCGTCGAGGACGGCCTGCGCACTGGTGACATTGGAAATCATGCCGCCGCGCCGGAACAGGATGCGCTCGGCCCTGGCCTCGATGATGACATCGGCCACGAGCCCGGAAAAATCGATGTCGTTGGCGCCGACCGTGAGAAAGACGAGGTCGAGCATCCGCCCCGGATGCGCGCGTTGGGCGCGGCCGAGCAGGTCGCGCAGGCGCGCGAGCTGCGGCGGCACCGTGCGCGGGCAGGAATGGTTGCCGGTCGGTCCGCAATTGAGTTCGCGGGCGTGCTGGGAGCCGAACAGGCCGGTCTCGATCGTGGCACCGGTGCAGGCGAGCGGCAGAAAGGTCACGGCGATATGCGGGTTCTCCACCGCAAGCGCCAGCGCGGCACGTAGCTGGTAGGAATACAGCGAGCGGTGACAAGGGGCGCTCATCCAGCGGGCGGCGAGGCGGGACCATTCGATCCGATCGCTTTCGCTGCCTTGGAGGCCGCCGCAGGACTTGTCCCCGTGATAGCCCGCCCGGCTGGGACGGAAATACTCGCTGGCATCGGTGGCAATGAACTGGCGGAAGCAAAAACCGTCGTCAGCCAATGCGATCGGCCGGTCCGGATTGCCTTCGCCGGCGGCGATCGAATCCCCAAGGCCAGCGATCAGCAGATCGTCCACCAGGATTTCCGTGGTCGCGCGCGAGACAACGCCGTTCACGGTGATGTCGACGACAACGATGGTCGGGCGGCCGAAGACGACGCGCAAATTCACCGGTTCGGCGCAGGGCACGGTGACGCTGCGCGGCTTGCCGTCGCCGTCGTCGAAGGTCCAGGCGCAGGTCGCCGTGCCATCGACCTGACCGGCAAGGCGCACCTGAACGGGGTGGTCGAGCGGCGTCAGGTAGGATTCCCGCACATTGTCACGCACGCATTCATTGAGGACATTGCCGGCGGCGTCGACGCATAGGCGGGTGACCATGTCGGCCGCCCAACCGCGGCCGTCGGTTGCTAGCTCCATCGCCTGCTCGGCGAACAGGATGCTGCGCCCGCGTTGCGCGGCGACATGGCGCTCGAAGTCGCGCTCGTCGCGGAACAGGCGGAAGCGATTGCGCACCACCCAGTCGATGGTGACCCCGACCGCCGGCACTGGTAGGGGCGCCGAGACGATGGCGTCGGAAGGCGGCACCGGCTGGGCCGTGTCGGGCGCTGCCGGCGCCGTCGTGTCCGGTGGCGCGGTGAACTGCGCCAGGGCAGGACCGGCGGCAGAAACCACCAACGCGGCGGCGCAAGCAATGATCCACGCAAGCAAAGCCCGGCAGCGCATCGGTCCACTCCTCGTCGCGCTCTCCGTTCTAATTAGCCATGCAGGCGGCAACATGAGGGCGGCGCACATATTTGATCGGCGGTGCGCGCGCGGCCGGCAAGCGCCGAATTGGGAAGCCAAACCTTCGGCTCGAGCACTTCCGTTCAGGTCGAACGGAATCCGCTCTATCCCTCCTTGAGTGGTTGCATTTTCTGGCGAAAGGACGACGGGCGTGTGCCCCCCACCGCTCGCCAGGTCGCGCGTCGGAGGTGGCGGATCAGAAACTGAGGACCTTCTCCGCCTCCTCGGTCCACTCCACCAGTTGGTCGAGTGTGCCCTGCCGAACCGCTGGGATGAGCGAACTCTGCATTAACCCCCGCGCATCCATGCAGGTGCCGCACGCGATAATCTCGTTCTTCGCGTCCGCGATGGCTTGAAGCATTTCCTGCGGATAGTACTCGGGATTGGCAGGAGCAGGGCCGACCAGCGCACAGGTGACCCCGTCACCCAGGAGAAAAACGCGAATCGGCGTCGCCTTGCGCGCAAGCGCAAGGGCCAGACGCAGGCCGTTATATGCACGCTGGCTGCCGTATGGAGAATCATTGAAGATAAACAAGTACTTCATTTCCCCACGATCCTTCCATCTTCCACACGGCCAAAGGCGTTATTTCTAGCCCGCCTGACCTGCGATCGGCGCGCCCGTCACTTCTACCCGGGGATCTCAAGCTTAGTATGACCGGACGTGGAGAGGCTAGGCCATCCGTCAGGCAGCGACCTAGACCAGCTTCCAGGTGCGCAGGAGCAGATGCAGCCCGAGCGCGATCAGCCCGAGCAGGAAAATGACCCGGAACCGCCGCGGATGAATGCGGGCGCGCAGCCATTGACCGGCCGCCATTCCCACCAGCGCCGGAGCGAGCGAGACAAGCGACAGGGTCGCAACCTGGATTTTTAGGATGCCGTGGGTGGCGAGCCCGATCATCAGCGCCAAGGTGCTGACGGAGAACGACAGGCCGAGCGCCTGGACCAAGGCATCGCGGCGCAGCCCGAGGGCTTCCAGGAAGGGAACCGAGGGGATCGACAGCACGCCGGTGATCGAGGCGATCAGCCCGGTCAAGGCGCCAATCAGCGGCGACAGCCAGCGTTCAGCGGGCGGCGAGATCGAGAAGTGGACCGGGCTGAGACCAAGCAAACCATAGAGGACGAGCGCGCTTCCGACTGCCGCCAGCGCGGTGCCGCTATGGTCGGCGGCGAGGAACCCGGTGGCGAGGCCCGCAAGGGTGGCGAGAAAATTCGCGAGAAGGAAGACCCACAGTCGCTTGACCAGCGGCGTGAAATGCGCGCCGACTGCGAGTTGCCAGATATTGGTGATGATCGCCGGCATGGTGAGCAGCGCCACCGCTTGCGCCGGCACCATCACCAAACTGAGCAGGCCAACCGCCAGCGCCGGCAGGCCGAGTCCAACGATGCCCTTGATCAGTCCTGCGAATAGGAAAATGCCGAGAACGGCGGCGACCTGCAGGGAATCATCGAACATTTTGGCATAGAAGCACGGCGGGGCGGCGCCCGGCCACCCGTTACCCGTCATGGCGATCGCGGTCGCGGTCCGGGGGCAGGCACCGGTTCGCCGGAACAATGCTGTAAATCGGCAGCGCTGTTGTTCGTTCGACTGCCTGCGTTTCCGGGCACTGATGGAGGCGAAGATGCTCGTGGGCGTCCCCAAGGAAATCAAGGACAACGAGTTCCGTGTCGGCATGACGCCGGCAACCGTCGCTGAGCTGACGCATCATGGTCATGCGGTCATCGTCGAAAGGTCCGCCGGGCTCGGCTCGGGATTGCCTGACGAGGAGTATCGTGCCTGCGGCGCTGAGATTGTCGAAACGGCGCAGGACATCTTCCGGCGTGCCGAGATGATCGTGAAAGTTAAGGAGCCGCTCGCCGTCGAGCGCGCAATGCTGCGGCCCGGCCAAACCCTTTTTACCTACCTGCATCTCGCGCCGGACCGGGCGCAGACCGAAGATCTGATCAGAACCGGCGCCGTTTGCATTGCTTACGAGACCGTCACGGCGTCGACCGGTGGGCTGCCGCTTTTGACGCCAATGTCAGAGGTCGCAGGTCGCCTTGCCCCGCAGGTCGGGGCGCACGCGCTGGAAAAGGCTGCGGGCGGGCGCGGTGTTTTGCTCGGCGGTGTGCCCGGGGCGCCACCGGCGGAAGTGGTGATCATCGGCGGCGGGGTCGCCGGCACCAATGCCGCGACGATCGCGATCGGAATGGGCGCGCAGGTCACCATCCTCGACCGTTCGCTGGAGGTTTTGCGAAAGCTGTCAATGCAGTTCGACGGCCGCGTGCAGACGATCTTCTCGACCCGCGCGGCCGTCGCGGAGTTTGTCAAGAAGGCGGACCTGATCATCGGCGCGGTGCTGGTTCCCGGCGCTTCCGCGCCAAAACTGATCACGCGCGATATGCTGCCGACGATGCGGCCGGGCGCCGTCATCGTTGATATCGCGATCGATCAGGGCGGGTGCGCCGAGACGTCGAAGCCGACAACCCACTCGCATCCAACCTACGTAGTCGACGGCATTGTGCATTATTGCGTCGCCAACATGCCCGGTGCCGTGGCGCGCACCTCTACCTTTGCGCTGAACAATGCGACCCTGCCGTTCACCCTCGCGCTGGCCGACAAAGGATGGCGCAAGGCCTTGAAGGACGACCCGCATTTGCGGGCCGGGCTGAACATCTGCGAAGGCAAGGTGACCTGCGAACCCGTAGCGGTCGCTCACGGTTTGCCTTTCATTGCGGCAGAGACCATCTTGCAGTAGCGCACCCTCAAGCAGTCACCGCGGCGCCAAGGCAGCGCTGCCGTTATTGCGCGCGCCCCAACAGGTATTCGCCGCGGTCATTTCGAAGAATGCCCATTCGGGTGCGGCAGTGAGCCTCGGCTCGACGCTCCTGCGGTGGCGTATTAAAATGACGGCTGCCCGGCCTCGGGGCGACTGCTCAGGCCAGCGCGGAGCGCAAAAATGTTCGCCACCTTCTTCCATGAGCTGAAAAGCGCCGGGCTGCCGGTGACCTTGCGCGAATATCTCACGCTGATGGAGGCGATGGACAAGGACCTCGCCTCGCGCCGGGTCGAGGATTTTTACTATCTCTCCCGTGCCGCCCTGGTGAAGGACGAGCGCAATCTTGACAAGTTCGACCGCGTTTTTGGGCACGTCTTCAAGGGCCTCGAGCTGATGAGCGAGGCGGTCACGGTCGGGATCCCGGCCGCGTGGTTGAAGAAGATGGCGGAGAAATACCTCACCGACGAGGAGAAGGCGATGGTCGAGGCGATGGGCGGCCTCGATAAGCTGATGGAGGAATTCAAGAAGCGCTTGGCCGAGCAGAAGGGCGCCCATCACGGCGGCTCGAAATGGATCGGCACCGGCGGCACCTCGCCCTTCGGCGCCTACGGCTACAATCCCGAAGGCATCCGCATCGGCCAGGACAAGAACCGCAATTTCCGCGCGGTGAAGGTGTGGGACAAGCGCGAGT
>CAZTTL010000089.1:0-12364 GCA_964616635.1 uncultured Rhodoplanes sp. | reverse complement strand
TGGCCGCGATCCTCGCACAGGAGGCCGACCGCGTCGGCGCGGCACTGGCGGCAGTGGCGCATCAGATTGGCGCCGCCCTCGCAGGCGTCCTGCACCGCCTTCAATTCCGCCGGGGTCGGGCCGCGCTGGCCGGTGAGACCGAAATGGGTGCCGTGCGCCGGATCGGAAATCAGCGGCATGATGTTGTGCAAAAACGCGCCGCGCTTTTTCACCTCGGCATTCACGGTCGCGAGGTGATGGTCGTTGATGCCGGGGATCAGCACCGAGTTGACCTTCACCAGAATCCCGCGCGCGGTGAGCATTTCGAGCCCGCGCATCTGCCGCTCGTGCAGGATCTTGGAAGCCTCGACCCCGGTGTAGCGCTTGCGATTGTAGAAAATCCACGGATAGATCTTGGTGCCAATCTCGGGATCGACCATGTTGATGGTGATGGTCACGTGGTCGATATTCATGCCGGCGATTTCGTCGACATGGTCGGGCAGCGCGAGACCGTTGGTGGAGATGCAAAGCTTCAGGTCCGGCACCGACTTGGAGACGAGCGCGAAGGTCTCGCGCGTCTTGCGCCAGTCGTTGAGCGCGTCGCCCGGGCCGGCGATGCCGAGCACGGAGAGCTGCGGCACCTCGTTGGCGACCGCGATGACCTTGCGGTAGGCCTGTTCCGGCGTCAGCTTTTCCGACACCACGCCGGGGCGGCTTTCATTGGCGCAGTCGTATTTGCGATTGCAGTAATTGCACTGAATGTTGCAGGCGGGCGCGACCGCGACATGCATGCGGGCGAAATAGTGATGCGCCTCTTCCGAGTAGCACGGGTGATCCTTGATGCGCGCCCGCAGTTCGGGCGGGATGTCGCTCGGCGGTGCTTTGGCCGCGGCGGGTTTCGCGGCGCCCGGATTGGCGGGACGGATCGACGGGCGTCTCGGCGCTTTGAGCGCGCGGCGCATCTCGTCGGCGGAGGTCGGGGTGCTGAGGGCGTCGAGCGATACGAAAAAGGCCATCGGTTGTTTCCTGTTCGCCGAAGGGGCGCTCAACCGGGTCTTCATTCAAGGCTCATGCCAGGAGAAAAAGTCCTTATGAATGAGTTAATTCGCCATTTGCAGGGGATCGGCGCGCTGTCGCGCTGCCGACAAGCTGTCGTAACCGCGACACGGCACCCCTGCGGATTGACCGCCGATGCCGACAATATGACATCGCACGATCTGTGTAGATTTACTTAGAATAGGCGGAGATCTGCTCCAGCAGATTTGCTTCGACCTGATCATTCAGCGGCCGCCGAGAACTGCCGGCTGGTCCTCACGGTTGTCTTCCAGCTTGATGCGCAATGCCTTCACCACCCGATGGACCGTCTCCAGGTCCTTGACCGACAGCCCCTCCGCGAGGCGGTTGATCCAGGGCGCCTGCAGTTCCATCGCAGCTTCAAAAGTTCGGCTTCCTTTCTCCGTCAGCACGACGAGCTGGGCGCGCCGGTGATGGGGGTTCGCCTCGAATGAGACGAGCCCTTCTTTGTGCATGTCATTGATGATCCGCTGCACGTTCTGACGATTGCCGCCCAGGTCGCGCGCGAGCCAAGCGACCGGCTGCGGGCGTTCGGCAGCGATGATTGCGCCGAGCACCTGCCAGCGGGCACTCGTCAGGCCGAGCCGCGCGACCAGCCGGTCACCAGCGGTCAAAATGAGGCTGTCGAGCCTGAACAGGTCGAGGACCAGTGCGCTCAGAGCTTCGCCCGCCGGCGTTCGCTTGACTCTCTTCATATGTGGCTATACAACTTAATTGACACTATCATGTCATATTGACATGTGATCATCATACCACTCGGACATGATAAAACAAATAGCAACGGAGCCACTGATGTCACTGCTGCGCCCCCTTGATCCGGCGTTCCCGATCGACCGTCAGATCGCTATCGACGCTGGCCCTGTCGTGCTGGTGAATGTGTTCACACTCGATAAGGCAGACGAGCCGGCCTTCGTCGAGGTCTGGAAAGACGACGCGGCTTTCATGAAGCGCCAGCCAGGCTTCATCTCGACTCAGCTTCACCGCGCGGTCGGCCAAAGTCCGACTTATCTTAACTACGCCGTATGGGAATCGAATGCCGCTTTTCGCGCGGCATTCACGCATCCGGAGTTCGTGGCAAAGTTCTCGACCTATCCGGCGTCGGCGGTTGCTGCTCCACACCTGTTTCAGAAGGTCGCGGTGCCCGGCATTTGCGTCGCATAGCCGATTGCTAGAACCAGAACAAAAGCGATGATCAAAATCCTCCATCCGGTTGCCGGCGCGCTTGCGGTCGTCACGATCGTGACCTTTTGGCTCTCGACCGCTCTCGCCGAGTTGTTCGGATCCCAGGCGGTCGTTGTCGTCGTGAAAACCGCCATACCGTGGGGCTTTCTGTTGCTGATCCCGGCGCTCGCAGCGGCCGGAGGCTCAGGCTTCGCCCTGGCAAAAGGCCGACGGGTTGGCCTCGTCAGCAAGAAGATCAAACGCATGCCGCTGATTGCCGCCAATGGCGTTTTGGTGCTCATTCCTTCAGCGCTGTTTCTCGCATCCAAGGCAAGAGCAGCCGAGTTCGATACCAGCTTTTTCGCGGTTCAGGCGATCGAGCTCTTAGCCGGTGCTGCAAACATCACGCTGCTCTGTCTCAACATGCGTGACGGACTCAAAATGAAGGGCCGCTTGCGCCACCAGCCAGCGTAAGCGCTGTCCGCCGGCTAGGTGACGATTCGTCCCCGCCCCGCGACGGCAGCAAAATCAGTGCGAGACGATCTGGCCCAAAAAGGTCCGCGTGCGCTCGTGCTGCGGATGGGAGAAGAACGCCTCCGGCTCGTTGATCTCGACAATCTGCCCGCCATCCATGAACACAACGCGGTTCGCCACCTGGCGCGCGAAACCCATCTCGTGGGTGACCACCATCATGGTCATGCCGTCCTGCGCCAGCGCGACCATGGTGTCGAGCACCTCCTTCACCATTTCCGGGTCGAGCGCCGAGGTCGGCTCATCGAACATCATGATCTTGGGATTCATGCACAGCGCCCGCGCGATGGCGACGCGTTGCTGCTGGCCGCCGGAAAGTTGTGCCGGGTATTTGTTGGCCTGCTCCGGAATATGCACCCGCGCAAGATATTTCAGCGCGATCTCTTCGGCCTCCTTGCGCGGCATCTTACGGACATGGATGGGGGCGAGCGTGCAGTTCTCCATCACCGTGAGATGCGGGAACAGGTTGAACTGCTGGAACACCATGCCGACTTCGCGGCGGACCTCATCGACCCGCTTGAGGTCGCGGGTGAGCGTGATGCCGTCGACGATGATCCGACCGCGCTGATAGGTCTCCAGCGCATTGACGCAGCGGATCAGCGTCGACTTGCCCGATCCGGATGGTCCACAGATGACGATGCGCTCGCCGCGCGCCACGCGCAGACTGACGTCGGCGAGCACATGGAATTCGCCGAACCATTTGTGCAGGTCGACGATATCGACCGCCGGTGACGCCTCCTGCGCCGCCGCCTGGCTTTGACCCTTTTCGGCGCGTTGATCCATGTGAACGCCCTCCCTACCGCCGCTCGGCGGCGCCGAGCCGGTGCTCGATCCCGCGCGCATAGCGCGACATCGAATAGCAGGCCACAAAGTAGCACAATGCCGCGAAGGCATAGCCGGTGAAGCTGGTCACCGGCGTTGCCCAGCGCGGATCGACGCGGGCGATTTCGATCGTGCGCAGGAAATCGAAAATGCCGACGATGAAGACGAGCGTCGTGTCCTTGAACAGCGCAATCGTGTTGTTGACGATGTTGGGAATCGTGACCTTCAACGCTTGCGGCAGGATGATGAGACCGAGCATGCGCCAGTAGCCGAGTCCGAGCGCCTGCGCCGCTTCGTACTGGCCCTTCGGGATCGACTGCAGCCCGGCGCGCACCACCTCGGCCATGTAGGCGGAGGAAAACAGCGTGATGCCGACCAGCGCGCGCAGCAGCTTGTCGGGCGAGAATGCCGGCGGCACGAACAGCGGCAGCATCACGCTCGCCATGAACAGCATGGTGATCAGCGGCACGCCGCGCACGAACTCGATGAAGATCACCGAGAACAGGCGCACCGCCGGCATCTCCGCCCGGCGGCCGAGCGCCAATAGGATGCCGATCGGCAGCGACACGACAATCCCGACCGAGGCAACGACCAGCGTCACCAAAACGCCGCCCCACAGCGCGGTATCGACGGTTTCCAGGCCGATCATCGGAAACCCGCTCAGCAGCACGAAGGAGATGATTGGCAGTGCAATAAAGAAGAACGCGGCGCCGAGGTCGCGGCGCGGCGCATCGAGCCACAACAGCCAGGCGATCCCGAACGCCAGCAGCGCAAAGAACACGTCGACGCGCCAGCGCTCATCCACCGGATACGGCCCGTAGACAAAGAACGGGAACCAGGCGCGGATGAAGGCCCAGCAGGCGCCGACTTCCGGCCGGTCCGGCGTTACGAGGCAGGCCTCGCGATCGGTGCCGCTCCACACCGCGTCAAACACAAGAAACTTCAGGAGCGGCGGCACGACCCAGATCAGCAGCGCGATCACCAGCACGGTCAGAACGCTGCTGAGCACGCTGGAGAACAGATTCTCGCGAACCCAGCGCACGATACCGCGTTCCGCCATCGGCGGCTCCATCGGCGCCGACGGTGCCGTGCGCACATAGGCGACGGAGGATGAGCGAGCGTCGGCGGCGTCCTGCATCATCGCCACCTCACCGCTCGACCAATGCGCGGCGCGCATTGTACCAGTTCATCAGCAGCGAGGTCGCAAGGCTCAACGCCAGATAGACCGCCATGGTGATGGTCACCACCTCGATCGCCTGGCCGGTATTGTTGAGCACGGTGCCGGTAAAGACTTGAACCAGGTCGGGATAGCCGATCGCCACCGCAAGCGAGGAGTTCTTGGTGAGATTGAGATACTGATTGGTGAGCGGGGGAATGATGACCCGCATCGCCTGCGGCATGATGACGAGCCGCAGCGTCGCGCCGCGCCGCAGCCCAAGTGCCAGGGCGGCCTCGGTCTGCCCTTTGGGGACGGACGAGAGACCCGCCCGCACTGCCTCGGCAATGAAGGACGCGGTGTAGATCACGAGGCCGGCGAGAAGCGCGACGAATTCCGGCAGAATCTCAACACCGCCCCGCAGGCTGAAGCGACCGAACTCCGGCCGTTCGAAGACGAAGTGCACATCGCTGACGACGACCGCAACGAGCGGCGGCAGCAGGACCAACGCGGCGGTGACCGCGGTCGCGGTTCCACCACCGCTCAGCCGCGGCACCCGCGGGCGCACAATGACAAGGAACACGGCTGCCGCCAGCAGCCCGGCAAGCAGGGCATAGCCGGTCGCACCGCCACCCACGACGTCCGGGCGCGGAAAGAACAGGCCGCGATTGTTGAGAAAGATGCTGCCCGGCAGCGTGACGCTCTCGCGAATATTGGGCAGCGTCTTGAGAACGGCGTTGTACCAGAACAGCAGCTGCAGCAGCAGCGGGATATTGCGGATCAGTTCGACATAGCCGCCGGCAAGGCGGGAGACGAGAAAGTTCGGCGAGAGCCGGGAAATGCCAATGATGAACCCGAGGATCGTCGCCAGGATAACGCCGAGAATGGCCACCAACAGCGTGTTGAGAAGACCGACAAGGAAGGCACGGCCATAGGTCGAGACATCGGCGGCATAGAAGATCAGCGTCTGGCTGATTTCGAAACCGGCAGTGTGGTTCCAAAAGTCGAAGCCGGTCGCGATCCGCGCCCGCTCAAGGTTGGTCGCAGCATTGTCGACCGCGGCATAAGCGAGGAAGCCGATGATAATGCAGAGCGCAACCTGGTAGACAATGCCGCGAAAGCGCGGATCGTGCAGCAGAGGAACCTTCGGCGGGGCGTGATCAAGACGCTGCGTCATGGCCCGCCCCGCTCGTGGTTCGCGTTACCCCTTAGCGCACTGGCGGCGCGTACTGAATGCCGCCCTTGGTCCATAGCTTATTGAGGCCGCGCGCAATCTTCAGCGGCGAGCCCTGCCCGACATTGCGATCGAATATCTCGCCATAGTTCCCGACCAGCTTGACGATACGATAGGCCCAATCCTTGGTCAGGCCGAGCTGCTCGCCGTAATTGCCCTCGGTGCCGAGCAGGCGCTTGATCTTGGGATTGGTCGACTTGAGCTGCTCGTCGACATTCGCCTGCGCAACATTCAGTTCCTCGGCATCGATCATCGCGAACAAGACCCAGCGCACGATATCAAACCATTGGTCGTCGCCCTGGCGAACAAACGGCCCGAGCGGCTCCTTGGAGATGATCTCGGGCAGCACAATGTTTTCCTCAGGATTGGCGAGCTTCAGGCGCACGCTGTAAAGCTGCGAGGCGTCGCTCGTAAAGGCATCGCACCGGCCGGTTTCGTAAGCCTTGAGCGCCTCGTCGAGCGAGGCGAAGGTCACCGCCTTAAGCTGCATCTTGTTGGCACGGAAATAGTCTGCGAGATTGAGCTCTGTCGTCGTCCCCTGCTGCACGCAGACCGCGGCATCGTTGAGCTCGAGCGCCGAATTGACCTTCAGCCCCTTGCGGACCATGAAGCCCTGGCCGTCATAATAGTTGACGCCGGTGGCGTTCAGCCCGAGCTGGGTGTCACGTGACAACGTCCAGGTGGTGTTGCGCACCAGCACATCGATATCGCCGGACTGCAGCGCCGTGAACCGGTCCTTAGCCGTCAGCGGCACGAATTTCACTTTGGTCGGATCATTGAAGATCGCCGCCGCAATGGCCCGACAGGTATCAACGTCGAGACCCGTCCACACGCCCTGCGCATCCGGTATGCCGAAACCGGGAAGCTGGCCGTTGGAACCGCAATTAAGCACACCCCGCGTCTTGACGTCGTCAAGCGTGGCCGCGCGGGCGGGCATAGCGGTGATAATTGCAGTGCTCGCGAGTACAAAGGCGATGACAACGCTTTTCATGGGTGCCTCATTGACAGTGTGTGCGGCCCGGTGCATGGGCAGTTAAAGATAATCGGCTGTCGCCTTGCTAACTATGCGCTCCACCCACGACCACGCGGCCGTGCAATAAACTGGGGGGGGGGCGCTTCCACTCGCGCATAACAGAACGAATGCCTGACCGGGGTCAAGTGATGGAGAGCCGCACGGCCGCACGAGACGATCTCAAAGGTGAGAATGCCGGATGAAGTGGACTCCAGAACAGCGCGACGCCTCGCTTGCAAAGCTCGCGCCAAACACCCGGCTGGCTGTCGCCGGGCGCGATCCGTCCGACCATCACGGTTACGTCAACACGCCAGTCTACCACGCCTCGACCCTGCTCTACCCCACCGCCGAAGACTTCCTCGCCCGCCGCTCCCGCTACAAATATGGCCGCCGCGGCACGCCGACCTCGGAAGCGCTCGAAGACGCCCTGCGCCACCTCGAAGGGGAAGGCTGCGCCGGGGTCGCCCTGCTGCCGTCGGGCCTGGCGGCAGTCTCGGCGGCCCTGCTCGCAGTGCTGAAAGCCGGCGACCATCTCCTGATGGTCGATGCCGCCTACGAGCCGACGCGCGTATTCTGCGACCGCATTCTCACCCGCTACGGCATCACCACGACCTATTACGACCCGACGATCGGCGCCGGCATTGCGGGATTGCTGCAGCCGAATACGCGCGCAGTCTTCGTCGAGAGCCCGGGCTCGCTGTCCTTCGAGATGCAGGACATTCCGGCGATCAGCGCGGCAGCCCATGGGCACGGCGCTCGCGTGCTGATGGACAATACCTGGGCGACCCCGCTGTTCTTTCCGGCGCTCGCGCGCGGCGTCGATCTCGCGATCCAATCCGGCACCAAATATGTCGGCGGCCATTCCGATCTGATGTTCGGCAGCGTTGCCGCCAATGCCGAGACGGTGCGGCAGCTCAAGGACACCGTCTTCACCATGGGCCTCTGTGTCGGCCCCGACGATATGTATCTGGCGCTGCGCGGCTTGCGCACGATGGGCGCCCGCCTCGCGGTCCACCAGGAATCCGGCCTCACGGTCGCGCGCTGGCTGGAACAGCGTCCGGAGGTGCTGAAGGTGCTGCACCCGGCGCTGCCGTCGCATCCCGGCCACGCGCTGTGGCAGCGCGACTTCTCCGGCGCCTGCGGGCTGTTCTCGGTGGTGTTCAAGCCGGTGCCGCCGCGTGCCGTGCACGCCTTTCTCAACGCGCTGACGCTTTACGGCATCGGCGCCTCCTGGGGCGGCTATGAGAGCCTCGCCATTCCGTTCGACTGCACAAAAATCCGCACCGCCACCACCTGGGCGCCCGGCGGGCCGACGGTGCGCTTCCATATCGGCCTCGAAGATGTCGGCGACCTCATCGCCGACCTCGAACGCGGCTTTGCCGCCTTCGCCGCGGCACTCTGAGCGCAGCGGCGGGAAGCCCCTATGAGGCCGCGCGCGGCTCGATCGACTGCTCCGCCTTACGTTCGCGCAGCACGAAATAGACGTTGCGCAGGTAGACGAAGACGCCGAAAGCCTGGCCGGCGATGAACACGGGATCGCGCCGGTAGAGCGCATAGGTGAGCAGCAAAAGGCCGCCGCCGATCGAGAACCCCCAGAAGGCCATCGGGATCACGCTGCGGCCAGCCCGCTCGGAAGCGATCCATTGCACGATGAACCGCATCGTGAAGAGGATTTGCGCGAGAAATCCCAGCGCAACCCACCAGTCGAGCTTCGCCACGAAGACCTCGTGGAGATAGTCGCCGACCGCCCGCGACAGATCAATCAGCATTCCTCGTCACCTCCACCACCTGCGGAATACGCGCCCGGCGCCGGATCAGCCACCACACCCCGGCCAGATCGAGAATGCCGACCCATAGCCGGTCCCAAAAGCCGTATTTCGACTGCCCCGCACGTCGTGGCCGATCGATCACGTCGACATAGGCAATCTCATGGCCGCCGCGGCGCACCAGCGCCGGCATGAAGCGATGCAGTGCGTCGAAATAAGGCAGCGCCAGGTAGACCTCGCGCGGGAACGCCTTGAGGCCGCAGCCGGTGTCGCGGGTACCATCGCGCAGCACGACGCCACGCACGCCGTTGGCGATCCGCGACTGGAATTTCTTGAAGCCGGTATCCTTGCGGCCGAGGCGTTGGCCGGCGACGAGCCCGATGCGCGGATCACTCTTGAGCTTCTCAAGCAGCGCCGGAAGGAAGGCGGGATCGTTCTGGCCGTCGCCGTCGAGGGTGAGGATGAACGGCGCGCGGGCATAGTTGACGCCGCTGCGCACCGCCGCCGATTGCCCGCACGGGGTCGCGTGCCTGACATGGCGCAGCCATGGGCGGTCCGGCATCAGGCGGTCGATCTCCTCGGCGGTTGCGTCGGTCGAGCCGTCATTGACATAGATGACCTCGAACGGACCCACAGTCGCAAGGCTCGCCGCGATCTCTTCGACCAGCGGCGCGACATTGCCCGCTTCGTTGCGCACGGGGACGACGACGCAAACCTGCGGCGTAGCAGGATCGATCGCCGGTGGTTGCGCGAGGGTCACGCGGGCAATCCTGTTGATGATCGAACCAAGCGGGCGGCGCGGCCAGAAAGGTCACCGGGCAAGGGCAGCGCCGATGGCACGCCGGGCCCGGGTGAAGGAGGGACCCGGAAAGGCGTGCACCACGCCCTCCATGTCGACGAAGAAACCAAGGCGGCGCGACGCGAACCATTCGCGCACCAGCATCGCCCCGAGCGCACCGAAGGCGGCGCCGACAATGACATCGCTCGGAAAATGCGCCGAAACGACGATGCGGCTGATGGCGATGGTAACGGCATAAATCCACAACAACGGCCGCAGCCGGGGAAAAAGGAATCCGAGCGCCACCAGCACGGAAAAGGCGGTAACGCTATGTCCCGACGGCAGACTCGCATAGTCCGGCCGCCACGAGAAGGGCTCAAAGGCAAACGCTCCGCGGGCCGACGGGCGCACCCGGCCGATCAGCCGCTTGAGCGTGGTGGCGGTGAGGCCGGTGAGGCCGACCGCCACGAAGACGAAACCGAACCGCACGACGAGCGCAGCCAGCACGCCGCGCGTCATTTGCGTCAGCGCGGGCGATGTCAGCGCCGCCAGCACGACGAGGCAGAGTCCGACCGGATAGAGCACCGTCCCGGAGAGGCCGTAATCGGTCACCGCGGCAAACATGGTGATGACGGGACGTGGCAGCACCGCGACAACCGCGCCGACGAAGGGGTCGAGCAGGATCATGGTGGCAAGCACAAGCCCAAGCACGATCAGGCCATGGCGCTGATGGCGGTGGTAGAGTTCGCGGTAGCGCGCCCGCCGTGCCGACCGACGCTGCTGCCCGAACAACGCCGCGGCCCAGATGCACAGATTGCCTGCGACTTGCTCGACCACCGCACAAAGCGGCCCGGTCGTGTCCGGGCTTGCCCCACCGGTCGTGGTCATGGCTTGGCCCCGCGGAAGATCAAAAGCGTGACCGGACGCCCGCTGCTGACATTATAGCCCTCGATCCGCGGGCCCGGCGCATAGCGCAGATTCACGGCATCCGCCCGATTGAGGAAAGCACGTTCGTGGCTCTTTTCGATAATGGCAAATCGGCAGTCGCCGCGGAGCAGATAGTCCGCGGCGGAGCTGCCGTTGCCGAAATGGACATCGGTGCCGAGAAGGAACACGAGGCTCGGCTCATAAAAGCCGGCGGTCACGACGGCGGGACGACCGCACGATGGCTGCCCGATGGCTTCGGCGACCTGGCGGGACGGAAACAGCGCACGAATGGCCGGGAAGGTCGCGCCGAACAGCGCAACATAGAGGAGAACCGCAGCGAGCGCGGCGCGCAGGAATGAAGGCACCACGCCGTCAGCCTCGAACAGCCACCAGGCGAACAGCGAGAGGAATACGGCCGCGACCGCAAACGGCCACGCCGCGAGTCCTGCCTGCTGGCCGACAATGATGTGCAGGGCGACCGCACCGAGGGCCGCGAAACTGGTGAGGATGAACCACCATACCGGCGCCCGCCGGAGCCAGACATTGCGCGACAGTTCCCCGCGTTCGATCGCGCCGGCAATCAGGATCGCGACCGCCGGATAGAGCGGCAGCACGTAATGGGGCAGCTTGGTCATCACCAGTTCGAGGACCAGCCATGACGGGACGAGCCAGGCGATCAGGAACTTCGTCTCGGGCTCATAGCGTGCCCGCCAAGCCGCGCCGGCCGCCATCGGCGCAAGCATGGCAGCCGGGAAAAATGTCAGCCAGAATAAGACGAAATAGTAGCCCGGCGGCCCCCAATGGGTCTCCTGCGCGCTGCCCACTTTGGCGAGAAAATCACCCTCGATCGAGGTGGAGAAGAACCCGGTTCCGCTGCGCGCGACGATCGCGATGAACCATGGCAGCACCAGCAGCAGCATCCAGGCAAGCCCGGGCAGCGGCCGCAAACGAAGCAGGAAACGCGCTGAGCGGTTGATGATCACGAGCGGGATTGCAGTCAATGCCACGAACAGCAGGATCAGCGGCCCCTTGATGAGGATGCCGGCGGCGAGTGCGGTCCAGAAGATCGCCGGCAGCCGCCACGGCTGGCTGTCGCCGAGATAAAGCCCGTACCCCCTGAGATAGACGCGGCCGAGCGCGCCCTGTGCGGCGAGGACGGTGGCGAGCAGCATCGCGTCCGTGGTCGCGAGCCGCGCTTCCATATTGAGGAGAAACGAGGTCGCCAGCATCAGGCCGGCAAGCAGCGCAGCGCCGCGTCCGACAAAAGCCAGTGCCGCCCAATAGGTCAGCAGCACCGCGCCGATGGCGCCGAGCAGGGACGGCATCCGGTAGAGCCAGATGCGGGTGCGCGCCTGCGGCACCCCTAGCCCCTCCGCCGCCTTCACCGTCGCCGCCTGCAGCCAGTAAATGCCGACCGGCTTCTTGTGCCGCGCCTGCTCCTGAAAGCGGATGTCGACAACATCGCCGGTCTCGATCATCTGCTTGGAGGCTTGAGCGAACCGCGCCTCGTCACGGTCGATCGGCGGGATGGTGAAGAAGCCGGGCAGGAACGTGCACAGGCACACGATTACAAGCGCGGCAAGCGCGCGCGCGTGCGACGCCGCAACGAATGCGAATACGGCGTTGAGCTGCATCGCCACGCGCTTCGACACTGTGCCGCCCACCGCCATGCTGATCGTCCTGTTGAAGGCGCGCGGACCATAATGAAAACGAGCGAACGGGGAAAGGCGGGGCCGGGCAGGAGCTGGGCGGCGCTTTCGGTGCCACAGCGCGCCGCGCATGCGGCCTGTGCGTGCGTGATGTCCGGCAGTGCCGGGAATGAGGCGGGTCGCAAAGCGCGATCAGGGCAGGTCGAAGAGCTGCTTGGCATGTTCGGCAACCGCCGGATCGAGCGGGCGCGGTTCGAGATTCACGTCCTTGCCGA
>CAZTTL010000088.1:0-12410 GCA_964616635.1 uncultured Rhodoplanes sp. | reverse complement strand
ATAGAGCGAATTCCGATTCCGTCAGAACGAAATTTGCTCTATGGGCTGGTTGCGTAGATACGATAGCGATGGGGGACGAGGCCGACCTGCTGGCCGGCCGTGAGTTCCTGACTGCGCGGAACATCCACCTCGATCGGCTGTTTCTCGGCGCCAAGCGCGATCTCGACCCGCCGCGCCGGGCCAAGCCCATGAATATAGCGCACGGTGCCGCAAAGCGCCGCGCCCTCCGGGGCCACGATGCTGATGTCGTAAGGGCGAATGAACAGGCGGGCGGCGCCCGTCGAAATTTCCGGCGCATCGATGCCGATCGGCTTGCCGTCGTACAGCACCGCATCGTGCTCGACCGATACCGCGATCACGATCGACTCACCGATGAACTCGTGCACGAAGGCGGTCGCCGGCCGCTGGTAAACATCGCGCGGCGTGCCGATCTGCTCGATGCGTCCCTTGTCCATCACCACCACCCGGTCCGCGACTTCCAGGGCCTCTTCCTGGTCGTGGGTGACGAAAACCGAGGTGACGTGAATATCGTCGTGCAGATTGCGCAGCCACCGTCGCAGTTCCTTGCGGACCTTGGCATCGAGCGCGCCGAACGGCTCGTCGAGCAGCAGCACGCGCGGCTCGATCGCAAGCGCGCGCGCCAGCGCGATGCGCTGGCGCTGGCCGCCGGACAACTGGCTCGGATAACGGTCGGCCAGCCATTGCAACTGAACAAGGTCGAGCAGCCGCTCGACCCGTGCCCTCAGCTCCGGTTCGCTCAGCCGTTTGTCGCGCCGACGCACCCGCAGCCCGAACGCGACATTCTCGAACACCGTCATATGACGGAACAGCGCGTAGTGCTGGAACACGAACCCGACATGCCGCTCGCGCGCGCTGCGCGACAGTGCATCCTCGCCGTCGAAGAGGATATGCCCTTGTTCCGGCCATTCGAGCCCGGCGATGATGCGCAGCAACGTAGTCTTGCCGGAGCCGGACGGCCCCAGCAGCGCGACGAGCTCACCGCTCTTGATCTCCAGATCGACGTTGTCAAGCGCAGTGAAGGCGCCGAACCGCTTGGTGACGTTGCGGATGCCGATATCCATAGGATCACTCTGCGGCGGCGCGGCGTTCCAGCAAGGCCTTGGCGATCAGCGTCACCAGCGCCAGCAGCGCCAACAGCGACGCGACCGCGAAGGCCGCCACGAACTGATATTCGTTGTACAGAATCTCCACATAGAGCGGCATCGTATTGGTCTCGCCGCGAATATGGCCGGACACGACCGAGACCGCGCCGAATTCGCCCATCGCCCGCGCGTTGCATAAAAGCACGCCGTAGAGCAGCGCCCATTTCACATTGGGGAGGGTGACGCGGAAGAAGGTCTGCAGCCCTGAGGCGCCGAGCGAGATCGCGGCTTCCTCGTCCTGCGTGCCCTGCTCCTGCATCAGCGGGATGAGCTCGCGCGCGATGAAGGGAAAGGTCACGAGCACGGTCGCCAGCACAAGGCCCGGCAGCGCAAAGATGATCTGGATGTCGTGAGCCTGGAGAAAGGCGCCGAAATAGCCCTGCGCACCGAACAGCAGCACGAACACGAGTCCCGAAATCACCGGACTGACCGAGAACGGCAGGTCGATCAGGGTGATCAGCAAACTCTTGCCGAAGAAATCGAATTTGGCGATCGCCCAGGCGGCAATGATTCCGAACACGAGATTGAGCGACACCGATATGGCGGCAACGAGCAGGGTCAGGCGGATCGCGGCGAGCGCATCATCTTCGGCCAGCGCCCGGAAATAGGGGATCACGCCATGCGCCAGCGCCTCCTGGAACACAGTGACCAGCGGCAGCACGAGGAAGACCGACAGGAAGGCAATGGCGATGGCGATGATGGTCCAGCGGACCGCCGCCGGCTCCTCGCGCGCATCGCTGGCGCCTTCCGGCACGATATCGGCGCGGTGACGATGCGAGCGACCAATGATTCCCGCCATGGCGGCCTCACAACCGCCCGGTCCGCTGCTCGGACCAGCGCTGCAAGCGGTTGATCGCGAGCAGGATCAGGAAAGAGGCGACCAGCATGACCACGGCGAGCGCCGTCGCATCCGCATATTTGAATTCTTCGAGGCGGATCACGATCAAGAGCGGGGCGATCTCCGATACATTCGGCAAATTGCCGGCGATGAAGATCACGGAGCCGTATTCGCCGACGGCGCGCGCGAAGGCGAGTGCGAAGCCGGTGAGCAGCGCCGGGGCGATCATCGGCAGCATGACGCGGGTCAGGGTCTGCAGCCGGCTCGCCCCGAGCGTTGCCGCGACTTCCTCAAGCTCGATATCGAGGTCGAGCAGCACCGGCTGCACCGTGCGCACCACGAACGGCAGGCCGATGAACACCAGCGCCACCAGAATGCCGAGCGGCGTGAACGACACCTTGACGCCGACCAGCGCCAGCACGCTGCCGAGCCAGCCGCTTTCGGCGAACAGGGTGGTCAGCGCGATGCCGGCGACGGCCGTCGGCAGCGCGAACGGAATATCGACGATCGCGTCGAACAGGCGTCGCCCGCGGAAATCGTAGCGCACCAGAGCCCAGGCAACGATCGCGCCGAACACGAGATTGATCATCGCCGCCACCAGCGACAGGCCGAAACTGAGCTTGAAGGCATTGAGCGCCCGCCGGCTGGTGACGATGGCCCAGAATGCATCGGGGCTCAGCGTCGCCGTCTTGAGAAAAAGGCTCGACAGCGGGATGAGGACGATGAGCGCGAGCCAAGTCAGCGTCAGCCCCAACGTGATCCCGAAGCCGGGAATGACGCTGGGCGGGCGCCTGAAAAGCGAACGAGAGACCTGCGCCGTCGCGTCAGCGTGCATGGCAGCCGTCAGGCAGGATCGTCACATCGCTCAAGGATCGTAAATCTCGTCAAAAATGCCTCCTTCTGCGAAATGCTTGGCCTGCGCCGCTCGCCAGCTGCCGAAGACCTCATCGATGGTAAAAAGCTTCACCTTCGTAAGCACGTCTACATAGCGGCGCGCAACCTCGGGATCGCGCGGCCGGTAGTAATTCTTTGCCGCAAGCTCCTGCCCCTCCTTGCTGTAGAGAAAGCGCAGATAGGCTTCGGCCGCGGCGCGGGTGCCTTTCTTGTCGACGATCTTGTCAACGACCGCGACCGGCGGCTCGGCGAGAATCGAGGTCGAGGGCACGACGATTTCGATTCGCTCCTTGCCGAGCTCATTGACCGCGAGATAGGCCTCATTTTCCCAGGACAGAAAAACGTCACCGACGCCGCGCTCGATGAAAGTGATCAACGATCCGCGCGCGCCGGTATCGAGCACCGGCACATTGGCATAGATCGCCTTCACGAACTCTTTGGCCTTGGCGTCGCTCCCGTATTTCTTCTTGGCGTAGCCCCAGGCGGCGAGATAATTCCAACGCGCGCCGCCGGACGTTTTCGGGTTCGGTGTGATCACGCTCACGCCCGGCTTCACCAGGTCATCCCAGTCCTTGATGTTCTTTGGGTTCCCTTTGCGCACCAGGAACACGATGGTCGAGGTGTAGGGCGCGGCATTGTCCGGCAGCCGTTTCTGCCAGTCGGCGGCGATCAGCCCGCGGTCGGCGATTTCATCGATATCGTAGGCGAGCGCGAGCGTGACCACGTCGGCCCGCAGGCCGTCGATCACCGAGCGTGCCTGGCGGCCGGAGCCACCGTGCGACTGCTTGATCTCGATCGACTTTCCGGTGTCCGCCTGGAATTTCTTGGCGAACGCCCTGTTGACCTCGGTGTAAAACTTCCGCGTCGGATCGTAGGACACATTCAGAAGCGTAATGTCGGCTGCATGCGCCGCGGCGGACAGGGCCAATGCCAGCACAATGCCGGCCAGCATTCGTCGCATGAGACCTCCATACCATGCGCGGCGCGCATCCGATTCGCTGCTATCGTGGAGCATTTTACCGCAAGGTTGCCGTGAAGCTCGATCCCGGGTCTCGACTCTTCAGCGCCAGGCTGCGCGCGTCAATCCGTGAAGAAACACCACGGGATGTCGGACCAGGCAACAGCATTCGCACGGGAATGCGAACCCACTGCGGCGCGAGCACAAGATCTCTGTTGAGGTACGGTGAATGGGCTAACCGGTCGGTTGGTGCGCTGATGCCCGTATGGTCTCGGCTCGGGTCTCGTTGTTGTCGGCGCTGGTGCCCGAGCCTCCTGTCTCCGACCTAACGTGAATTCCACATTCGGTCTTGCCGCGTCCGCGCCAGCGCCCGGCCCGCGGATCCTCGCCCGGCAGCGTGCGGCTGGTGCACGGCATGCACCCGATTGACGAAAAGCCATGCGCCTCCAGCGGGTGCCGAGGCAGCACATGAGCGGCGAAGATACGTTCGATGTCCTGTCGCGAACTATGCGCGAGCGGATTGAATTTCAACCGCTCGCCATCACTTTCGACCAGCGGCAGCCGCTGGCGCTGATGGCCGTGATAGCGCTTGCGGCCGTTGATCCATGCGTCGAAGGGGCGCAGCGCTTCGGTGAGCGGCACAACCTTGCGGATATGGCAGCAGGCATCCGGATCGCGTGACCACAAGTCGGAATCGGGATCGCGCTCGGCCAGTGCGCAGGTCGAGGGCGTGTAGACGCGGATATCGGTCAAGTCGAACAGCGAAGCCAGCGCATCGCGGTAGGCGAGGGTTTCGGGAAACAGCCAGCCGGTATCGAGAAACAGCACGGGAAGTGCGCGGTCGACCTCGGCGACGAGCTTGAGCAGCGCCGCGGTCTCCGCGCCGAAGGACGAGACGACCGCGAGGCGGCCCGGCGCAACCGCACGCGTCGCCGCGGCGATGACATCGGCCGGGGCGGTATCCGCGAGGTCGCGGTCGAGCGCGGCGGCGGTGGCTTGCGCCTCTTGTTCGGTCACGACACCGCCTCCCGTTGCGCCGCGGGGTCGCGCTGAAAACCACCGTTCAACCGGCGCCGGAATGCGGGAACCTGGTCGTCGGCGCTCGGCTGATAGACCACGCTGAAGCGCGCGAGCGCAGCGACGAAAGCGTCGGCGTCCGCTTCCTTCTTCACCTCGAAGGCATCGAAGCCGGCGCGCGTGAGAAACAGAAACTGGTCGCGCAGCACGTCGCCGGTCGCGCGCAGCTCGCCGCGGTAGCGATAGCGCTCGCGCAGCAGCCGCGCTTGGCTATAAGCGCGTCCGTCGCGGAAGCTCGGAAACACCAGCGCTACCAGTGCCAGCCGGTCGAGATGCGGCGCAAGCTCGGCAATGGCGCGATTGTTCGGCCAGATCACGCCGGTCGGTGCGCAGCGTCGGCTCAATTCCGCAGGCGTCGCGAGAAGGCGCGCGGCCGAAATCAGCACGGGCTTGCTTTCGGGAATAGCTGCATCGTCCGCGACGCGAAGGAACCGGTCGTCGGTGCGGCGTCCCGCTTTAATGAACGGCATAAACGCGCTCCTTGAACGGCTCGATGCCGACGCGGGCGAGGGTATCGATGAACAACTCATCGGGTCGCGCGCGCACTTCGAGATAGGCGGCGACGATGTCCTCGATCACGTCGGCGACCTGATGATAGGGCACCGCCGGTCCCAACAGCTCGCCGAGCTGCGCCGCTTCGTCGGCGCGGCCGCCCAGCGTGATCTGATAGACCTCCTCGCCGTTCTTTTCGACGCCGAGAATGCCGATATGGCCGACGTGGTGGTGGCCGCAGGCATTGATGCAGCCGGAAATATTCACGTGCAGGCGGCCGAGCTCGCGCGCGCGCTTGAGGTCGCCGAAGCGATGGGTCAGCTCCTGCGCGATCGGGATCGAGCGGGCATTGGCGAGGCTGCAATAGTCGAGGCCGGGACAGGCGATGATGTCGGAGATCAGTCCGACATTCGGCGTAGCCAGGCCAAGCGCGTCGAGCGCGCGCCACAGTTCCGGGAGGTCATGCTGGGCGACATGCGGCAGCACCAGATTCTGCTCGTGGCCGACGCGGATTTCGCCGAAGGAGTAGCGCTCGGCAAGCTCCGCGATCGCCTCCATCTGCTCGGCGGTGGCATCGCCGGGCGGGCCACCTTCCGGTTTGAGCGACAGCGTGACGATGGCGTAGCCTGCGACCTTGTGGTTGGCGACCGAATTGCCAAGCCAGGTGGCGAAGCGCCTATCTGACTGACGCGCCGCCGTCAGCGCCGGCGCATCATCGGCGAGCTGGTTGTAGTCGGGATAGCGGAAACGCGCGGCGATGCCGGCGACGATCGCGGGATCGAGCGCGAGTTCGCCGTTATTGATCGCCTTCCATTCCGCCTCGACTTCTTGCGCAAATCTCTCCGCGCCGAGTTCATGCACCAGAATCTTGATGCGCGCTTTGTAGATATTGTCGCGCCGGCCGTACTGATTGTAGACGCGCAAAATAGCCTCGATATAGCTGAGGAAATCGCGCTTCTTCAGGAATGGCCGGATCACCTTGCCGATGAACGGCGTGCGCCCGAGTCCGCCGCCGACGACGACCTCGAAGCCGGCCTCACCCTGCTCGTTGCGAAAGAGCCGCAGCCCGATGTCATGCACCTTGATCGCGGCGCGATCATGCGCGGAGGCGGTGATCGCGATCTTGAACTTGCGCGGCAGGAACGTGAACTCGGGATGCAGCGTCGAATGCTGGCGCAGAATTTCCGCCCAGATGCGCGGGTCCTCGATCTCGTCGGACGCGACGCCCGCCCACTGGTCGCTGGTGATGTTGCGCACGCAGTTGCCGCTCGTCTGCATCGCATGCAGTTCGACGGTTGCGAGGTCCGCCACCACGTCCGGCATGTCGGCAAGCTTGATCCAGTTGAACTGGATATTTTGCCGAGTGGTGAAATGCCCATAGCCGCGGTCATAGCGACGCGCGACATGGGCGAGCATGCGCATTTGATCTGACGACAGAGACCCGTAAGGAATCGCGATCCGCAGCATATAGGCGTGGAGCTGCAGATAGACGCCGTTCATCAGCCGCAGCGGCTTGAATTCGTCTTCGCTGAGTTCGCCCGAAAGCCGCCGCGCCACCTGGTCGCGAAACTCGGCGACGCGCTCGGCGAGCAGCGCACGGTCGTAGGTGTCATAGAGATACATGCGCGTCACGCTCCCACAATGACGGGCAGATCGAAGGTCGGGCCGGCGACGCGGATGCGCTCGCGCAGATTGCCCGGCTGTGCCCGGCCGTCTGCGTCGGGCTCGACCGGCGCCACATAGGGGCCGACGACAAGGACATCGTCCGCGCCCGCCGCCGCGAGCATTGCGCTGGCCGCCGGCGCGGTGGTCGCGATCGCGGCTTCGTTGATGAGCGTCGTCCAGCCGCCATCCGCTGCGCGATAGACGACGGCGCCGTCGGCGAGGCGATTCGCAGTGATCACCACCGGTCCGGTGATCTTCAACTTCTGCTGCAAGGGCGAGGTCACGCGGCAGGCTCCGCGGGGTTGGCGGGGTTCAGGAGCGCGAAGGTGGGAGCGCGGAACACGGACGGAAGGCCCTTCAGCAAAAGTTGCGATTGACGAGAATGAATTTCTATATAGAAGTAAAAATCGCTGTGTAAACAGAAAAATATTCTCCTTTCTACGGGCGCGCTTTTGAGACAGATCCTCCCCGAATCGACCGCGGCGAATGGCTTTGCTGCTGTGAGTGCTGGTGACGGCCTGGACGCCGACCTGCGTCCCGCACCGGCGCGCCCGTCGCTACCCCCGCATCTGCGCCGCCTCGAGGCCGAGGCGATCTTCATCATGCGCGAGGTGGTGGCTGAGTTTGCCCGCCCGGTGATGCTTTATTCGGTCGGCAAAGATTCGAGCGTAATGCTCCATCTCGCCCGCAAGGCATTTTTCCCGTCGCGTCCGCCATTTCCGTTTCTGCACATTGCGTCGGGCTGGGACTTTCGCGCCGTGCTCGATCATCGCGATCGCATGGCCGCGGCATACGGGCTCGATCTCATCGTCCACACCAATGATGAAGCGGCGGCCTCGGGGGTGAATCCGTTTGATACCGCGGTTGGCGAATATTCGCGCCTGATGCTGACCGACGCGCTGAAGGCCGCGCTCGATGCCCACGGCTTTGATGCGGCATTCGGTGGCGGCCGGCGCGATGAGGAGAAGTCGCGCGCCAAGGAGCGCATTTTTTCGCATCGCTCGGCCGACCATGTGTGGGACCCGCGCAACCAGCGGCCCGAGCTCTGGCGGCTGTTCAATACGCGCATCGCGCGCGGCGAATCGATGCGGGTGTTTCCGCTGTCGAACTGGACCGAGTTCGACGTGTGGGACTACATCCGCGCCGAAAACATCCCGATCGTCCCGCTTTATCTCGCCGCCGAGCGGCCGGTCGTTAAGCGCGGCAACGCGCTGCTGATGGTCGATGACGAAGCGCGCATGCGCTTTCTCCGCGGTGAGCGCACCGAGCTGCGGAACGTGCGCTTTCGCACGCTCGGCTGCTGGCCGCTGACGGGGGCGGTCGACTCCGCTGCCGTGTCGATCGATGCGATGATCGATGAGGTTCGCGCCTCGCGACTTTCCGAGCGGCAGGGCCGCCTTGTCGACGGCGCCGAGCATGCCTCGATGGAACGCAAGAAGCGCGAGGGATATTTCTGATGCTGACCGCGGCCGTGGCGCACGCCACCAACGAAACCTGCGGCGCCGCCGAACAGGGTGCGCAGGCTCACGCGGACACACTGCGCGTGCTCACCTGCGGCTCGGTCGATGACGGCAAGTCGACGCTGATCGGCCGTCTGCTTCATGACACGCGCTTTCTGCGTGAGGACGAAACGGCGGCGCTGGCGCGCGACAGCCGGCGTTGGGGTACGACCGAGAGTGAGCCTGACCTCGCACTGCTGGTCGATGGTCTCGACGCCGAGCGCGAGCAGGGCATCACCATCGATGTCGCCTATCGCTTCTTCGTGACGCCGCGGCGCAGCTTCGTGCTGGTCGATACGCCCGGCCACGAGCAGTACACCCGTAATATGGCGACCGGCGCATCCAATGCCGATGTCGCGGTGCTGCTGGTCGATGCGCGCAAAGGTTTGCTCGACCAGACGCGCCGCCATGCGGCGATCGTGTCGCTGCTGGGCATTCGTCACGTCCTGCTCACGGTCAACAAGATCGATCTCGTCGGCTTTGACGCCGCGGTGTTCGAAGCGATCGCCGCGGCGTTCCGCGTTATTGCCGAACCACTCGGCTTCTTGTCGGTCACCGCGATCCCGGTCTCGGCGCGGTATGGCGACAATGTCGTGACGCCGAGCGCGCGCACGCCCTGGTATGGCGGCCCGCCACTGCTGGCGCTGCTCGAAGCGATCGACCTCGGCGGCGCGACGCAAGCAAAACCGTTCCGCTTACCGGTGCAATGGGTCAACCGGCCCGATCTCGATTTCCGCGGTGTCTCCGGCACGGTTGCGAGCGGGCGTATCGGTGTTGGCGATGCGGTGGTGACGGCAGCCTCGGGGCGCATCACCCGCGTCGAGCGCATCGTCACCTTTGACGGCGATCTGCCGGAGGCTGTGGCTGGCGATGCGGTGACGCTCACATTTGCCGAGCCGATCGACGTGGCGCGCGGCGACCTCCTCGCCGATCCCAAAGCGCGGCCGGCGATGACGCGGCGCTTTCTCGCCAATCTCGTCTGGATGGCCGAGGAGCCCTTGAAGGCAGGGCGGCGCCTGCTGCTCAAGACCGGCGGCACCACCGTGTCGGCAACGCTGCGGCATATCATGCATCATCTCGACGTGACGACGCTCGCGCCGCACCCGGCCGATAGGCTCGCGCTCAATGATGTCGGGCGGGTCGAGATCGAAACGCCGATGCCGCTGGCGCTCGATCGCTACGCCGATAATCACGACACTGGCAGCTTCATCCTGATCGATCCGGCGACGCATGCGACGCTCGCCGCCGGCATGGCGGTGGAGACGCTGGAAGCGGCGCGCGATGTTCACCGGCATCCGACACTGGTCAAGGCTCTGGACCGCGCCCGTGCTAAGGGGCAGGTTCCGCTCGTGGTCTGGCTCACCGGCCTGCCGAGCTCTGGCAAATCGACCATCGTCAATCTGGTGGAGACGCGGCTGCACGCGCTCGGCCATCACTGTGCGATCCTCGACGGCGATACGTTGCGCCAGGGGCTGAATGCCGATCTCGGCTTTGGGGCTGCGGCCCGCCGCGAGAATGTGCGCCGCGTCGGCGAGGTGGCGAGGCTGATGGCCGAGGCCGGGCTGGTCGTTCTGGTCGCGCTGGTGTCGCCATTCCGGGCCGATCGCGACCGCGTTGCCGCGCGGTTTCCCGAGGGACGCTTTCTCGAAGTGTTCGTCGACGCGCCGGTCGAGGTCTGCCGCGCGCGCGATCCGAAAGGCCTTTACGCAAAAGCCGACAGCGGGCGCATCGTTGGCTTCACTGGCCACGACCAGGCCTATGAGCCACCGCTCAAGCCGGCGCTCGTGCTCGATACCGGCCGCGAAGTGCCGGAAATCTCTGCCGCGCGGCTCGCCGAGCTGGTTCATGCGCGCGCGGTGCCGACGGCGGCGAACTCGTTCGATTCGGCAAATCTGTGATCGTGTGAGGAGGGGAGCGAAGCTCCCCATTGTGAATACACGATCGCTTTCGCCCTTGGATGAATCAGTGCATCCTTGGGTGCCGCCATGCAAAACCTTGCCGCCCAAGACCTTGCGCCCGCCCCGGCGCGCTATTTTCTCGGCGTGGAGCGCTCCGCGACCGGGCGCGTTTGGCGCGACCGGCTCGATGAGCGCGGCCGGCAGCGTGCGATTGCGATCACACAGCGCTGCGGCACGCCCGAACTGCTGGCCCGCATCCTTGCCGGCCGCAAGGTCGAGCCCGATGCGGTTGCCGCCTATCTCGATCCGGCGATCCGCCACCTGATGCCGGACCCGCATAAGCTGACGGCGATGGAAACGGCAGCGCTGCGCCTCGCCGATGCGGTCACGCGCGGCGAATGCGTCGCGGTGTTCGGCGACTATGATGTCGACGGCGCGACCGCGAGCGCGCTCGCCGCCTCCTATCTGCGCAGCGCCGGGCTTGACCCCATCGTCTACATTCCGGACCGCCTGTTCGAGGGCTACGGGCCGAATGTCGAAGCCGTGCGCACGCTCGCGGCGCGCGGCGCGACGCTCATCGTTACCGTCGACTGCGGCACGACCAGCGTCGAGCCGCTCGCGGAGGCGCGGCGGCTCGGCGTCGATGTCATCGTCATCGACCATCACCTGGCGGACGAGGCGCTGCCGCCGGCGCTCGCGGTGATCAATCCCAACCGGCAGGATGATCTGTCCGGGCTCGGCCAGCTTGCCGCGGTCGGGCTCGTCTTCATGGCGGTGGTGGCGCTGAACCGCGAGCTGCGCCGCCGCGGTTTCTGGCACGCAGCCCGGCCGGAGCCCGACCTGCTCGCTTACGTCGACCTCGTCGCGCTCGGCACCGTCGCCGATGTCGCGCCGCTCACCGGCCTCAACCGCGCTTTTGTGCGCAAGGGTTTGCTCGCAATGCGCCGGCGTGAGCGCGTCGGCATGACGGCGCTGATGGATGTCGCACGGCTCTCCGGCCCGCCAGAATCCTGGCATCTCGGATTCCTGCTGGGGCCGCGCATCAATGCCGGTGGACGCATCGGCCGCGCCGATCTCGGTGCCCGCCTGCTGATGCTTGACGATCCGGTCGAAGCGGCAACGATCGCGGCCGAACTCGACCGGCTTAACCGCGAGCGCCAGGCGATCGAGCAGGCCGCGGTCGCCGAAGCCGAAGCCGAGGCGATGGCGGCGCTCGGCCTCGAAGAGAAGGGCGCCGTTGTCGTCACGGCTGCGGCGAACTGGCATCCGGGCGTGGTCGGGCTTGTCGCCGCGCGCTTGAAGGAGCGCTTCGGCCGCCCGGCCTTTGCCATCGCGCTTGAGCCGGGCGAGAACGGCACCGGGTCTGGCCGCTCGATCCTCGGCGTCGATCTCGGCCATGCGGTCAAACGCGCGGTTGCGGAAGGCTTGCTCATCAAAGGCGGTGGGCATGCGATGGCGGCCGGCATCACGCTGCGCAAGAGCGCGCTTGCGGCGTTCCGCGCTTATCTCGAAGACACGCTCGGGGAGGCGGTCGCCGCCGCGCGGCGCGACAGCGCATTGCTCATCGACGGTGCGGTCACGGCGGCAGCGGTGACGCCGGCACTGTGCCACGAGATCGCGCAGGCCGGGCCTTACGGCGCCGGCAATCCGGAGCCGATCCTGGGCCTGCCGTCGCATCGACTGGTCTACGCCGAGGAGGTCGGGCAGGCGCATCTGCGCGCGCGGCTCAGGGCGGACGACGGCGCGACGGTCGACGCCATCGCCTTCCGCGCCGCAGGTCAAACGCTCGGCCGGGCGTTGGCGGATCACCGCGGGCGCAGCGTGCATGTCGCCGGCTGCCTCGCGATCGACCGCTGGCAAGGCGCCGAACGCGTCCAGCTCCGCCTGGTTGATCTTGCGAGCGCCGAGCCGACTGCGCTGCGGTGA
>CAZTTL010000087.1:0-12560 GCA_964616635.1 uncultured Rhodoplanes sp. | reverse complement strand
AGCACAACGCCACGATCTACAATGACTGGGTGCTCGAACGGGCCTTTGTCATTGTTCCGATTCAAGGACTGGCGGCGCAGTTCCTGCAGACCATGAAGGATTATCCGCCGAGCCAAACTCCCGGGTCGTTCAACCTCAGCAAGATCGAGGAGCAACTCAAGTCGAGTTTTAGTGGCCATTAGAGCGGGAAAAGCGGGAATCGGTTTTTCGCCCGCATCTCGCTCTGACTAATCGATCACGTTTAATGACTTCGGATCGGTTCGATCCGAAGTCATTGTGATCTAGCGCGGATTTCTCACCCTACTAATGGATTGCGCAAGGGATAAGCCGCGTTTGATGGCTGGTGTGCTGGAGCCATGCAGGTCCGTGGCGTCCGAGGGCGCGTTGTGGTTTGTTTTTTTGGGGTTCTCCGTGGGCCAATTGGTTGACGCCGCGAGGCTCGCGCCGCGGCGGGGCGTGTCATGCGGGCGATGGCTGCGATGGCGAGACGGATCGCGGCACGTCTCGCATCGGCTATGCAATTTCGGCACACCGTCATCCAGCCTTTTTTGCATAGCCGCGACTTCATTACGCTTTGCGCCGCAGGCTCCGCGCCATGGTTTCCAACTGCAATCATTGACTTGGGCGCATAGTCCGTTTGAACTATTCCCTATGTATCGAGCGACGATTTCACGCGACCAAGGCCTGACCTGAATAGCCGATGTGACTCCCGAACCGTCCGCACGACCCCTTCAGCCAATAAAGTCGGCCACCAGCCGGTTGAACTTCTCAGGGTTCTCCATGAACATGAAGTGCTTGCCACCCTCCGCCGCTTCAAAAAATTCAAGCCGAGCGTTTGGGATATGGTCCCGCAGCCACACCATGGACTTCCATGGAATCTGACTCGCGCGGGCACCGATCAGCAAGGTCGGCAAGTCGATCCGCGTGACGACATCGAACCAATCCTGGGTCGCGTGATTGTAGACCAGGCGCGCCGCATGGCGACGCGGCAGCTTGAGCACGTTGTCTATGACCCAGTCTTTTTCTTCTTGCGCCATTCGGCTCGTGAACATGCTGCCAATAAACCTTCGGGTCATCTCCTCGCCATTCGGCCCGGCGAGCCCGGTGACCGCATCGATCAGGTTCTGGATGCGGTAAAGCGTGATCGGGTCGTCGCGGAGAAAGGGCGGATCGAGCGCAAATTCCGCCGCCTCCCGCTCCGACTGCGACCAGCTCGGATTGGCGGTCAGGAACGGCGATTGATCGACAAAGATCAGCTTGGAGAGCCGCTCGGAGCCAAACAGGTCCCAATAACACCAGACAACGCTGCAGCCCATCGAATGGCTGAGGAGGTTGACGTCGCTCAGGTCGAGCGCCACGAGCGCGTCGTGCAGATCCTTCGCGAAACGCGCGATGCGGTAGCCGTAAGCAGGTTTGTCGGAACAGCCGTGGCCGCGCAGATCAAGCGCGATCACGCGGTAGCGGTCGCCGAGGCCGGTCAATTGATGTTTGAACTGCGCCGCGGTCTGCGACCAGCCGGGCACCAGCACGAGCGGTCGCCCGGACCCCGTTTCCTCGTAATGCAGCGTAACACCGTCGCTCGTCTCGATTGTTCCCATCGGCCCTGCCATTGCCTTTGCTGCACCGCGCCATGTCCACGCATGCCGCACGCCGTAGCCGCGGTATTTCTGATCGGGCCGTAATGATATCATCATTGCAGACGAGGCATACGACACGCGTGCAACCAATGCGGCCGAGGAATTTTTGAGGCTTATCGGTGGAGAACCAGCCGCCTGAGCCCGCGGGGGCAGGTCCCGCGGCGACGGAACACAGCAAACGCCGCTATTCCGACGTGACGATGGTCGGCTTGTTCAGCCTGGCCGCCGTGCTCTTTGCCTTGCTGGGCTACGGGCTGTCGGAGCGGTTCGGCATCGCGCAGGGCGCGCTGCCGGCGCACGCGGAGACCGCAACGGTAGCGCCAACCGTGGGCGGCGACGCGCGCTATGTCGGCGAGGCTGCGTGCCAACCGTGTCACGCCAGCGAGGCTGCGGCGTGGAAGCCCTCGGACCATGCGCGCGCGATGGCGCATGCGAGCGACGCGACGGTGCTCGGCGACTTCAACGACGCACACTTTACCTATAGCGATGTCACGAGCATCTTCTTTCGTCGCGACGGCAAGTTCTTCGTGCGCACTGACGGGCCGGACGGCAAGCTGCAGGATTTCGAAATCAAGTTCACCTTCGGCGTCTACCCGCTGCAGCAATACTTGATCGAATTGCCGGGCGGCCGATTGCAGGCGCTCTCGATCGCCTGGGATTCGCGGCCGAAGGCCGAGGGCGGACAGCGCTGGTTCCACCTCTATCCAAACGACAAGATCGACTTCCATGATCCGCTGCACTGGACCAGGCTGCAGCAGAACTGGAACTTCATGTGCGCGGAGTGTCACTCGACCGATCTGCAGCGCAATTACAACCCCGCGACCAAGACCTACGCGACCACCTATTCCGAGATCAATGTCTCCTGCGAGACCTGCCACGGCCCGGGCTCGCGGCATGTCGCCTGGGCGGAACGCAAGCCCGGCTGGCAGTCGATCGACGTGCAGACCAAGGGTTTGCTGGTTCTGCTCGACGAGCGGCGCGGCGTCACCTGGTCGATCGATCCGCAAACCGGCAACGCTGTTCGCAGCACGCCGCGCAAGACGACACGCGAGATCGAGACCTGCGCGCTGTGCCATGCCCGTCGTGGCCCGATCTGGGCGACGATCAAACCCGGCGCGCCGATCGGCGACAGCCATCGTGTCTCGCTGATCGAGGACCCGCTCTATTATCCCGACGGCCAGATCCGTGACGAGGTGTACGAGTACGGTTCCTTCCTGCAGAGCAAGATGTTCGCCAAGGGCGTGACCTGCAGCGACTGCCATGATCCGCACAGCCTGAAACTGCGGGCCGAGGGCAACGCGGTCTGCGAGCAGTGCCATGCGCCCGAAAAATTCGCGACCGCCGCGCACCATCACCACAAGGAGGGCTCGGCCGGCGCCCAATGCGTTGCCTGCCACATGCCGACGCGCACCTATATGGTCGTCGACCCGCGGCGCGATCACAGCCTTCGTATCCCGCGTCCGGACCTCAGCGCCTCACTCGGCACACCAAACGCCTGCAATGGCTGTCACGCCGACAAGCCATCGCAGTGGGCGGAAGAACACATCAAAAGCTGGTACGGCACACCGAAGCCGGGCTTCCAGCGGTTCGGCGAAATCTTGCAAGCGGGCTCGCTCGGCGCACCGGGTGCGCGGGCACGTCTGCTTGTGCTGGCCGAGGACACCGCGCAGCCGGCAATCGCACGCGCCAGCGCACTGTCGCGGCTCGACCGCGTCACGAACCGGCAGGCGCTGGAAACGCTGCGCAAGCTGTTGCGCGATCCCGACCCCTTAGTGCGGCGCGCCGCGGTTGCAGCTTATGTGGGCGCGCCGCTCGCCGCACGTCGCGATCTCCTGGCGATGCTCGACGATCCCATTCGCGACGTCCGCCTGGAAGCGGCACGGCTGGTCGCCGACCTGCCTGCACAACGCCTCACGCCCGAGGAGCAAGGCCACCGCGAACGCGGCATCGAGGAATACGTCGCCTCCCAGCGGAGCAATGCCGACCGTCCCGAAGCGCATCACAATCTCGGCCTGCTGTTCATGACGCTCGGCCGCCCCGCCGACGCCGAGCGCGAGTTCAAGGCCGCGCTCGCGCTCGACCCGTCCTTTGTGCCGGCCGCCGTCACGCTTGCCGATCTCTATCGCGCGCTTGGACGCGACGGCGAGGCCGAGCCGATCCTGCGCAACATGATCGCGCGTTATCCCGAGGCTGCGGCACCGCATCACGCGCTCGGACTCTGGCTCGTCCGCGCGGGCCGCCGCGCCGAAGCAGTGGAGGAGCTGAAACGCGCCGCCGAACTTGCTCCCGACGATCCGCGCATGGCCTATGTCTATGCGGTCGCGCTCGCGCAGAGTGATCGCGCGAAAGCGATCGGCGAGCTGCAGCGCTCGCTTGCGCGCCATCCCTATCACCGCGAGACGCTGTCGGCGCTCGCGGCATTCTCGCGTGATGCCGGCGCGACCGCCGACGCACTGCGTTACGCCGAGACGCTTGCAACGCTCGAGCCGGACGACCCGAGCATCCAAGCCTTTGTCAGACAATTGCGGCAGTGACGCCCGGTTGATCGGCCGTCACTGCGACAGTGCGCTCTCCGCGTCGGCCAGTGCTTGGTCACAAGACGCCTTGTCGCCGGCGGCATCGGCCGCGCGCGCGCGGCTGAGCGCAGCGGCAGCCTTTTGCGTAGAGACTCCGGCGCCAAGGCTGGCCTCAGCCGCAGCGATCGAGTCGGGCGTCGGCTGGCGGTGGAGTGTCGCAGCCGTGCTTTCCTTGGCGGATGGCGCCGCCGCCGTGGCAGCCGCGACCCTGGCGTCAAGCTTCGCCTGCATCGCCTCGATCGCAGTTGTGCACGGGCCAGCAAAACTCGCCGAAGTGGAAACAAAGAGCACGACCGCGCTCAGTACGCGTGTTGCGGTTCTCATGACATGCTCGTTCAATCCAACAAGGGTACCCGGCTACCCTCGCGAATGCGAAGATACGCTTGTAGGGCGTTTTCGGGCGAAGCATGCCCTCGGACTTGATCCAGAACTTGATCCGGGGTGGACACCGGTTCGCCGCGTAAAATGTGATCACGCAAAGAATAATACCTTGTTGTTTTATCGCATGATCTTTTCCTAAAAGTCTGCAATTCTTCGGGATCATGCTCTCGTCGTTCTCCATACTGGTGACAAACCAGCCGTTCCTTTTTGCCTCCTACGACAGGCGCGATCCATTTGTGGCCTCGCTGCAACTGTCATCGGAATTCCGCGCCTTGGCTTCAGCACGTGTCCGAATCCGCATAGTCAGACTGCAATGTTTCCTTAAGCTGTGGGCCGACGGGGACGTGTCCAGCCGTGACTGCTGTGCGGACGAGATTGTCTTCCCGAGGAGGGCGGGTGATGGTCAAGAAGAGGGCGTATCGGTGGAGCGCGTCATGCTCCGCTCACCTGGCTGCCGGCGTGGTCGCGGCCGCTCTTGCTGTTGTTCCCCAATCCGCCTCGGCTGATGAAGGCGGCGTCAGCTTCTGGGTCCCCGGGTTCTTTGGCAGTCTCGCCGCGGCGCCGCTGCAGCCCGGATTTGCCATGACGTCGATGTATTACCATACCTCGGTGTCCGCCAGCGCAAGCGTCGCCCGCGCGCGTGAAATCGAGGTGAGACGGCTGACCGCGACCATCGCTGCGAATGTCAGTGCGGATTTGGATGCGAATGCTGACCTTGGCTTTTTTATTCCTTCCTATACCTTCGAGCCAAAGGTTCTCGGCGGCCAGCTGACGTTCAGTTTATTGGTGCCTTACGGCCGCAACCACGTCTCGGTGGATGCAACGCTGAACGCCGCGTTGCTCGTAGGACCGTTCGTGCTCACGGGATCGCGCCACTACAGCATCAGCGATGCGACGACAGGATTTGGCGACCTGATCCCACAGGCCTCCCTTCGCTGGAACGCCGGCGTTCATAACTACATGCTCTATGCGACCGGGGACATTCCAACAGGCGATTACGACCCAACCCGGCTTGCGAATATCGGCCTTGGCCACGGGGCACTCGATGGCGGGTTTGGCTATACCTATTTCAATCCGCAGACCGGCAATGAACTATCTGCCGTCGCCGGCTTCACCTATAATTACGAAAACCCCGACACCAATTACCAGAACGGCACCGATTTCCACCTCGATTGGGGCACCTCAAAGTTTTTGACCAAGCAGTTCCAGATCGGGCTTGTCGGGTATCTTTACGACCAGGTGAGCTGCGACAGCGGTACCGGCGATCGCGTCGGCTGTTTCGAGTCGCGCGTGACGAGCGTCGGCGCACAGCTCGGCTACATCGTCCCGATGGGCGCGGTGCAGGCCTATTTCAACCTCAAGGCCTACAAGGAATTTGAATCCGAGCACCGACCTGAAGGCTGGAACGTCTGGCTGACGCTCAACCTCTCACCGGCCGCGTCCACCCCGCCTCCGGCGACGACGCCGCGGCACATGTACACGAAATAACGCGAGGGTCCGGCGGTGGGTAACCTGATAAGGCGCGTGCCTTACGCCGCGTCGGCGCGTGGCGGCGATGCCGGCGCGCCAGCGGGAATTGCGGGGCTGACTATTCTACCGGATCGATCAGCAGCGGCGGCGCGTGCAGGTAGCGGGTGGCGCGGCGCTTAGCATCGATATCGCGCCATACCCGTTCGATCTGCTCGACGGGCAGCCCGGCCGCCGGCGCGGCCACCGCGGCGGGAACGCCATGGTTCAGCGCATACAAGCAGAGATCCATCCGGTCATAGGGGAGTGAGAAATAGAACTCCTCCTGTGTCTGCGGCAGCGACCAGGTGTCCGTCGTCGGCGGCCGGCGGCGAATGATCTCGGGCACGCCGAGATAGTCGGCAAGCTGATAGACCTGCGACTTGTAGAGATGCGCGATCGGCTTGAAATCGGCTGCGCCGTCGCCGTTCTTGACGAAGAAACCCTGGTCGTATTCGAGCAGGTTCGGCGTGCCCGCCACGGCGAAGTTCAGTCGGTCGGCGTGATAGTATTCGAACTGCTTGCGGGTGCGCTGCTTCATATTGGTGGCAGCGATGATGCCGAGATAGATATCAACCGGCAGCCGCACCTTCTGCTGCGCGCCGGAGGGCGACTGCACTACTAGCGAGGTGATGTTGTAGCTAACCGCGCCGAGCACGTTGGCGATGACCACCTTGCAGCTCCAGCCGGGACCATAGTCCGGCACCACTTTGCGAATGAAAGCGTCGCGCCGCGCGTAGCACCCGGCAGCCGTCAGCACCGGCTCGATATCCTCGGTGACGGTCTTGATGCCGAGCGTATCGGCCATCAATTGTCCGAGATGCAGGCTCTCCAGGTCGGAATCCTTTTCCGGCATCAGGAGGCCAAGCACCTTGTCGGCGCCGAGCGCGCGCACGCACAGGGCGGCGGTGACGCTCGAGTCGATCCCGCCCGACAGTCCGAGCACGGCGCCGCGACGGCGCAGCACCCGCATCACCTGCGCCTTGATCCCATCGGCGATGCGTACTGCTTCCGCCGCCGCATCGAGCCGCAGCACGTCCGCAGAAAATCCCGACGCAGCGTCGGTCCCGGTGGACATGGGCTTGTTCATTCCGCAGCCTCCAGCACTTGCGCCGCGAGGGCGCGCCGGTCGACCTTGCCGTTTTCCGACTTCGGCAGCGCGTCGCGAAACTCGACATGCTTCGGCACCATGAAGTCCTCGAGATGGCGCGCGCAGTGGCGCAGGACGTCCTGCGTGGTCAAAGTAGCGGGTTCGGCCACGACGAATGCCTTGATCGCAGCGCCGAGCACCGGATCATCGACGCCGATCACCACCGCCTCGCGCACGCCAGTGAGTGCGACCAGCACGTTCTCCACTTCCTTCGGGCTCACCTTCTCCCCGCGCGTCTTGATGATGTCGTCCTTGCGCCCGACAAAATAGAGAAACCCCTCGGCATCGGCGCGGAAAAGGTCGCCGGTATAAAGCACCTTTTCCCACTCATAAGGGCCGGGACGCAGCGCCCGCGCGGTCGCCTGCGGATTCTCCCAATATCCCTTCATCACATGCGGGCCGCGGATGACGAGTTCGCCGACCACGCCATGAGGCACGCGCTGGCCATCATCGTCGACGACATAGGCTTCCGTGCCTGGAATGGCGATACCGACCGAGTCAGCCCGGCTCGCAAGCTCGTCCGGCGGCAGATAAGTGCAGCGCTTGCATTCGGTAAGGCCGTACATCGAGAACAGCCGCGCGCCTGGAAACAGCGCCTGCAACCGCCTGATATGCGCCGTTGGCAATGCCGCCGCGGTATTGGTGAGATAGCGCAGGGTCGGAAACTGGCCCGGCCGCAGATCCTTCATCTGCAGCAGCAGCGCGGCAATGGTCGGCACGATGGGAAAGCCGGTGACTTTTTCCGCACTGATCTTCTGCAGCACCGCCTGCGGAAACGCGAACGACTTTTCCAGGACCAGCGTGGCGCCGAGCTTGATCGTCATCAGCGCTTGATAAAGCCCGTAATCGAATGAGAGCGGCAGCACGCTGAGCACGATGTCGTCGGCCTCGTTCTCCAGATAGGTCGTGATCGAGGTGGCCGCAGCGACGACGTTCTGATGCGTCATCATCACGCCTTTGGGAAATCCGGTCGAGCCCGACGTGTAGATCAGCATCGCGAGATCAAGCTCGATCCCTGCCGCCCCGGCGGGTGTCCCGCCTGCAGCGATCATATCTTCAAAGCAATGCCAGCCGGCGGGAGCTGCAGCCTTGGCATTGGCGACGACGACGGTTTTGACCGACGGCGTCTCGCTGAGCGCCTTTGCCGCCACCGGCGCCAACCGGCCGAGCGTGATCAGGGCCGCCGCGCGGCAATTGTTCATCACATAAGCGAGCTTGTCGGCCTTGGTCGACGGATTGATCGGGCTGAACACCGCGCCCGCCTTCAGCGCCGCAAAGATCGCGATCACCGCCTCGGCGCAATTATCCATGAACACGACGACGCGGTCGCCGCGCGCGACGCCCTGGTGCTGCAAGCCCGCGACGAGAGCGTCGGAGCTACGGTCGAGATCACCGAAGGTCAATCGTTGCTCGCCTGCGATCAGCGCGACCTTGTCCGGCAGCATCGTTGCGCTTCGCTTGAGGAAATCCTCGACCCGCATCATTCGTGTTCCGTCATTGCTGAAGCGATCCTGCCAAGCCGCGCCAGCGGTCGCTCAGGCCGCTTGCGCATGCTCCCGCTTTTTCGCGACGAAGGCCGCGATGCGGTCGATCGAATCGAGGTTGTCCGGGATAATGTCGGCGTCAGCAATGTCGAGGCCGAAGTCGGCTTCGAGAAAAGCGACGAGCTCGAGAATGCCGGTCGAATCGATCAGCCCGGCATCGAGCAGCGATTCTGAATCGGCGATCGACTCGCGGTCTTCCCGGAACAGGAAGTTGTCGCGGATGAATTCGCGGATTTTTTCTTTGGTGGCGGCGGGCATTTGCTTTTCCTGTTAGGCTGCTTGCGGGGGTTTGGCGGCGCTTGCGCCGTTTCCGACGAATTGTCGATGCAGGAGCTGGGTCGAGAGGATCCCGGTAAAGGCGGCATTGTCGCGCGCACTGACGAAGCGGCTCGTCGCGCATTTGCGCGTGAGCTTCTGCACGGCCCCGGGATCGAACAGGCCAACCGCGGCAAGCACGCCCGGGGCCAGCATCTCATGCACATAGGGGCATGGCGTGGCGCCGAGGAAGGCGTGGCTGTCCGGCGCGCGATAGGGCTGCTTCGGCCGATTGGCGATCGCCGCCGGCAGGAGATCGCGGGTCGCTTCGCGCAGGATATGCTTTTCCTGCAGCGCCCGCAGCTTGAGCTGCGGCGGAATGCGGGTGGCAAAGTCGATGACGCGGGTATCGAGGAAGGGAAAGCGGCCCTCGACCGCATGCGCCATCGCCGCGCGGTCGCCTTGCGAGGAGAGAATATAGCCCGGCAGCAGGAACGCCGTTTCGAGGTACTGCGCCTGCGACAGCGGATGCCAGCGGGAAAACTCCGCAGGCAGATGGTCCCGCAGATCGGCCAGCGCATCATAGCCTGCAAGGGCTTCGCGCAAGGCCGCGGAGTAGAAGGTGCGCGTGCCCTGCATCATGCGGAAGCGCGGCAGATGCGAAAACAGCGGGTCGGCCAATTCGTGCGGCGGGCTGAGGAAGAAGGCCTCGCGATAACTCTGCGACTGCGCCTGCATCCGCGGCAGATAGGGATAGAGCCGCTGCAGCAGGCTGGTGCGCCGCTTCGATCCCGGCTGCGCCGCGCAGAACCGGCGCAGCTTCGCTTCCTTGAAGATGTCGTAACCGGCAAAGACCTCATCCGCGCCTTCGCCAGTCAGCACCACCTTGACGTTCTGCGAGCGCACGAACTTGGCGAGCGCATAAAGCGGCGCCGGCCCGGTGCGCACCAGCGGCCGCTCGGCATGGGCGACGATGTCGGGAAACCAGCGGCCGATATCCGCCGTCGTGCAGGTGACCGAGCGGTGGTCGGTCGACAGCGCATCGACCATCACCGCCTGGAACTGGCGCTCGTCGAACTCGGCATCCTCGAAGGCGACCGAATAGGTGCGCAGCTGCTCGGGCACCAGCTTTTTCATGATCGCGGTGACGATCGAGGAATCGAGCCCGCCGCTGAGATAAGCACCGACCGGCACGTCGGCGCGGAGCCTGATCCGCGTTGCATCGATAAGGAGCGCCGCGAGCTCCTCGGCGATCGCCCGCGCAGCGCGCCGGTCGTAGCCCGCGCGATCCTCCGCGTCGGGAAACGACAGCCGCCAATAGGACTGCACCCGCATCCCGTCGCCATCGACAAGCAGAATATGCCCGGGCGGCAGTTCCGTAATGTTCTTGAAGATCGTGCGCGGCGCCAGCGGAAACCAGAAGGTCAGCACCTGGTCGAGTGCGATCGGATCGATCTCGGCGGTGATGCCCGGCGCGGCCAGCAGCGCCTTGATCTCGGACGCAAAGTAGAGGCAGCCCGCGCGCTCGGCGTAGAACGCCGGCCGAACCCCCATCCGGTCGCGGGCGAGCATGAAGCGCTTTTGTCGGGTGTCCCATAGGGCGAAAGCGAAATCACCATTGAAGTGCTGGACGCAGTCGGGCCCATATTCGCGATAGGCCTGAAGGATCACCTCGGTGTCTGAAGATGTGCGAAAGCGGCAGCCGCGCGCGATCAGCTCGCTCCTCAATTCGACATAGTTGAAGATCTCGCCGTTGAACGACACCCAAAGCTCACCATCGATGTCGGCCATCGGCTGAGCGCCACCCGACAAATCGATGATGCTGAGCCGCGCATGCGCGAGCCCAACGCCTTCCTCGGCGTGAAGGCCCTGCGCATCGGGGCCGCGGTGAACGATCGTGCTGATCATCCGTGCAAGGATGTCAGCCGGCGCCTGCGAGGAATTTGGTCGTCCGACAAAACCCGCGATGCCGCACATAGGCCCCTGCGCTTTCTCTGAATAGCCAGGAATACATATTGTCTTTAACGAAATTATACAATGGCGTCGCGTGGTGCACGCGGCATTCATTTCTTAACCTTAAGCAATATAGAAATATTGTAAAGTCACGCAAAACCGCCAATAAGTTGTGTCCATGACTCTCCGCTCAGGCCGGTGAGCAGGGCGTCGGCACAACCAACGGCCGTAAGTATTTCCGGATCTTTTGTTTTATAGGTCAGCGAGGACCGGTTAATAAAAATACAGCTGCGCACTTGCAGCGGTCCGAGCAGCTCCGGCTGCAGGCGCCCGCGCAAAGCGACGCAGCCCCGCGCATGGGCATCAGCAAACAGCGCATCGAGGACGCGCCCCACTGCGGCGGGTTTAGCCAAAACCTGCAGAACAAAGGCAATACCGCTCGGCCGCGCATAATAAAGAAAGCAGCCGATGTCCCGACCTTGCTTGTCACGCACGATCTTACAAATGAGCGGTCCGTAGCGCTCCTTCTCGCCGGCGAGCGACAGCATCCAGTGCAAATCATCCGTCGACCATCGCGGCGCCAGCCGATAGTTTGCCGTGAGGCTGATGATCAGCGTCAGCAACGCCGAATCATCGATCGGCACCTCCTGCACTGCAGCATCGCCGCTGCTTAAGTCAGGCGCTTTCGCTATCGCGCGCACGACAAAGTCGGCAGCAGCGGCGAGCGGCCGGAGCAAGGCCGCAGCTGGCACCTTCTCGTGCAGGAATGCGAATGCCGCCCTCGACGGACGCAACAACCGGATCCATTCCAGGCTGAACAGCGGCGCGGTGCTGCCGCCGAGGGCATCCCACATGCGCAGGGCGACCGCATTCGAGGTTTCGCTGAACGAAAGTTCCTGCGGGCCTTTGATAAACGAACGCAAAAGGGTGGCCCCGGCGAGCGGATGTTTCTCCGGTTCATCAACCATGAGCGAGCCCGCAAGAGCGGCACGCACAGCGCGTCCTCCCAGGCTCATATGCACCGGCAATATGCCGATGAAGCCGTGAAATTTACCATCTCTGGCAATGCTGACCTGCGAGGTGATCTCGGGGTCACGCCACGGGTGCTCGAATATCAAGCTGTGCAGATAGGTCGTAAGGGCGGCGGTATCAGAGCGATGCTTGCCGCGAAAGGTCTTTCCAAAGAGAGCGGCAACGCGGGGAAGATCCGCAGGCTCGCACGGCCGTATGCTTGCGAGGCGGGCGCTCTCGATCACTGCAGGTGCAGCAGGGCTCGATCCTCTTCGATTGCCTTCAGACGGTGGTGGACCCATGTCTTGCGCCCGCATCCCGACTCGCGAGCAAGATGCGCTTTATCCAATGTTGATTCAATTGCTGGCGTCTTCGTAACGTTGACAGCAACGATCGAGGCGCAGCCTGTAACAAAAGGTTTCGGCGAGCGGTCTTCCGCGATCGGTAACAGCGCAGTCAACGCCGGCCGCTCGTGGTGCCGTTGCGCGCGACCTGATCGAACTGGTCTGAATGCGGTGGTTGATCCGCCGCAGCCGCGCTTGTGATG
>CAZTTL010000086.1:0-12584 GCA_964616635.1 uncultured Rhodoplanes sp. | reverse complement strand
ACGAATAGCTGACGCGCGCCAAGCGTGAACGGCGCGAGCTTTTTTGACTCAGATCCAAACCCGACTGCCGAGCGCCAGTGGGCTCGCGCACGGCGGAGCTTTGCAATCTCACCAGGAGAAACACATGGATATCGACACGGAAAGCGATCTCGAAACCAAGGCCGGGTATTCGCCGGATGCGGTGATCACGCATGGCGACTTCATGCGGATGTGGGACGAGTTCAAGGCAACGAACGAGGATCGCCTGGCGCAGATCGAGCGGCAAGGCTCGGCCGATGTGCTCACCGAGGAGAAAGCTGCCCGCATCAACGCCATGCTCGACCGACAGCAGCGGCAGATTGACGAGCTGGTGCTGAAGCAGGCGCGGCCGGGCTTTGCACGCGAGCCGGCCGGCGCGACGCAGGCTGCAGCCCGCGAGTACAAAGCGGCGTTCGAGGCCTATATCCGGCGCGGCGACGCCACGGTCTTGCGGGAGGTCGAGGTCAAAGCGCTCTCGGTCGGCTCCGGGCCGGATGGCGGCTATCTCGTGCCGCCCGAGGTGGAGAGCGAAATCGGCGCGCGGCTCGCCGCGATCTCGCCGATCCGCTCGCTCGCCAGCGTGCGCACGGTGAGCGCCAATGTCTACAAGAAGCCATTCATGACCTCGGGTCCGGCGGTCGGCTGGGTCGGCGAGGCTGAGGCGCGCACGCAAACGAACTCGCCGGTGCTCGACGAGCTGAACTTTCCGGTGATGGAGCTTTATGCCATGCCGGCGGCGACCGCGACGCTGCTCGAAGACGCCGCCGTCAATATCGACCAGTGGATCGCCTCTGAGGTCGACCTTGCCTTTGCCGCGCAGGAGGGCACCGCATTCGTCACCGGCGATGGCGACAACAAGCCGAAAGGCTTTCTCGCCTACACGACGGTCGCCAACGATAGCTGGGCGTGGACCAAGGTCGGCTATATCGCGACCGGCCAGGCCGGCGCGTGGCCCACCTCCAATCCCTCCGACATCCTGATCGAGCTAATCTATGCGCTCAAAGCGGGGTACCGGCAGAACGGCAACTTCGTGATGAACCGCAAGACGCAGAGCGCAATCCGCAAGTTCAAGGACACGACCGGCCAGTATCTGTGGCAGCCGCCGGCGCAGGCGGGTGGTCGCGCAACGCTGCTGAGCTTCCCGGTGATCGAGTCGGAGGACATGCCGGACATCGACACGGATGCGCTGGCGATCGCCTTTGGCGATTTCCGCCGCGGCTATCTCGTGGTCGACCGCGCCGGCGTGAGCGTGCTGCGCGATCCCTACAGCGCCAAGCCCTATGTGCTGTTCTATACGACGAAGCGTGTCGGCGGCGGGGTGCAGGACTTCGACGCGATCAAGCTGTTGAAGTTCGGCGCAAGCTGACCCCGGCGACAAGCGGCGCGCGCTTTGCGTTGAGCCCAGCCGGCGCGCGCCCGTTGTTCTTGCGCCCTCCCGTGATGGCTGAAGCGCTGCCCGCGGTCCGCGCGCAGCGCTGAAGGATTCCGCATGCCCTCGATTCTGATCACTCCGCCCGCCGCGGAGCCGCTGACACTCGCCGAGGCGAAAGCCTGGCTGCGGGTCGAGCACGACGATGATGACGCCGTGATCAGCTCGCTCATCACCGGCGCGCGGTCGCTGGTGGAACAGGACACGAGCCGCGCCCTGATCACGCAAACCTGGCGGGTCGTGCGCGACACCTGGCCGGCGAGCGGCCGGCTCGATGTCTTGCCGGCGCCGCTGCGGCAGGTGCTGGCGGCGCGCGTTTACGATGCAGCGGGCGTCGCGCAAACCATCGACGCAGATATGTTCACGCTCGCGACCGGGGGTGCGCCCGGCGTGCTGGGCTTTTTGCCCGGCTCACTGTCGCAGCCTGGCCGCGCGCTTGCCGGGATCGAGATCGATATCGAGGTGGGCTTTGGGGCCGACGGGTCTGCAGTTCCTGAGCCGCTGCGCCAGGCGATCCGACTGCTCGTCGCGCATGGGTATGAGAACCGCGGCGGGGAGACCACCAACAATGCGCGCATGCCCATGACGGTCGCCGCGCTGATCGCGCCGTACCGGGTGCTGGCGCTATGATCGATCCCGGGCGCCTCAATCGCCGCCTCGTGCTCGAGGCACCGGTCGAAACACCGGACGGGGCCGGGGGCGTATCACGCGCCTTTATGGTGGTGGCGACGCTGTGGGCGGAAGTGACGCCGCTCGCCGCGCGCGCCGACACCGAAGCTGCGAGCTTGGCCGCGATCGCCACCCACCGCATTCTGGTGCGCGCCGGCGTCGAGATAACGACGCAGCATCGCCTGCAGCTCGACGCGCGCGAATTCCGCATCGTTGCGATCCGCGAGCATGACGGCTCTGGCCGCTTCATCGAAATCCACGCGGAAGAGCGGGTGGCTTAAAGCATTTTCAGGCGAAGTGGGCACCGGTTCGCCGCCAGGGAAATGCGACCGCGAAAAAAGCACGGAGCGAATTCTGTTTCTATGAAAACTGAATTCGCTCTAGGCACCTCTGCTGCGAAACGCGGTTGCCGGTAGTCCTTGCCCCGCACCCCAACCCTCTCCCCGCAAGCGGGGAGAGGAAGAACTCTGCCCCCTTGAGAAAAAACCATGCCGACCGATGCCGCTGTCGCGCTGCGCAGCGCGATCCATGATGCCTTGATCGCTGATGGCGCGCTGACGGCGCTGCTCGGCGGCGCGCATGTCTACGACGAGCCGCCGCGCAACGCGGCGTTTCCCTATGTCACAATCGGCGACGCGCGCGTCTCCGACTGGTCGACCGGCAGCGACCGCGGCGAGGAGCATCAGCTCGTGCTGCATGCCTGGTCGCGTCAGGGCGGCCACCGCGAGGCGCATCTGATCGCCGGCGCGCTGCTGCAGGCACTCGATGACGCGCCGCTCACGCTCACCGACCATGCCCTGATCAATCTGCGCTTCGCAGTCGCCGATGTGCGGCGCGAGGCAGACGGGCGCACTTATCACGCGCTGGTCCGCTTTCGCGCGGTGACCGAGCCGGTGTGACCAGACAGCCAGCCTCATGGTGAGGAGCGCCGCGAAGCGGTGCGTCTCGAACCATGCACCAAAGACCTTGTCCTTCGAGACGCGCGCCTTGCGCGCTCCTCAGGACGAGGCAGTTTGGAGGACTTCAGATGGCCGCCCAGAAAGGCAAAGATCTGCTCGTCAAGATTTTCGACGGGTCGAGCTATGTGACGATTGCGGGTTTGCGCTCGCGCCGGCTCGCCTTCAATGCCGAGACGGTCGACATCACCCATGCGGAATCCGCCGAGCGCTGGCGCGAGCTGCTCGACGGCGCCGGGGTCAAGCGCGCCTCGGTGTCCGGCCGCGGCCTGTTCAAGGACCAGGCGTCGGACGAACTCTTGCGCCAAACCTTTTTCGACGGCGCGGTGAAATCCTATCAGCTCGCCATTCCTGATTTCGGCACGATCACCGGGCTGTTTCAGATCACAAGCTTCGAGTTCGCCGGCGAGCACAACGGCGAGGTGACCTACGAGATTTCACTCGAATCCGCCGGCGCGCTCACCTTTACGGCGATCTGACAGGATGGGACGGGAAGCTGCCATGGCCAACAAACATCGCGGAGAAATCGAAGCCGAGTTCGGCGGGGCGAAGCGCCGGCTCGTGCTGACGCTCGGCGCGCTCGCCGAGCTCGAAGCCGTGTTCGGTGCTGATGATCTGGTCGCGCTTGCCGAGCGTTTCGGCGGCGGCCGGCTAAAAGCGCGCGATCTTTCGCGCATCATCGGCGCCGGGCTGCGCGGCGGTGGCGCGGCGATCACCGACGAGGAGGTCGCGGACATGACGGCGCCCGACGGCGCCGCCGGCTTCGTGCGCATCGCTGCCGACCTGCTCGCGGCAACGTTTGGGGACGCGGCAAGCGAAAACCCTCAGCCGCCGCAGGACGCTCGGCCGGCGTGAGGCCACCGCCCGGCTTAGCGGACGCCGCGCCGTTTCCCTGGGACGAGGTTTTGGCCTTTGGCTTCGGCGTGCTGCGGCTTTCACCCGATTGCTTCTGGCGGATGACACCGCGCGAGCTTTCGCATGCCGTGCGTGGCATCAGAGGCGTGCCGGCGGCGCCGCTATCGCGCATGGCGTTCGTCGAACTGATGAAGAGGTTTCCCGATGCCTGATACCGGCGATGTGTTTACCGACGAACTGGGGCGGGCAGCGGAAAGCGCTGACGCGCTTGCCGCGAGCGTCGACCAGCTTTCGCCGCGCATCAACGATCTCGAAAAAAGTGCCAACGGGTTTGCGCGGGCGATGACGAGCGCATTCACGAGCTCGGTCGTCGGCGGCAAGCAGTTCGACGATGTGGTGAAAACGCTGACGCTGCGCATCAGCGACCTCGCGCTGAAAGCGGCCCTGGCGCCGATCGCCCGCGGCATTTCCTCAGGGATCAGCGGCTTGCTGTCCGGCCTGTTCGGCACCGGCACGGTTGATGTTGCGGCGGCAAGCGGCGCGATCAAACCGTTCGCCGGCGGCGGCGTCATCGGCACGCCGACCTATTTTCCGCTCGCTGCCGGCGGGCTCGGCCTCGCCGGCGAAGCGGGGCCGGAAGCGATCGTGCCGCTCGCGCGCGGGCCGGATGGCCGGCTCGGCGTCGCCGCGGCGCAGGGCGGCGGCGCGGGCCAGGTGACGATCAACATCGCGACGCCCGATCCCGCGAGTTTCCGTGCGTCCGAAGTTTATCTCACCGGGCAGATCGCCCGCGCGGTTGCGCGCGGTCAGCGCGGCCTGTGAGCTTTACTCTCCATTGAGGTCGGTTTGATGCCGTCGGCCTTTCACGAGGTGCTGTTTCCGCTCGACATTGCGCTCAAGAGTGCGGGTGGGCCGGAACGCAAGACCGAGATCGTCACGCTCGGCTCCGGGCGCGAGGAGCGCAATGCGCGCTGGGCGCATGCGCGCCGCCGCTATGATGCCGGCTATGGGGTGCGTAGCCTCGACGCGTTGTCGAGCGTGGTCGCGTTTTTCGAGGAACGGCGCGGGCGGCTTTACGGCTTTCGTTGGCACGACCGGCTTGATCATTCTTCGGCAGCAACAGGCGCGCCCGGACCGCTCGATCAGTCGATCGGGACAGGCGACGGTGTCAAGACCGACTTCGCGCTGATGAAGACCTACGGCGCGGCCTACGCGCCGTATCAGCGGCCGATCGCCAAGCCGGTCGCCGGCAGCGTGCGGGTTGCCGTCGGTAGCGTGGAGCAGGCCGAGGGCACCGCATTTGTTTGCGATCCGACCACCGGCATCGTCTCGTTTCTTGCAGGGTATGTGCCGGGCGCCGATGTGGCGATAACGGCCGGGTTTCTGTTCGATGTGCCGGTGCGGTTCGACACCGATTATCTCGAAGTCGATCTCACGGCCTTTGCCGCGGGGGCCATTCCAAAAATCCCGCTGATCGAGATTCGCCCATAAGGCCGAGGAAAAAGATGCGCGCGATCCCGCCCGCTTTGCAGGAAAAACTCGACTTCGGCGCCACCACGCTGTGCCGCTGCTGGCTGATCACGCGGCGCGACGGGGTGGTCCAGGGCTTCACCGACCATGACGAGACGATCACGCTCGGCGAGGTCATCTGCCTCGCTGCGGCGGGGCTCGACGCGACGGAAGCAACCGAGCGCCTCGGGCTGCAGGTCGACGGCGCCGAGGTTTCCGGTGCGCTGTCGGACGAGGCGCTGACCGAGGCCGATCTCGCCGCCGGCCGCTACGATGCCGCAAGCATCGAGACGTGGCTGGTCGACTGGAGCGAGCCGACTTTGCGCGTGCTGCTCACCAAGGGCGTGCTCGGCGAGGTGCGGCGCACGGGAAATGCCTTCACGGCAGAGGTGCGGTCACTCGCCGATCGCCTCAACCAGGAGAGCGGGCGGCTCTATACGGCGGCCTGCAGCGCCGATCTCGGTGACGCGCGCTGCATGGTGGACCTCATGCAGCCGACATTGCGCGGCAGCGGAATGGTCGCAGCGCTCACCGGCACCTCGTCGTTCACGGCGAACGGGCTCGAAAGTTTTGCCGATGGCTGGTTCACCGGTGGCCGGCTCACCTTTTCAAGCGGCGCCAACGCCGCGGTCGCCATCGAAGTGAAGCAGCACCGCGTCGATGGCGGGGAGGTCACCATCGCGCTGTGGCAGGCGGCGGCGGAGCCGATCGCACCGGGCGATGCGTTTGTCGTCACCGCGGGCTGTGACAAGCGCTTCGCCACCTGCCGCGATCGCTTCGGCAATGGCGCGAATTTTCGTGGATTCCCCCACATTCCCGGCAACGATTTCGTCATGAGCTATCCCTCACCCGGGAAGGCGGGCAATGGCGGCGCAATCGTATCCGATACTTGGGTGGCTTAGTATGTGCGCGAAACACAACACATCGGGCCAAAAAAGCCATGCCGGTTGATCGTGACCGCATTGTCGCGGAGGCGCGGGCCTGGATCGGCACGCCCTATCGTCACCAGGCTTCGCTCAAGGGCGTAGGCTGCGATTGCCTTGGTCTTATCCGCGGGGTGTGGCGCGCGCTCTATGGCGCAGAGCCGGAAGCGACGCCCGCTTATGCGCCGGACTGGGCGGAAGCGACCGGGACGGAAGCGCTCGCCGCCGCGGCGCGGCGTCACATGATCGAGATCGGTCCGCGAGAATTTTCTCCGGGCGATCTGCTGCTGTTCCGCTGGCGCGCCGGCTTTCCCGCCAAGCATGCGGCAATCGCAACCGCAGCCGATCTGATGGTGCACGCGCATGACGGTGCCGCCGTCGCCGAGGTCGCAATCGCCCCGTGGTGGCGACGTCGGCTCGCTTATGCGTTCCGGTTTCCGGGTGTGCCCGGCTGAGCATGCTCGAAAGCGGAGCGGAGTCGGGTGGCGGCGGGGGCGTATTCGCATTATGCTCAGCTCTTCCGCAGTCGATGTGGGGAGCCGGCGATGCTCGATGGGGTCATTCTGCTGTGGTTCATCCTGACGGCGCTGTCCGTTGCTTTCGTCGCCATCGATATCCGCACGACACCGGAATCGACAGTGATGAAATGGGGGTTTGTGCTGGTGACTTTGTTCACCGGGCCGTTCGGCGTCTTTCTTTATGTGCTCGGCTGCCGCGAGCCACTACCTGGCCTGCATGAGGCCTATGTCGCGGCGCCGTGGCGGCAGGCGCTCGGCTCCACCATGCATTGCGTCGCCGGCGATGGCGTCGGCATTCTGGTCGGTGCAGTGATTGCTGCGCTGCTGAGCCTGCCGCCGCTGGCGGATTTTTTTCTCGAATACGTGCTCGGCTTCATGTTCGGCTGGGGCATTTTCCAGGCGCTGTTCATGCGCGACATGGTCGGCGGCTCCTACAGCAAGGCGCTGACGACGACGTTCATTCCCGAACTCACCTCGATGAACTGCCTGATGGCAGGCATGGCCATCGTCTCGATGATCGGCAAGGCGAATGTCGCCGGCAGCAATCATCCGTCGTCGCCGGCCTTCTGGTTCATCATGAGCATGGCGCTGCTGGTCGGCCTCTGCGCCGCCTATCCGATGAATTACTGGCTGGTGGCGAACAAGCTCAAGCATGGCATGACCACAGTGAGGCCCAAGGGTACCGTGCCGCCAATGGCGGCGATGCCTGGAATGGCGGCAATGTCCGGCATGTCGGGAATGACCGAGATGCCCGGCACGGCCGCGGGCGAGATGGCGAAGCCGGAAGGCGGGCGCATGGACATGCGGCCGAAGGTGACCACCCAGACGATTGCGTTCGTCGTCGGGCTGTCTTTCGTGATCCTGGTGATCGGCGTCACCATCGGCGTGAGCTTTTCCTGAAGCCACATCGCTCTCGCTGTCGTCGAAATAAAACACGGACTCGCCATGCCCGGACTTGTGGCACGGCTGTCCGGCTCTGCTTTGTCATGCTCCGCGTCGGCGGAGCATCCAGTATGACGCGGACTCGCGGCTAGAGCGAAATCCGACCTGACAGAATCGCAAACCGCTCTATTTCTCTTTTAGTGATCACATTTTCTGCGGCGAACCGGCGTCCACTTCGCCGGAAAATGCTCTAAGCCACGCGCTCCGGCGCGTACTGGATCGTCCGCCTGCGCGGACGATGACAAGAAATCGGCTGCACGAAAATCTATCCCGAGGGCGTCATGGCCTCGCTTGTCCTCTCCGTTGCCGGCGGTGCCGTCGGCGGCGCGCTCTTTGGTCCAGTCGGCGCGATTGCCGGGCGTGTCGTCGGTGCGCTTGCCGGCAACCTGCTCGACCACGCGCTGCTCGATTCGACGGCTACCAGCCGGGCGCGCCATATCGAAGGTCCGCGGCTCGCCGATCTCGATGTCATGGCATCGACCGAGGGGGCGCCGATCGCGCGGGTTTATGGGCGCGCGCGCCTCGCCGGCCAGGTGATCTGGGCAACCCCGCTCGAGGAGGTGGTGACGACGACCGTCCAGACGAGTGGCGGCGGAGGAGGGGGCGGTGGCGGCAAAGGCTTTGGCGGCGGCGGTGGTGGTTCGCCGACGACGACCACCACGACGACCTATACCTATTTCGCGAATTTCGCGGTCGGCCTGTGCGAGGGACCGATCGGCCGGGTCGGCCGCGTCTGGGCCGATGGCAAGCCTCTCGACCTCGCCGGCCTGAATGTCCGCTTCTACACCGGCGCAGAGGACCAATCGGCCGATCCGCTGATCGTGGCGAGGCAAGGCGCGGGAAACACGCCAGCCTATCGCGGCCTCGCTTATGTCGTGTTCGAGCGGCTGGCGCTTGAACCCTTCTCCAACCGCATTCCGCAGCTTTCGTTCGAGATGGTGCGGCCGGTCGGTGCGCTGGAGCGCATGATCCGCGCGGTGACGCTGATCCCCGGCAGCACCGAGTTCGGCTACGAGCCGAGCACGGTGACGCGCGCGCTCGGCGTGGCGCAGGCGGCAGCGGAGAACCGGCATGTCACGACGGCCGTCTCCGATGTCGAGGCTGCGCTCGATGATCTGCAGGCGCTGTGTCCCAATCTCGCGCGCGTCGCTGTCGTTGTGGCGTGGTTCGGCAATGATCTGCGCGCTGGCGCGTGTCTGGTCAGGCCGGGCGTTGATTCCGCGATCAAGCAGACGAATGGCGCGACCTGGTCGGTGGCCGGGCTCGACCGCACCCAGGCGCATCTGGTCTCACAGGTGGACGGGCGCGCCGCGTTCGGCGGAACGCCGTCCGATGACAGCGTGCGCAATCTCATTGCCGAGCTGAAGGCGCGCGGGCTCAAGGTCACGCTCTATCCATTCCTGATGATGGATATTCCCGCGGGCAATGCGTTGCCCGATCCTTGGACCGGCGCGTCCTCGCAACCGGCCTATCCCTGGCGCGGCCGCATCACCTGCGATCCGGCGCCGGGGCAGCCGGGATCGCCCGATGGCACGAGTGCCGCGCAGACGCAGGTCGATGCCTTCTTCGCCCTGAACGATCCGAACGCGTGGGGCTATCGCCGCATGGTGCTGCATTACGCGGCGCTCGCGGCAGCGGCGGGCGGCGTCGACGCCTTCCTGATCGGCTCGGAGCTGAAAAGCCTGACGCGCGTGCGCTCGGCCTCCGGTGTCTATCCCGCGGTGACCGCGCTGGCGCAGATCGCGAGCGAGGTGAAGTCGATGCTCGGGGCCGGTACCTGTGTCACTTACGGTGCCGACTGGACCGAGTATGGCACGCATGTCGTCGATCCCAATGCGGACGAGGTGCGCTTTCCGCTCGACGCGCTGTGGGCATCGGCCGCGATCGACGCGGTCGGCATCGATTTCTATCCGCCGCTCGCCGACTGGCGCGACAGTGCCGACCATGCCGACCGCGCGCTTGCAAGCACGATTTACGATCAGGCCTATCTCGCCGGCAATCTGCGCCGCGGCGAAGCGTTCGACTGGTATTACGCCGACGAGGCGGCCCGCGCCGCGGAAGCGCGCGCGCCGATCACCGATGGCTTGGGCAAGCCGTGGATCTATCGCGCCAAGGACATCTGGAGCTGGTGGTCCAATCCGCATTATGAGCGCGTTGCCGGTGCCGAACTGCCGGCGCCGACCGCCTGGGTCGCGCAGACCAAGCCGATCTGGCTCACCGAGGTTGGCTGCCCCGCGGTCGACAAGGGCGCCAACCAGCCGAGCGTGTTTCCCGATGCGAAGTCGGCCGATGCCGGCCTGCCGTATTTTTCCGATGGCCACCGCGATGACCTTATGCAGCGGCGCTTCCTCGCGGCGGTGCTCACGACCTTTGATCCCGCGCTTGGCGCGAGCCTTGCCGACAACCCAATCTCATCCGTCACCGGCGCTCGCATGGTCGATCCTACCGGCATTCATCTGTGGAGCTGGGACGCGCGGCCCTATCCGGTCTTTCCAGCCGCTGTCGATGTGTGGAGCGATGGGCCGAACTGGGAGACCGGGCACTGGCTCACCGGGCGCCTTGGGTCATGTCCGCTCGCTGGTCTGCTCGCGGAAATGCTCGGCGATGCGGGCATTGCCGATTGCGATACCGGGGCGCTCGGCGAGGGGCCGGCCGGCTACGTGATCGACCGCCCGATGTCGCCGCGTGCAGCCATCGAGCCGCTGGCTGCGGCCTTCGCCTTCGAGGCGATGGCCGATGGCGCCACTCTGCGCTTCCTGGGGCGCGGCGGCCCTCCGGTCGTTGAGCTCGTCGAGGATGACCTCGTCGCTTCCGACAAAGGTGGATCGGCTCGGCTCGTGCGCGCACAGGAGACCGAGTTGCCGAACGACCTGTCGCTCGGTTTTACCGATGTGAACCTCGATTACCGGCGCGCGGCGGTGATGTCGCGCCGATTAGTCGGCGGCTCGGCGAAGACCGCGCATGCCGATCTTGCCGGCATCATGGAGCGCGAGGCGGCCGAGCGCCGCGCCAATATCTGGCTGCAGGATCTGTGGGCGGGCCGCGAGCAGGCGGAATTCGCGCTGCCGCCGAGCCGCCTCAAGCTGATGCCGGGCGACGTGGTGGGGCTCACCGTCGACGGCCGCAGGCGGCTCATCGAGGTGCGGGAGCTGGTCGAGGGCGCAGAGCGCAGGATCACCGCGCGCGCGATTGATCCCGAAGTGTTTGCCGTGCCGCTGCCGGCGGGCGAGCGCCAGACGCCGGCCTTGCCGGCCGCGGTCGGTCCGGCCGAGGTCGTCGTGCTCGACCTGCCGACCCTGCCAGCGGACCAGACCGCGGTGCTGCTGCGCGCGGCGATTACCGCGGACCCGTGGCCGGGGCCGGTTGCCGTGTGGCGTTCGTTCGATGGGACCACCTTCGAGCGCGTCGCGGTGGCGATCGCGCCGGCGACGATCGGCGAAACGCTCGATCCGGTGCCGGCCGGCCCCACCGCGCGGTTCGACCGCGGTGCAACGTTCCGGGTGCAGCTCATCCGCGGGTCGTTGGTCTCGGTCAGCGACAGCGCCTTGCTCGCCGGCGCCAATTCGGCGGCGCTGGTGCAGCCGGATGGGAGCGTCGAGATCATTCAGTTCGCCAATGCGGAGCTGGTCGGCGAACGCACTTATGCGCTCAGCCGCTTGCTGCGCGGCCAGGCAGGCAGCGAATGGGCGATGGGAGCGCCGCTTGCGGCGGGCGCACGCTTTGTGCTGCTCGACGAAACCCTCGTCGTGCTCGCGCGCGGGATCGATCTGCTCGGGCGGACGATGGAGCTGCGCGCCGTCGCGGCCGACCGCAGCTATGGCGATCCCACCGCGGTGAGTCTGGCGGTGACGCCGCAGGCAACGGCGCTGCAGCCGCTCGCTCCCGTTCATCTGCACGCTTTGCGCGGAGAAAGCGGCATAGCACTGACCTGGATCAGGCGCACCCGGCGCGACGGCGATTCCTGGGCGGCGGTCGATGTGCCACTCGGCGAAGATGTCGAGGGTTACGCCGTCGATATTCTCTCGGGCACTGAGGTGGTGCGCAGTCTGAGTGCCGCCGAGCCGTCGGTGCTTTACCCGGCGGCGGACGAGCTCGCCGACTTCGGCGTGGCGCAGGCAAACCTCGCGGTGCGCGTTGCGCAAGTCTCCGCGATCGTCGGTCGCGGCTTTGCCATGCAATCCACCCTCACCGTCCAGTAGGCGATCATGACCGATACGGTTCATCTCGGCCTGCCCGTCATCGAAGCGGCGCAGGCGCAGAAGCACGTCACCCATAACGAGGCGCTCGTCGTTCTCGATGCGCTGGTGATGCTGGCAGTGATCGATCGCGACCTGAGTTCGCCGCCGGCTTCGCCTGCCGAGGGGGATCGCTATCTCGTCAAGGCACCGGGTGCCGGCGCCTTCGCGGGAAAGGATGACCAGGTCGCGCATTACCTCGATGGCAACTGGTCGTTCCATCCACCGGCGACCGGCTGGACCTGCTATGTCGAGGACGAGGCGACGCTGGTCGCCTGGGACGGCAGCGCCTGGCAGGTTGTCGTCGGCAGCGGCGGGGGAGGTGGGGGAGGCGGCGATCCGATCACCGAACTGCAGGATCTGCTTCGGCTTGGCGTCGGCACGACGGCCGATGCGACCAATCCATTCGCGGCGCGTCTCAACAATGCGCTATGGACGGCGAAGCCGGTCGCCGACGGCGGCGACGGCAATCTGCGCTACAAGCTCTCGAAGGAGAGCGCCGACAAGACGCTGTCCTTCCTGTTCCAGGA
>CAZTTL010000085.1:0-12764 GCA_964616635.1 uncultured Rhodoplanes sp. | reverse complement strand
GTAGATTTCGGCGGTGCCGATGCGCACGCCCGCGGGGTTGAGGGTGGCGTCGGAGCGACCGTGGATGATCATCCCGCCATGCGCCGTCCATTCGGCAAAGTCGCCATGCGCCCAAACATTCGGAAACTTCTCGAAATAGGCGGAATGGTACTTCTTGCCGTCGGGATCATTCCAGAATTTCACCGGCATCGACACGAAAGGTTTGGTGCAGACGAGTTCGCCCTTGCCTTCAGGGAGCGGCTTGCCGTCCTCGGAAAACACGTCGACGGCCATGCCGAGTGAGGGCGCCTGGATTTCTCCGCGCCACACCGGCGAAATCGGGTCGCCCAGCACGAAACAGGAGATGATGTCCGTACCGCCGGAGATCGAGGCGAGATGCAGGTCTTTCTTGATCGCCTGGTAGACATAGTCGAAGCTTTCCGGCGCGAGCGGCGAGCCGGTCGAGGTGATCAGCCGCAACGCGCTGAGATCGTGGGTCTTGATCGGCGCGAGACCCGCTTTGGCGCAGCCGTCGATGTATTTCGCCGAGGTGCCGAACACCTTCATGCCGGTTTCCTCGGCGAAGTCCCACAGCACCGCCGGCTTCGGCGCGAACGGCGAGCCGTCGTAAAGGAGCAGCGTCGCCTCGCTCGCAAGCGCGATGCTGAGCCAATTCCACATCATCCAGCCCAGCGTCGTGAAATAGAACACGCGCTCGCCGGGATGGATGTCGCAGTGGAGTTGGTGCTCCTTCATGAGCTGCAGCAGCGCGCCGCCGGCGCCATGCACGATGCATTTGGGCACGCCGGTCGTGCCGGACGAATAGAGAATGAACACCGGATGATTGAACGGTAGCCGCGCAAAGGTGACCGGCTTGGCGGCGAACGGCTTGACAAAATCATCGAGCGTGACGGCACGCGGCACCGCCTTGGCGGTGGCCTCGGCCTCGCCGAGATAGGGGACGATCACGACGGTCGTGACGGTATTGAGGTGCTCGGCGATGTGCGCGAGCTTGTCGGCGATCTGCTGTGCGCGGCCATTGTACCAATAGCCGTCGACGGTGATGAATACCTTCGGCTCGATCTGTCCGAACCGATCGAGCACGCCGTGCTCGCCAAAGTCGGGCGAGCAGGACGACCAGATCGCGCCGATCGAGGTGGCGGCGAGCATGGCGGCGATCGCATGCGGCAGGTTCGGCAGCATCGCTGCGACGCGGTCGCCAACGCCGACGCCGGACGCCTGCAGCGCCTGCTGCATGCGCGACGCGAGGGCCGCAAGCTCCGCCCAGGTGAAGCTGCTTTGCACCTTGTCTTCGCCACGAAAGATGAGAGCCGGTTCGTCGGTCGTGCGTCGCAGCAGATTCTCCGCGAAGTTCAGGCTGGCATCGGGAAAGAACTTGGCGCCGGGCATCCGGTCGGGTTCGACCACCAGCCGATCGCCCTTGTCGCCGATCACGCCGCCGAAATCCCAGATCAGGTCCCAGAAGGCGTCGCGCTGCGTGATCGACCAAGCGTGCAGGTCACGATAGGTTGCCAACGCCAGTCCGTGCCGCCGATTGGCTTCCGCCATGAACGCTTTCATTCTGGTTGCTGCAACGCGCTCAGGGGTCGGCGCCCACAAAGGAGTATCTGCCATCTGCACACCCTCCGTTTCTCTGCCGCAATAGCATTTTGCCAGTTTCTGTGCCACGCCAAGCGCTGGTCAGGCCGGATCATCCGGCCACGAAAGCGTCACAGAGGACGCGCAAGTTCCGCCGCCATTGCCGGGGATTAGGTCCATCCGGCGCCAGCCGTAACGGATTGATCGGGTGAGCGCTTCCATCGGCTTCCGTCGCCTTGGGATTGCGGCCGTCGTGCTTGTCGGCACCGCGGTTGTTGCGCTCGGCTTAGCCTCCTACCTGATCTCGCCGGAGGCCGCCGGCGACGCCGTCCTGACCGAGATCAAGACCGCGACCGGCTTCGAGCCGAAATTGCGCGGCCCGGTGTCGCTGTCGCTATTTCCGACGCCGCAGCTCACGCTGGGCGACGTGACTCTGGCGGCTTCGGAGCGCACCGATTCGCCGCTAAGGGTCGAGCAGCTTGTCGCCCATGTGCGTTGGCTCCCGCTTCTCACCGGCCGCTTCGAGGTTGCTGACGTCACGCTCGACCGTCCGACGATCGCCGTCCGATTTGACGATGACGGTCACACCAATTGGTCGCCGCTGATCGACACGCTGGCACGCACTGTCCGTTCCGGTGGTGAAGGTGCGCCGACACTCTCGTTCTCGGAAATCCGCATTGCAAATGGCGACGTTATAATCGAAGGCGCATCGGGCAGTTCCAAGGAAACGCTGGACCACGTTGACCTGTCGCTTGCCTGGCCGGCGATTGCTAAAAGCTTTGCGGCGACCGGGCGCATTACTTGGCGTGACGAGCGGCTCGATATCGGGCTCGCGATCGGCGATTTTCCGGCGGCGCTGGTTGGCGACGATTCTGGCGTGAAGCTGCGGATCGGCGGAACACTACTCAAGCTCGCTTATGACGGGATTGTCAGCTATCGGCCGAATCTGAGGCTTGATGGCACGCTGGCCGCCGACACGGCGTCGCTCCGCACCGTGATGTCGTGGGTCTCCGGCCGGTCGCTCACCGGCAGCGGCCTCGGGCGGTTCGCGCTGAAGGCGCGGACTCATATGATCGGCGGAAATCTCAGTCTGTCGAACCTCAATGTCGAACTTGATGGGAATGTGGCCGAGGGCGTTCTCAGCATCTCCACCAGTGGCCGACCGATGCTGCAGGGAACGCTTGCGGTCGGCACGCTCGACCTGACGCCCTACGGTTCGCTTCGCCTGCGGGAATCCGACGGCCGCGAATGGAATTCCTCGCCGATCGCGCTTGATTGGTTCGACGCGATCGATTTTGATCTGCGCCTTTCCGCTGCCCGCGTGATTGCGGCGCAGACCCGGTTTCAACGCACTGCAGTTGCAGCGTCGCTGCATAAAGGCCGCTTTGTTGTCACCCTCGGCGAATCGCGCGGGTTCAACGGCACCATCAATGGCTCGCTCGCCCTGACGAAAACCGACGACGGCGCGCAATTGCGCTCGCAGCTGCGGATGACGAATATCGATCTCGACACCTGCCTCGCTGATTTGTTCGGCATTCGCCGTCTCGAAGGCAAGGGCAATCTGCTAGTGACGCTCGACGGTCAGGGCAAGAGCATCATGGCCATGACCCGAACGCTGAGCGGAAGCGTGAGCCTTACAGCGGCGAAAGGAGTGCTGACCGGTTTCGATATCGAGCAATTGCTTCGACGACTAGAGCGGCGTCCACTTGGCGGCAGCGCCGATTTCCGCACCGGGCGCACGCCGTTCGAGGCGCTCGATATCGGGCTCAAGATCACGCAGGGTACCGCGACAGTCCAGCAGGTCCGCTTCGACGGAACCGGCGTCAAGCTCGCCCTCCGCGGAACGGCGACCATTCCGACCCGCGATCTCGATCTGACCGGCACCGCGAGCTTGATCGCCACGAGCAATACGCCGCCGCCATTCGAACTTCCCTTCTTCGTCCAGGGCAACTGGGACGATCCGATCATGCTGCCGGATACCCAAGCGCTGATCCGCCGTTCCGGCGCCGCCGCTCCCTTGCTCAATGCCGTCACCGATCAGCGCGCGCGTAACGCTTTGCGCTCTGCCATCGATCGGCTGATCGGAGAGGGGCAGGGTCCGCAGCCGCTGCCGCGCCGGTCCACCTCGATTCCGATTCCCTTTGAACCGCCGCCGCAGACCGGCTTTCCGGACAGCAACGTGCCGACGCGATAAGCCAAGGCCTTCGCAGGCGCCGCGCGCCTTGGGCCCGACCACGCTGCGCCAGCCCGGTTCTGTATTATGATGCCGGGAGCGAATCAGTGCGGGCGGGCAGGGCGAGGAGCCCAGGCGAATGGTCAGGGTACTGCAAACGGTGGTGAAGATTGCTGTCGCCGCGCTGATCGTCGGAACCATCCTTGCGCATTTTGGCATTACGCTCGACACGCTGGGAAACGAGCTTGGCATCTCGACCGCGCGGATCAGGGAGCTTGTGCAGCAAGGGGTCGCCTGGGCGCTGCCGAACCTCGTTCTCGGGCTCGTTGTGATCATCCCCTTATGGTTTCTTGTCTATATTCTGCGCCCGCCGGGTCAGAGCAGCGAGTGATTTAGGCCGCCTGCCTGTCGGCGCGCCGCGTCAAGATCGACGCCACGATCACCACAATCGCGACGATGGTGATGAAGATCGTGCAGATGGCGTTGATCTCCGGCTTCACCCCGAGGCGGACCTCCGAATAGATGCGGATCGGCAGCGTCGTTGCGCCGGGCCCGGTGGTGAAGCTCGCGATCACGAGATCATCGAGCGAAAGCGAGAAGGCAAGCAGGAAGCCGGCAACCACCGCGGGCGCGATCAGCGGCAAGGTGACGATCAGGAAGGTGCGGACCGGCGGGCAGCCGAGATCCATCGCCGCCTCTTCCAGCGTGCGGTCGAAGCTGACAAGGCGTGACTGCACCACGACCGTGACGAAGCACAGCGTCAGCGTCGCATGCGCGATCATCACCGTCAGGAATCCGCGGTCGAGATTGATCGCAACGAAGAACAAGAGCAGCGACAGCCCGGTGATCACCTCCGGCATTACCAGCGGCGCGTAGATCATCGCCACGAAAGGCAGGCGGCCACGAAACCGGCCGAGCCGCGTGAGCGCAAAGGCGGCGAGCGTTCCCAGCACGGTGGCGATGGTGGCGGAGCAGAACGCGATCGCAAGCGAGTTCCTCGTTGCTTCCAGCATCGGGCCGTCATTGAGAAGCTCGTGATACCAGCGCAGCGACCAGCCGCCCCAAACCGTCACCAGACGTGAGGCGTTGAACGAGTAGATCACCAGAATCAGGATCGGCAGATAGAGAAAAGCAAGGCCGAGCGCGACCGCGGTGAGGTTGAAGAGCGAGAACCGGCGTCCCATGGTCAGCGCCTCTCGATCTCGCGCGCCTGCAGGCTTTCGAAAAACGCGATCGGGGCGACGATCACCAAGAGCAGGACGACGGCGATTGCCGACGCGACCGGCCAGTCCCTGTTGGCGAAGAACTCGGTCCACAGCGTCTGGCCGATCATCGCGGTGCGCGACCCGCCGAGCAGGTCGGGAATGACGAATTCACCGACGATCGGGATGAAGCACAACAGCGCGCCGGCGGCGAGGCCGGGCAGCGCGAGCGGCAGCGTCACCAGGAAAAATGCTTTCCAGCGCGGGCAGCCAAGGTCGGCTGCGGCTTCGAGCAGGGTGTCGTCGAGCTTTTGCAGCGTCGCATAGAGCGGCAGCACCATGAAGGGCAGATAGGAATAGACGATGCCGATATAGACCGCGGTGTCGCTCGCGAGCCAGGTCGTCGGTTCGGAGATGATACCAAGCGCCAACAGCGCATCGTTGAGCAAACCGTCGCGCTGCAAGATGTTGATCCAGGAATAGACGCGGATCAGAAACGAGGTCCAGAACGGCAGGATCACCAGCATCAGCAGAACAGGCTGGATGCGGCGCGGGGCGCGCGCCATCCCGTAGGCCAGCGGCAGGCCGAGCAGCGCCAGAATCGCGGTCGACACCAGCGCGATCTGCAGGCTCTTGAGATAGGAGAGGAGATAGAGGTCGTCGCTCGCGAGCAATGCGTAGGTCGACAGCGACAGTCCGTGCAGGAAGTCGCGCAGCCCAGCAAGGCCGGCGGTGAGATCGAGCACCGGCGTATAGGGCGGTTGCGCAAACGCCGCCTGCGACAGGCTGATCTTCAGGACGATCAGAAACGGGACAAAGAAAAAGGCGATGAGCCAGAGATAGGGCAGGGCGGCGATCAGCCATTCCCCAGACGAGCGGCGACGGGCGGGGCGGTCGTTCATGGCATCGCCTCAACACGTGAGCAGAACGGCCGCTTCCGGCGCGAACGATACCCAGACGCGATCTTCCCAGGCGATCGGGCGCTCGGCGAGGCGCACGACATTGGTCACGGCGGCTTTGAGGACTGCGCCGTCATCGAGCCGCACCTTGTAGATCGACATGTCGCCGAGATAGCCGATATCGATCACCTCGCCACCTACCGTGTTGATGGCATCGGGAGCCGGTGGCGTTGCCGTCAGGCGCAGCTTTTCGGGCCGTACGGCGAAAGCAGCCGGCGCGCCGATGGCTGCGGGCGTTGCTGCAGCGGCATGGAAACGGCGTCCTCGCGCGTCCTCCAGCAGGGTTGCGCCGGCGGTGCCCGCGGCGAGTTTCCCTTCGATCAGGTTCACGTCGCCGACGAAGCCCGCGACCCAGCGCGAATTCGGCTGCTCATAGATCTCGGCCGGCGTGCCCACCTGTGCAATGCGGCCGCGGTTCATCACCGCCATGCGATGCGCTACCGTCATCGCTTCCTCCTGGTCGTGGGTGACGATGATGAAGGTCGTGCCGAGCCGCGATTGCAGGTCCATCAGTTCGAACTGCGTCTCCTCGCGCAGCTTCTTGTCGAGGGCGGCGAGCGGCTCGTCGAGCAGCAGGACTTTCGGTTGTTTCGCGAGCGAGCGCGCCAGCGCCACCCGCTGGCGCTCACCACCCGAGAGCTGATGCGGCTTGCGGGCGGCCAGCGCTTCCAGCCGCACCATGCGCAGCATGTCGGCGACGCGGGCCGCGATCGCGTCTTTCGGCAGGCGCTCCTGCTTGAGGCCGAAGGCGATATTGTTGAGGACGGTCAGATGGGGAAACAGCGCGTAGCTCTGGAACATCATGTTGACCGGTCGCCGATAGGGCGGCACGCCGGCGATGTCGTCCTCCGCCAGCAGCACGCGGCCGGAGTCGGGCGCCTCGAAGCCCGCCAGCATGCGCAGCAGGGTTGACTTGCCGCAGCCTGACGGCCCGAGCAGCGCGAAAAACTCGCCCGCGTAAACATCGAGGCTGAGCGCATCTACAGCAAACGTATCGGCAAAACGCTTGGTGACGGATTCGAACCGCACCAAAGGCTTGGCGCTCGGGTCGGCCCAGGGAGCAAAGCCACGTCGCATGCAAAAGTCCGCTGATCGGTCGATGGCCGTTCTTTTGAATGCGGACGGACCGCCGGGGGTCAACCGAATTTTTGATCAGTCAGCGGTCAGGCGGGTTGGTCACAGTTTGTTGGCGGCGCGCTCGGCCGCGATAAACCGCGCAAGTGCGTTGCGGCTATGTTCTGGCGCGGTGAAGCCAAGCTGCGATCGCCGCCGGAGAATATCATCGGCGGTTTCTGCCCATTCCTCGCGCATCAGGTAGCGGACCTCGGCGGCGGTCAGCTCGTCCCCAAAAACTTCGCCGAGATCGGCGGGGGTCGACGCTTCGCCGAGAACGCGGGAGAGGCGCGTTCCGTAACTCGCGACCAGCCGGCGTGCCTGCGCCTGAGCGAGGAAGGGCCAGCGTTGCACCGTCGCCGCCACGAGGGCATCGAACCCGTCAGCGGCAAAATCGCCGCCAGGCAACGCCGTGTGGGCCGTCCATCCTGGTATCCCGCGGAAAAACCGAGTCAGTCGATCCACCGTCTTTTCGGCGATGCGCCGGGCCATGATCGGGCTGCCGCCGCAAACCGTCATCAGCGGGGCGCGGCCAGTGCCATGGTCGAACTGGATCAGGTGGTCGGGATGACGCCGCCCGGGCTTTCCGGGTCGTCCCGGCTGTGCCCGGACGCAGGCATAAGGCGTGATGCCGTCGGGGTGGATCGGATGGCGGAAATAGTGATTGGCTAAGGCGCACAGCGCGGCAATCTCCGCTGCGGTCGCGGTCGGTGGGGCGACATGGTCGGGGCGTTCGTGCTCGGCCGGGCCGATCAGCATCGTATCCTTGGTGAAGGGCAGCGCGAGCACATAGCCGCCCCGCTGCGGATCCGGCAGCAGGTAGCCCCCCTCATGGTCGAAGATCCGCGGCGCGATAATGTAGCTTTCTCTGATAAAGCGAATGGCGGGCGGCGCCGGTGCCGGCACGATCGCTGCGGCGACCTCGGTCATCGCGGTATCGGCTGCATTGACGAGCGCACGGACCTTGACCACCTCGCGCTCGCCGCGGCTATGGAGCACGAGCTGCCATTCAGGTCCGCGCTCCGCGCGTCGGCAGCGCGTATGCAGGCGCACCACCGCGGCGTGCTCGGCGGCATCGCGCGCATGCGCGACCGTGAGGCGCGTCTCGTCGATCAGACAGTCGGAATAAGCGAAGCCGTATTCGAAATGGCGGCGCAGCGCGATGCCGAAAGCGTAGTGCGTCAGGTCGACCCGCTGGAATCGCGGCAGCGGCCAGCGGCGGGCGAGGTGATCGCATGCAAACAACCGGGCGCGCAGGCTGAGCGCGGTGCGTCCGCTGTCCTGCGGCAACAGGACGACCCCGATGGCCCGCGCGAGATGCGGGGCCGTCGCATGGATCACGGCGCGTTCCTGCAGTGCCGCGATCCAGCCGCGCAGCCCGATCCGATGGCGCGGATCGAGGGTATTGCGAACGAGCATAGGCGCGCCGGATGGCGCAGTCGACGCCAGATCGCCGCGACCGAGCAGGAGCACTGAAATTCCGCGACCGGCGGCATCGCGGGCGACCGCGGTGCCCACCACACCGGTGCCGATGACGGCGAGATCGAAATCGGCCATGCTGTCCACGATCCGTTAATACGGATCGGTATAGCGCAACAGCGCGACAAGTTAGCAGGGCTTTGCGCCGGCTCGTGACCGTGCGCGATTGCTGCTCGCTGGTCGGCTTACCTTTGGGAGACAGCGCTCATGGATTTTGACGGCCGCAATGTGGTGGTGACGGGCGGTACCGGCGCGCTCGGCGTCGCGGTGGTGACGGCATTGGTCGAGGCGGGCGCCGTCTGCCACGTCCCCTATCGTCATGACGCCGAGGCCGACCGGTCCGGCTTGCGGGAGCGGTCGCGGGTCAAGCTTTATGGCGGTCTTGAATTGAGCGATGGAGAGGCGGTCGAGCGTCTGTTCACCGGCCTGCCGATCTTATGGGCATCGATTCATCTGGCCGGCGGGTTTGCGTTCGGCGCGCTGAAGGTGATCGACGAAGCGACACTGCGCCAGCAGATCGAATCGAATTTCGTCACCTGTGCGTTGTGCTGCCGGGCCGCTCTGCGCGCCTTCGCCCGCGGCGGGTCGGGGGGTGGTGCTTCTGAAGGCGGGCGAATCGTCAATGTCGCGGCGCGGCCGGCGCTCGAATGGCGGGCCGGCGCGCATATGGCGGCCTATGCGGCGAGCAAGGCGGCGGTCGCCGCTTTGACGGCAGCGCTTGCCGAAGAAGTTGCGAAAGACGGCATTCTCGTCAATGCGGTGGCGCCGTCGATCATGGATACCCAAAGCAATCGCAAGGCCATGCCCAAGGCGGATTTTTCCACGTGGCCGAAGGTCGAGGAGGTCGCCCGGACCATTCTTTTCCTTGCTTCGCCCACCAATAAGGTGACCCGCGGGGCCATTGTGCCGGTTTATGGGCGGGCCTAGGCGGAAGGTAAAACCGCCCGGTGAGCAACTTGTGGCTCTGCTCCGGCGTTGCCAAGGCGAACGCCATCCTTCACTCGGTATTATCGAAAGAACAGCCGGGCCCTTCCCTAGATGTCACGTCACCGTGTCTAGTGTCTCAACCCTCATCGTGCTTTACAGCGTCAACGTATTCTGGCGGCAGCTGCTGATGTTCGACTATGATCAGACGGACCAAGAGCTTCGCCTCATGTTCGAGGCGACCCCCACCGGCATGATCGTGACTGATCAGGAGGGGATCGTCACGTTCGTCAATGTTCAGATCGAAAAGCTGTTTGGTTATCCGCGCTCCGAGTTGATCGGGCAGCCTATCGAGATGTTGATTCCCGAGCGCTCCCGCGCCGGCCACCCGGCGTTGCGCGATGCGTTCATGACGCGGCCGCAGACGCGGGGAATGGGTCAGGCGCGCGACCTTTGCGGCCTGCGCAAAGACGGCACGGAATTCCCGGTCGAGATCGGACTCAATCCATTTCTGTCGGGCGACCGCCTGCTCGTGGTGGGATCAGTCGTCGACATTACCGAGCGCAAGCGGCACGAAGAACATATTTGCGCCATCATGAACGAGCTGTCGCACCGCTCGAAAAACTTGTTGATGGTGGTGGTGGCCATCGCCAATCAGACGGTGCGGCGGGCGACGACCTTTGGCGAATTCCAGAAGCATTTCGAGAACCGGCTGCTGGCGATTTCCCGTTGCCATGACCTGCTGGTGGAAAAAGGCTGGACCGGCGCTTCGATCGAGGCGCTGATCTTTGCGCAACTGCGACCGTTCATGGACGATCCGGCAAATCGCATCGACTTGGCCGGGCCGCCGATCGTGTTGAACCCCGACGCGGCGCAGAATATCGGGCTGGCGCTGCACGAGCTTGCGACCAATGCGATGAAATACGGCGCGCTGTCCTCCCCGGAGGGGCAGATCATCATCCGGTGGGACATTGATGAGGAGCGTACGCCGAAGAAGTTTCGCATGTCCTGGCGCGAGCGCGGCGGCCCACAGGTGGCGCCGCCGACGCATGAGGGATTTGGCCATAAGCTCCTCAGCCGGTTCGCCTCGGGCACACCCGATACGCAGGTGGAACTTGCATTCGCACCGGAAGGGTTTGTCTGGAGCCTGGAATGTCAGGAGGATGTGCTGATGCGGCAGTGAGAACCGTCGCGGCATTCCTCCGGGACCGGCAGCAAGCCAAGGTGTGCGGCGACTGCGCCATTCTGATTGTCGCTTGCGGCGCGCAGCTTCGTTTTTTAATCCGGCTCTGATGGCTTTTTTTCCAAGCTTTGGCAGCGATCGTCGGTCGCCGCGTGGTTTTCACGATTTGCTCCTGGTCCAGAACTGGACCGGATCGGTGCTGATCGTTTTTGCCTCGCTGGTCGTTTCGTTTTTTCTGTCCGGATTTTTCTGGCCGTATTGGCGCATCTTCGACATGGACCTGTTCATGGTCTATGAGGCATTTCTCGCCAACAGCCACCTGCCGCAGGAATATTTCGACCATCCCGGCCATCTGACGATCCTGGCGCTCGGATGGTGGTTTCACCTGCTCCACGATCTCGGCCTGCTGAAGGTGCATGCGCTTGCGGCACTGCCGCCGCCCGCCAGTGCCGCGGACGCCTGGACCGAGGCCGTGCGCGCCGGGCGGGTCCTGTCGCTGATGATTGCGACGCTGTTCGCGGGCACATTCGCACTTCTGCTGCGCCGACTGGTGAGCGATTGGCGGGTCGCGGCGCTCGGCGTCTTCGCGCTCGTCTTCTCCGGCGGGTTCATCGATCAGTCGCGCATCATCCGCACCGAGCTGATCGCCGCGGCGTGTGTCACCATCGCACTCCTTGTTCTGCTGATCGCGGCTGGCTCGACGCGCACAGCCTGGCGCCCGGCACTGATCGGGCTGAGCGCCTGCCTCGCGACGCTTGGAATGTGCAACAAGGTCCAAGTCATCTTCCTGATCTGCGCCTTTCCGCTGATTGTCCTCCCGTTCGGCGAGCGGGTCGATTCATCCGATGCATTCTGGCGCGCCTCGCGCTATGCGCGACCGCTCGCCGTGGTGATTTTTCTCTGCGCCGCGCTTGCGGCCTATGCCGCATTTCCTCTGGTCTGGCTCGGACTCACCGCAGCGGACACATCCATCGCGCCGTGGCGGCCATTCGCCTTCGGCCTGTACGGCGCCTACCAGCCGCTGATCGCCCTCTGGTTTATCCTCGGCATGATCGGCTTTGCTTGGGCTTGGCGCTGTCCGCTGCTGGAAACGCTGGCGGCGATGGCAGCGGTCGTTGCGGGAATTGCAGTTGGGCTGCTGTCGCTTTTCCTGCACTATCACCCGCAGAATGTGCTCGTCGTGCTGAACCCGCTCGAGCAACTGTTCTTTTTCGCGACCTGGAGCGATCCGGGACTGGCGCAAAGTGCGGCCCCTGTGAGCGGCCGCCTGGTCCTGTCACTGCTTGAAGGATTCGGCGGCGTGCTCGCACGCGGTACTTTTTTGCTGCACTCCTCGGCGCGGCCGACGATTTTCCTCGGCTGGCTTGTCATTGCCGGAATCATCATCGCCCTGCGGCAGGGGGAGCGAAAGCTTGCTTTGCAGGCCGCGGCGTTGATGGCTGCCGCCATCGGTTTTGACACGATCAGCACATTGCGCGGTTTGAAGACCGGCTACTTCATTCTCACCGATCCGCTCGTGGTGATCGCGGCGGCCTTGCTGCTCGCCACGCTGACGACCTTACGCACCCATCGCTGGGCCTTTCGGATCGGCGTGCTGCTCATCGCGGCGCACATCGTCATCAGCCATACCGAGCCGGTGAAGCACACATTCATGCGCGACGTTCCGCTCGACTTTTGCACCCCGCATTTCCATTACACCAAGCGGATCGAGCGTTTTTCGTTCTGTCCGGGTGCGGCGGGGTAGCAGCGCGCGCGGCTCATTGAATGACTTTGCTGCGCATGATTTGATATTTTGGATTAAAGCGAATTACATTCCGATTGGTACTGGAATTCGCTACTATTATTTTAGCGTGCTCGTGTTTTCTGCGGCGAAGCGCTTCCGCTTTGCCGGAAAATGTTCAAGTTTCGTGCTCGGTCGACGTGCAGATGCGTCGGGACTGCAACGCGTTTGCGTTGAAGGATGCATGTCGGATGCTGTGGCAGCGCATCGGTGTTTTCGCCGCATGCCCGATCCGCTCGCTCGATCCGTTGGTGTTTGCAAACAGGACTGCAAGAGATTGGTCGCGGTGAAATGCGACCGCGAAGGTCAGGGAGCCACGCTGATGTCTTCTCTTGGACAACGGATCGTGTCTGAGTTCTTGGGCACCACCATT
>CAZTTL010000084.1:0-12844 GCA_964616635.1 uncultured Rhodoplanes sp. | reverse complement strand
ATTGGTCAGATCGTAAGTCGCATAGGTGAAAAACCCGAACATCGCGCCATAAGTTAGGGCGGCCGAAATCCCGCCCGATTTCAGCGCCGGCAGGATGGCGAAGGCGACGATGCCAATCGGGTATAAAAGGTAGAAAGTGATCGCCGGCACGAAATTCACGCTTGGCGCGAGAACATCGCCGAGGATTGGTCGATACAGTCGTGCGGCCATCGTGGACAGCCACATGAAGTCGACCAGCACAAAAGCGACCAGCGTGGACAAATAAGCGGCGATCATTGTCGTCATGACGAGCAGACCTGAGTTCTCAAACGGCAGGCATCCCTTGATCCGGTCCTGAATGCACCAGCGATAGGAATTCTTGCCGGGTCATTGCGTTCTCTCGGAAGCATCCGAGCATTCGGCTCGTCACTAAGTCGGCGCCGTGCTTGAGCACGCCTCGTGCGCTCATGCAGTGATGGGTCGCCTTGACCACCACCGCAACGCCTTGCGGCTCTAGCACCTTCTCGATTGTATTCGCGATTTGCGCCGTCAGCCGTTCTTGAATCTGCAGCCGTTTGGCATAAGCCTCGACCACGCGTGCGAGCTTCGATATGCCGACGACGCGGCTGCGCGGAACATAGGCGACCCAGGCGCGACCCACGATCGGGGCCATATGGTGTTCGCAATGGCTGTGGAATGCCACACCCCGCAGCGCGACCATCTCATCATATTCTTCCGTCTCTTCGAAGGTCTTGCGCAGGATCGAATCTGGGTCTGTCGCATAGCCGGAGAAGTGCTCCCTGAGAGCGCGCACGACGCGCGCAGGCGTTTCTCGGAGTCCTTCGCGATCCGGGTCTTCGCCAATCCAGGATAGAACCTTACAAAATGCCTGCTCGACTTCTTCGTCCGAAGGCTGACCGGGTTGGTTGTCGTCCTTGCTATTCACAGATGTCATTGCGACAGGACGTATGACCGGATGCATTTCAACCTCGCGACGACTATCGATTGGGACAGGAGTATTCAGGAGACCATCAGATATTTAACGGGTGCAGATCGCAGTTGGATCACCACGCATTGTCTGGTCCTGGAACATGTTGCCGTCCTGCGACTCAAGTTGGCTCCGCTCGTGCAATGACGGCCATCGCAACAGGCCAGCACCGGCACTCAGGGAGCACGCAATCGATAGTGACTTATGTGCCACTCGCGCCCACCGCGGAATCCAAACAAACCCGCCGAGGCAAGAAAGAACAGCCGCCACCGTCGTTTCCAAAGTTTAGCATCCACGCCATATACGCTGCGCAGAATCGGATCGATTTGCTCCTCGTTTCGATCGTAATTGTCGAGCCAGTCGAGCAGCGTCCGCGCATAATGAGTTCCATCCCAGCGCCACTCCGCCTCGACCGTGAACAGGTCGGCAAAGTGACGAATGAGGTCGTGGCTCGGCATGACACCGCCGGTGAAGAAATGCCGCGCAATCCAGTCTGCCTTGTCGCGATGCTCGAATGCGTAAGGACTTCGGCAATGACTGAACACGTGGATGAAGAGCCGTCCTTCCGGGGCAAGCCAGCCGCGTGCCCGCTGCAGAAGCGCGCGCCAATTGGCGATATGCTCGAACATCTCTACCGACACGATGCGATCGAAAGTATTACGCGGCGCGAAGGCGTTCATGTCTGCTGTGACGATGTCGAGATTGGCGAGACCTTCCAGGGAAGCGCGCGCCGCGATGTATTCGCGCTGCGATTTCGAGTTCGACACCGCAACGATGCACGCGTCGGGATAGCGCCGCGCCATCCATAGAGACAGCGAGCCCCAGCCGCAGCCGAGTTCCAGAATGCTTTGCCCATCCGCGAGATCGGCATGAGCTGCCGTCTCCGCCAGAGCCCGTTCTTCTGCCTCTGCGAGTGATTGCGCGCCGGCATCGTAAAGACAGCAGGAGTATTTGCGCTGCGGTCCGAGCACATGGTCAAAGAAGACCGACGGTAGCTCGTAATGCTGCGCATTGGCTGCCTCGACGTGCTCGGCGACGGGACGGTGCGCCATGGCGCGGGCGAATTCCGCCACCGCGTCGGGCTTGGCTACAGCCAGACGTCGGCTGGTCCGTCCCACCAGGAACTCGATAGCCAACCGTGATGCGGCATCGGGCAGTGGAATGCGTTCGAACAGCGAAGCGGCAGCGGCGAGAGCGGTCATGGCCGACTCAATTCCGGGATGTCAGAGGGATCGGAAAGAACGCGCGGGTGCGCCGCTGATAGGCGCGAAACGCCTCACCCCGCGAGCGCAGCATATGCGCCTCGAGGGGCGGGATGCCCGACACGTAGACGAGCAGCCAGTACATGCAGGCCGGCGCGGCCAGCGCGACCCAACCGAAGGGATTGGCGCCGGACAGATCGATCGCGATCAGCGGATAGGCGCACCAGCCCAGCCATTCGAAAAAATAGTTCGGATGGCGGGACCAGCGCCAGAGCCCGACGGCGCACACGGCATCGCGGTTGCTGGAGTCAGCCTTGAATTTTCGCAACTGGTCATCCGCAAGCTTTTCGCCGGCGATCGCGATCACGAGAGTCATCGCTCCAAGCAGATCCTGCAGACCCAGTTGTGGCTGCGGGTTATGCCCGGCGAGCATGATCGCGAGCGCAAGAGGAACGCTGACCACCGCCTGCTTCTGCAGAAGCCAGAACATTTGCCGCGGCGCCTCCGCACCCCATACCTCGGCTATGTGACGGTAGCGAGGATCATCGCCGATCCCTTGGCTGCGAACAGCGATGTGCCAGCCCAGCCGCATCGCCCAAAGCGTGACGAGAACGGCAACCAATATCTGTCGTGCCGGCAGAGAGCCAGAAAGCGGGATGAGCGCGGCAAACGCCCCGACTCCGCCGGTCCCGAACGTCCAGGTTACGTCGACCCAGCCGGAATTGCCGGTGCGTTGCTGGATCAACCAAGCGGCCGTCATCGCGAGGGAAAGCGCCACTGCGATCATCGCGGTAGCTGCGATGAGCTGGAGGAGGCTCATGGGGAACCTACGCAACCGCAGCCGCGGTGGCTGTACGCAGGAGGCAAGACGGGACGATTGCCAGGCTCGCGCAGGATCGATGACATAACCGAGTAAACGCTGCCGAGACCGCCTTGGATCACCGTGCCGGCTGCGTTTCGGCGACGGTCGTCAGTCGCTGAGCACCGGCGTCTTGCCCAGATATCTGTCGTCGTCGATTTGCTTGACAATAAAGTCTGCGACGTCGGCGCGGGAAATGAACCCGCAACGCCAGTCTCGCGGTTCTGTGAGCGTGCGATAGGTGCCGGTCTTCGGACCGTTGGTGAGGATCACCGGACGAACGATGACCCAATCAAGACCGCTTCGACGGATGATCTGCTCCTGAACATCCTTGTCATCATAGGCGCGGCCGAGCAGAAGCGAGAAAGTCACGTTGTATAACAAGGCGCCGTGGCCGCGGCTATCGCCGGCGCCGAACCCGGTGACGCAGATCAGGCGCTTGGTCCCTGATTTTTCCATCGCGTCGACAAGGATACGCGTCGCCTCGGAAAATAGTCGCACTGAGCCGAAAATCAATTCCGGGCCCATTGACAGGCCGAGCGACTGGATGACGACGTCGATACCGTTCAGCGCGCGCTGCACCGTGGACGATTCCAGCGCATCGCCGTCGATCTTTTCGAGTTGCGGATGTTCGATCGGAATGCGGCTCGCGCTCCGCGCCAGCGCGCGCACCGTGTGACCGGCTGACAGCGCTTGCTTCAGCGCTTCAAGTCCAATGCCCTTGCTCGCGCCGATGATTAGGACGGTCGCCATTATTGCCTTCTTCTACATCAGTCTCGGAAAAGCCCAGTTGGCTCTCAGGCCTGGGCGTAGATCTCGCACGTAGCGCGCTTACACTCGGTCGATGCTCTCCGGCGTCACAGCCGGACAAAAGGCTGCATCACGCGTCCGATCAGCCCACTCAGGCGCAGATCACCGCGCATCGCTACCAGGCAGATGCAGTGCTCCCCTTGCTCGACCAGCGGCTTGTGATCGACATGCTCGTCTCCGAAGTCGAAATCACCGGGGCCAAACCGACCGCCTTCGTGACTGAACGCCCCGGTCAGGACGCAGGTCATTTCTTGTTCGGTATGCGAGTGCTGCAGCATGCGAGTTCCGGGCGCGGCCTTCAGCAGGAACACGCGCGTCGGACTGGATTGTGGCAGCATGATCGGGCGAAGATGTACGCCCGGACCGATCCATCTCCAATCACCGGCGCGGCAGCGGCGCACGCTGTCCGGCAGGCCAGGAATGTCCTCGAAATCAGATGGCGACGCTACCCGAATAGGGCGCGGCGCTGCATCGTCGAGACGACCTAAGACCTGAGCGAGCGAGTCGGCGCTCATCGCTGTAGGCGGGAGGCGGTCGAGCACGGTCCCGCCGACATGCTCCATCGCCCGGACGAATGCACGGCAGTGGGCGCATCCGCCGACATGTGTCGCAATCGCCATGGTCTGGCCCTTATCGAGTGTGCCGGCGGCGAAAGCCGCGAGCATCACATCGGATGGGTGGTGATTGATCGTCATGACAGATCACCTAAAAGGGTGCGAAGACGCGCCATGGCCAGCCGCAGGCGGGACTTGACCGTGCCGAGCGGGATGTTGAGCAAGTCGGCGATTTCGGCGTGGGCCTTCTCGTCAAAGAAGGAAAGTTCGACAACGCGCATATGCTCGTCCGACAACTGCGCCATAGCAGCTCGTACCCGCTGCTCATACTCGGAGGCGACGAGCTGTGAATCCGGCGATGGCGACTCGTCGACATGTTGCTCGAGGTCAGTGTGCTCGTCGCGCGGCCCACCGCGCTGCTCGCGTCGGAGCGCGTCGATACGCAGGTTGCGGGCGATGGTGAATATCCAGGCTGCGGCGCCGACGCTGGCCGGGTCGAACAGATCGGCCTTGCGCCAGACCGTGAGCATGGTCTCTTGAGCAAGTTCCTCCGCGCTCGCCTCGGTCGCTCGCGAGCGCATCATGAGCGTCTTGACCCGCGGTGCGAAATGCTCGAACAAGGCCGCGAAAGCCGCGCGATCTCGCGACTTCGCTACCGCCTCGATGAGGCGGCTCCACCGCACGGCATCCTCTGCTGGTGGTCCGTTAGCCCGCATGGCAACCCTACGCTTTCGCCCGACCGAAATCGGCGGCCGGACACGTCCGCTCGAGAGAAAGTGCGGGTGAACAGGGTTGTGGAAGGCAATGAGTTGCATGCCCTAAATAACGCGGCCGATCCACCTTTGGATCACTGCTTGGTGATCCAACTCCTTCCGCGCATCGTTTCAGCATCGGTCGACGGCAAAGCGCCGATAACCGGCGTTCTACACTGTTTTGAGATCGAAGATAGGCGCGCATGCAAAGCCAAAATGGATTGAACATCGCCGTCATCGGAAGCGGCGTATCAGGGTTGTCGGCCGCGTGGCTGCTTAACCAGAGCAATGATGTGACCCTCTATGAGCAAGCGAACCGGATCGGGGGCCATTCAAACACCGTGTCCGCCGTGATCTCTAGGCAATCCATTCCAGTCGATATGGGCTTCATTGTCTACAATCAAAAGACCTACCCGAATCTGACGGCGCTGTTCGATCACCTGAAGGTTCCGACCCAGGAATCGGATATGTCATTTTCGGTCTCCCTCGACCAAGGGCGGCTCGAATATTCCGGCGCCGGATTTGGCGGCCTTTTCGCGCAGCCGGTCAATCTGGTGCGCCCGCGCTTCTGGTCGATGCTGTCGGACCTGGTGCGGTTCTACCGACAGGCGCCGCGCGACGCAGCACGGTTGGCGGATGAACGGATAAGCCTAGGCGAGTACCTCGCGGCTGAACGCTACCGATCAGCTTTTCGTGACGACCATCTTCTCCTGATGGCCGGTGCGATCTGGTCGGCGTCGCCCGCTAAGATGCTCGACTTTCCTGCGGCAGCTTTCATTCGCTTTCACGATAATCATGGCCTCCTGCAACTGCGAGACCGACCGGTCTGGCGAACCGTCAGCGGTGGCAGCCGGGCCTATGTCGAGCGATTGAGCCTGCCCTTTGTCGATCGTATTCGGATCAACTCGGCTGTGCACTCGATTCAGCGCGGGGTGCCGTATGGCATCTTGGTTACCGATGACAACGGGCACGCTGATATTTACGACCACGTCGTGCTGGCGACCAATGCCAGTCAGGCCTTGGGCATGTTGTCCGATGCGAGCCCCGCCGAGCGGGAACTACTCGGAGCTTTTCGCTACAGCCGTAATCTCGCGGTGCTTCACAGCGATGAAAGTTTCATGCCGCGCCGGCGCGCTGCCTGGGCGAGCTGGAACTATGTCGGCTGCCGTGACGCGGCCAACGAGAGCGTCTGCGTCACCTATTGGATGAACCGACTGCAACGAATTAGGAGCGATAGGCCGCTCTTCGTCACTTTGAATCCACCGCAAATGCCTCAAGCGCGATCGATCCTTCACACTGAGCTATACGAGCACCCGGTGTTTGACGCTAAGGCGATGACCGCGCAGCGCAGCCTGTGGTCGCTACAGGGCAATCGCAACACATGGTTTTGTGGCGCCTATTTCGGCGCGGGATTCCACGAGGACGGTTTGCAGGCCGGCCTTGCCGTCGCTGAACAACTCGGCAGTGTTCGGCGACCGTGGCGCGTTGCGGAGGAATCCGGGCGGATCACGCTCGGCCCAGCCCCCGCTGCCGCACAGATAGCGGAGGCAGCATGACCGCGCATTCTGCGATCTATGTCGGCTCGGTGACGCACCGCCGATTTGCACCGCGTGCGCATAGCCTCAGTTATCGTGCATTCTGGCTGCTCCTCGATCTCGACGAGCTACCAGCCATTGCCGCGAAGCGCCGTCTATTCTCCTACAATCGCCCAAATCTGTTCAGCCTTTACGATGCCGACCACGGCGATGGCAGCCGAACACCGCTGCGAGAGCAGATCGATCGCTGCCTCCGTGAAGCCGGAATCGATATAACCGATGGTGCAGTTAGGCTGCTTTGCATGCCGCGCACGCTCGGATACAGCTTCAATCCACTCAGTATATATTTCTGCCATCGTGCAGACGGCGCGCTCGCCGCCTTGATCTATGAGGTTCACAACACCTTTGGGGAACGGCATAGCTATTTGATTCCGGCCGACGCGTCTGCTGGCGTCGTGCGGCAACGATGCCGCAAGACGTTCTACGTTTCCCCCTTCATGGACATGGAGATGCGCTACGACTTCCGGGTCCATCCGCCGGATAGGCGGATCGCCGTCGCGATTCGAGCTAAAGGTGCGGAAGGACCGCTGATGAACGCATGTCTCGTCGGCGGACGCCACGACCTCACCGATATCGCTTTGCTCAGGGCATTCATTGCCGTTCCGGCGGTGACGCTGAAAGTCGTCGCCGCAATTCATTGGGAAGCGCTTCGCCTATGGCTTAAAGGGCTGCGGTTACGGCCAAGACCGCGAAAGCCCGACCGCCTCGTGACCGTTGTTTCCTCTGCCGCCAACCCGGATTAGCTCTCATGCCTTCCCAAGATTATTCGATTTCCGCAGCGTCCACAGGCATAACGGCTCCGTTGCCTGCGCTCACGAGCGCTGTGGTGCGTCATCTCTTGCGCGGACTAACATCTGGTCAGCTTGCCGTGGACACGCCGTGGGGCCATTATACCGGTGACAGCGGTCACACCGGCCCGAAGGCGCGGCTCATACTGCATTCCTGGCGCAGCCTGTTGCGCCTCCTGACAGGCGGCGGTGTCGGCTTCGCTCGGTCTTATATCGAGCGCGAATGTTCGTCGCCCGATCTTGCCGCGCTGCTTGAATTTGCCTGCCGAAATGCCGCGGTCTCCTCGCGGCGTCTCCCCTTGCCGTTGCGTGCGATGCGCCAGCTCCGCCATGCGCTTCGCCGCAACACCCGGCGGGGAAGCCGGCGAAATATCGCCGCGCATTACGATCTCGGTAACGAGTTCTTCGCGAAATGGCTTGACGAAGGCATGACCTACTCCTCGGCACGGTTCTCGTCGCCAGACCAGAGCCTGCAGGACGCACAGCGGTCAAAGCTCGACCGCGTCATCGATTGGCTCGACCTCGGGACCGGCCACGACGTGCTCGAAATCGGATTTGGCTGGGGGAGTCTCGCCGAGCGCATGATCCGCCGACGCGGTTGTCGGCTGACCGGATTGACCCTGTCAACCGAGCAACTCGCTTATGCAAACAACCGTCTCAGTTTGCTTGGGTTGTCTAAGGCGGCGGACCTGCGCCTGCAGGACTATCGCGATATCAAAGGCTCGTTCGATCGCGTCGTGTCGATCGAGATGCTGGAGGCGGTTGGTGAACGCTACTGGCCGGCATTCTTTGGCAAGCTCGCTGATTGCCTTCGGCCGAACGGCGTTGCCGTGCTGCAGGTGATCACCATCGACGAACGCCATTTCGAGCGCTATCGGCGCAACCCAGACTTCGTCCAACGGTACATTTTTCCGGGCGGGATGCTACCGACCGTGTCGGTGATCAAGGAGCAGGTCGCTCGGGTCGGCCTGGACCTCCAGGCGACGGAGAGCTTCGGCGCGAGTTACGCGCTAACCCTCGCTGCCTGGCGCAAACGCTTCGAGCCGTATTGGCCGGAGATAGAGGCGCTGGGCTTTGACCTGCGATTCAAACGAATGTGGGAATACTACCTCGCCTATTGTGAGGCCGGCTTCCGCGCCGGGGCCCTGGATGTGGGTCTCTACCGTCTCGGCAAGCCGTCCGATCCCGCTAGGCTTGTCAGCGACAATCGGTCAGTTCGATGAGAAAAGCAAGAATGGCACTGATCCTTCTCGGTTGTGTGAGTGCGATCGCAGCCGCCTCTTACGCAGGATTCATCTTGTACGTCGCCCAGATTGAACAGCCCGAATATCGCTCGATCAAGCAAGCCGGCCCGTTCGAATTGCGGGAATATCCACCGCTCGTGGTCGCCGAAGTGGCGCGCGCAGGAGACCGGCGAACCGCCGTCAGGCAAGGATTTCGTGCGCTAGCGGCCTACATTTTCGCAAAGGAGCGACCGGGCGAGGCAATCGCGATGACAGCACCGGTCACGCAGCAGCGTCGGGAAATAATATCCATGACAGCGCCGGTGACGCAAACGCCGACGCCAGACGATGCCTGGACGATTCGCTTTGTCATGCCGTCGAAGTATAGGATCGACACGTTGCCCGCGCCACAAAATGCCGACATACGACTGATAGCGGTGCCGGCTCGGCTTCGCGCTGCAGTCCGCTTCAGCGGTGTCGCGACGGACAACCTCATCGCCGCCAAGCAGGCGGAATTGCAGGCATGGATGAACGAACAGGGAATTGAAGCGATCAGTCAGCCGACCTATGCCTACTATAACGATCCGTTCACGCCCGGTTTTTTGCGACGTAACGAGGTGCTTTTCGACGTGATCAAACGATCGAACGAATTGCAACGTTCGGCAAGCTCGTAAAATTACCCGGTAAGAAGATCATTGCGGATTAATCGTGCCGACAACCGATAATGTTCCTGGCTGTGACCGGCGCACAATGATCATTGCACCGGATTTGGGGACAACACCGGTTAACGCTGTTATGTTGACCTGATGGGTCACTAAAACGGTTACGCCAGCGATAACCTGGACATCCAACCAGTTCATGAGCTCTTTGGTCTGACGGCCGCCGTCTCGCCTGTTCCGGAAGAATGAATCCAGCACGGGCAATGTTTCAACCGGCCCGAGGCCGAGATGTTTCGCTGTGTCGATACAACGGCACCATTGGCTGGAGAAAACACGGGCGGTGCTAATGCCATTGGCGCGGAACTGCTCGCCGATGCGCTCAGCCTGAGCGCGTCCAGCAGCCGACAGATTGCGCTGTGTGCTGCAATCTTCCAACTTGAAGCCGGTGGATCGCCGGTGCCGGGCGCAATCGCATGCCGCAGAAGCGCAACATGTCCTCCCGACCGAAGCGCACGCCAGAGCGCCGCCTCATCCGCTACTCCGTAGCTGGATGTCAAGATCGAGAAGCAAAAGGCGATCGATGCGACAAACACCTGTCGCCGAGTCGCAACAGAGCGGAGCTGATGAAGGCACGACGTTGTTGCAGCGCCAATTCGGATTCGAGGCGCTGCTTTCTGTCTGTCACCAGTCGAACGTTTCTGGCCCGCCTTTAAACGGCCCGACGATCTTCGATGTGATCCAGCCACCATAAAAATCACCTTCCTGCGGCCGCGCGCGCTCGTTCCCGACCCAGCACTCATCGACCCGGGAGGCGTAGAAGGCGATGAACCCTCTGATCCCACGAAAGGGTTCGGTAGGCTCGGGATAACTCCATGCGGCCCGCTCAGACCGCGTTCCGTGCACATTGAGATGCCAATAGCGAGCCGTCCCTTTGAACTCACAAAAAGATCGGTCATTGGCTGCAACAAGAAATTCGGTCCTGACGTCACCCATCGGGAAATAGTAGACTGGCGGGTGGCTCGTTTCCAGGACGCGGCAGCCGCTGCCGGTTTCAGCGATTGTCTCGCCTGTGAACGCTCCACCGCCTAAAGGCGGTGGCTTCAGGTTACGGCTGAAAGCCGGATCGGTCCGCCATGCGGCGGACTCAGGTCACCTTGAAGTCATCATCCGGTTCGGGTGGCACCTGATTTCTGATGTACTCCATCCAGACCTCGTCAGTGACGTTGCCGCTGCTCGCGACCCAGTAGCCCCGTGACCACAAGTGCTGACCCCAATAGCGTTTACGCAGAATTCCGAACTCGCTTAGTAGCTTGTGTGAACTCCTTCCCTTCAGGATGTGTACATGGTCGCGGTTGATCGCCCCCGCATGAATCATCATCTCATGCGCGCGCGCCGTCTCACGCAAGAGTTCTCGGCATCGTTGCCCAACGTCTCCGCCCAGCACCGGATACCGGTACTTCGTCACCCAGACCACATGATACTTGCAGTCCCAAACAGTATGGCTGCCGCGCTTGTACGCTTCCATCCAGCCAATTTACGCGCTAATCCGCCGCGATCCCATGCCGCCTAAAGGCGTGGGATTTCCTGATCCCCTATCGGGGACTTTAAACCGCACGCGGAGAACATCGCTTACCTTCTCCAGCCTGGGTGGCCGCGGATAATCCCAAACCGACTCCCGCCCTTGACCGGGCTCAACACGCCTTAGCAAGCTCGGCACAGCGTGCATCTCCTCAGATTGGTGGCCGGCCCGAATAGGGCTGCGTTCGCATCTGCTGTCGGCGAAGTAGTGCGCCTGATCCAAAATCGCTTTTCATACGTTTCAATAGCGTCATTAGATTAGTTATCGTCGTGATATCTAGGCCACTTATGCGTCAGCCGTCCCATAGCGAGTTCGGGGTCGCGAAAAAACCGGAGCTCGCTTCCTTTGGATACGGGCTGAATGTCGCCGTGATTGGTGCGTCAGGTGGAATTGGGCGCGCACTCGCGGACGAATGTGCTGCGAGCAGGGTTGTTTCGCATGTTGTCCGGCTGTCGCGATCACTGCCCGCGCACCACGGCGATGATGTTTGGCTCCATATCGATCTCGAAGACGAGAATGCGATCAAAGACGCTGTGTCCGAGCTTGGTCATATTGCCGATCATTGGCATATTGTCATCGTAGCCACCGGCATATTGCACGACGAGAACCGCCTGAAGCCTGAAAAGACCTGGCGGGAGTTGAGCGCACCCGCGCTCGACACAGCTTTCCGGATCAATGCTATCGGCCCCGCACTGGTTGCAAAGCATTTCCTGCCGCTACTGGCCAAAAGACGAAAATCGGTTTTCGCGGCGCTTTCCGCCCGCGTCGGCAGCATTACCGACAATCAGCTCGGAGGGTGGCACGCATACAGGTCATCCAAGGCAGCGCTCAATATGCTGATAAAGACGCTGTCGATCGAGCTGACGCGCCGAAATCCGGACGCACTCTGCATCGGCCTTCATCCCGGAACGGTCGACACCGCACTTTCCAAGCCCTTCCAAGCGGGCGTTCCGACGCAGCAGCTGTTTTCGCCAAAACAGTCTGCCCAACACCTGCTGACCGTCCTTGATCAATTGACGGCGGCTGATACCGGGCAGGTGTTTGCCTGGGATGGATCGAGAATTCCGTTTTAGGCAGAATTCAATCTAATTGATCCAAACCGTTTCTCTCTTCGTTTCTTTTATAATCAAGTGGAGGTTCCAATGCTGGATTGGTATCGAACGATCTCCGACTCCGACCGCAATCCGCTTAAGAATCTGCCTCCGGCGCAACGGTTCCAAATGATGACCGTGCTGGGTCTGATGTGGACCGCTATTTTTTGTGCAGCGGCCGGGGCGTGGCTTTGGTTCGGCGAAATTGTTGTCGCCCATCTTTTGCTAGCGCTGGGCGCATTGATAACCGGACTGGAGTTCCGCGCCGCCAGCCAAGTGGCGACTTATCGAGACTATCCAAATCCGGATGGCTCCGCTCGATATGACGATGTTTGGGGCGCCTGACGAGGACTCGACCTATGATCCCGACTGCAGCCTTGCCGTTAATCACCGCCGAGTCGGGTCTGAGCCGCTATCTCGACGAGATCCGGCGTTTTCCGATGCTGCAGCGGCAGGAAGAATACATGCTGGCGAAGCGCTGGCGCGAGCATGGTGACCGCGAGGCTGCGCACAAGCTTGTCACCAGCCATCTGCGCCTCGTCGCCAAGATCGCGATGGGCTATCGGGGCTATGGTCTGCCGATCTCGGAAGTGATCTCCGAGGGCAATGTCGGCCTGATGCAGGCGGTCAAGCGGTTCGAGCCGGAAAAGGGCTTCCGCCTCGCCACCTATGCGATGTGGTGGATCAAGGCGGCGATCCAGGAATATATTCTGCGCTCGTGGTCGCTGGTGAAGATGGGCACCACGGCGAACCAGAAGAAGCTGT
>CAZTTL010000083.1:0-12852 GCA_964616635.1 uncultured Rhodoplanes sp. | reverse complement strand
GTCAAGAAATCTTGATCTTGCGCAGTGACAGTGATTCGTCGGTGTCGGACATGTTGAAGATACCGACGCGCATTGCCATATCCCGTTTGATGGCGACGGCGCGGGAGGGACGCGCGACGCTGACGGGCGGGCCGCGCGGAACACTGTGAAAGGTCAGCCATGCCGAGTGAGCGACCGCCAAAATCCTCCGAACTCAAACTGATGTGTGTCCCGGCCTTCTGGCCGATGGTCTTGGCCACGACCCTCCTGGAACAGGGCGTCGAGCTCTACGCGCGCAATCTCAAATTTGTCGAAGAAGAGATCAAAATTAATCAGGGGCTGCGACCGCAATTGGCGACGCCGAACCGCGTGCGGCTCGATCTGCGAACGATGACGTTGCGCGATTACGGCACGGCGCACGGAATTCCGACGCTCGTCGATGCGCCCTATGCCGGGCATACCGCCGTGATCGCCGACTACCACAAGGGGCAAAGCCTGGTGGAGACGCTGTTGGCCAATGGCGTCGAGCATGTGGCGCTGACCGACTGGAAGTCGGCCACCGAGGACATGAAAGACCTCGAGATCGACAATTACCTCGCGGACATGATCGTGGCGATCGACGATCTCGGCGGACGGGTGAACCTCGTCGGGCTGTGCCAGGGCGGCTGGGTCACCGCGATGATTGCGGCGCGGTTTCCCGAAAAGGTGAACACGCTCGTCCTTGCCGGTGCGCCGATCGATACCGGTGCCGGGAAAGGGCCGATCAAGCGGTTGGCGCACGAACTGCCGTTGTCGTTCTATGAGGAGCTGGTGGAACTGGGCGGCGGGCTGATCCGCGGCAAGTTCATGCTGCAGGGCTGGAAGAACATGCAGCCGGCGCAGCATTACATCAGGGAGCATATCGAGCTTTACGAGCACATCGAGGACCCGGCCTATCTTTCCAAGAAAGAGGTTTTCGAAGCCTGGTATGAGAACCCGGTCGACCTGCCCGGGCGCTGGTACCTGCAGGCGATCAGACGGCTGTTCAAGGAGAACGAGCTTGCCAAAGGCAAGTTCATCGCGCTCGGCCGGCGGCTCGACCTGCACGACATTACCTGCCCGACCTACCTGCTCGCCGGCGCCGACGACGACATCACGACGCCGGAACAGGTACTCGATGCCGCAAAGTATATCGGCACGAAGCCGCACGACATCGTGCGCAAGACTGCGCCGGGCGGGCATATCGGCCTGTTCATGGGCGCGCGGACGCTGAAAGACGACTGGCCGGATATCGCGCGGTGGATCGCGGGGCATTCGGCTCCGCGCGAGGCAAAGCGGGTCAGCGCGAAGCATCACGCCGACGCCTAGCGACGCCCGCCCGACCGCGGTGACCCAACGCCGGGCGATTTTTTCGATCGAGGTGATTTGGTCCGACGTGCCGCCTTCACAGGCTGAATTGCTTGAGGCGGCCACGCATTGTGCGAGCAGCAAGATGCACCAGGAAACGAATACAACCACGCGGCCGGACGGCGCTACCGCTGCCTCCGCACCCGCACCAGAGCCGTCCGCCGCGACGGGACTGACCGACGCCGAAGCCACGCGCCGGCTTGCCCAATATGGCGAGAATTCGCTGGCGGAACATCGGGTCGGCGTCGTGGAGCGACTTGCCCGCTTCTTCTGGGGGCCGATTCCGTGGATGATCGAGATCGCCGCCATCCTGTCTGCGGTGCTGAGCCACTGGGGCGATCTCGCCATCATCGTGCTGATGCTGCTGGTCAATGCCGGCGTCGGCTTCTGGCAGGAATTCAAGGCCGACACCGCGATCGAGCTGCTCAAGCAGCGGCTGGCGCTGAAAGCGCGGGTCAAACGCAACGGCCAGTGGACCGACCTTCCGGCCCGCCTCCTCGTGCCTGGCGATCTCATCAGCATCAAGCTTGGGGCTATCATTCCCGCCGACGTGAAGCTTCTGGACGGGGCCTATCTCAGCGTCGACCAGTCGGCGCTCACCGGCGAGTCGCTGCCGGTCGACAAGAACTCGGGCGACGAGGCTTATTCGGCGTCGGTGGTTACGCTCGGCGAGATGACGGCAGTCGTCACTGCGACCGGCATGAACACCTATATGGGCAAGACCGCCCATCTCGTGCAGGAAGCCAAGACGGTCTCGCACTTCCAGCGCGCGGTGCTGCGCATTGGCCATTTCCTCATTCTGGTGACAATCGGCCTGGTGCTGCTGATCGGGGTTGCGGCGCTCTTCCGCCACGACCCGGTGGCCGAGACCCTGCAGTTTGCGCTGATCCTCACCGTCGCCTCGATACCGGTCGCCTTGCCGGCGGTGCTGTCGGTCACCATGGCGGTCGGTGCGGAGCGGTTGGCGCGGGTCAAGGCGATCGTCTCGCGCCTGGTCTCGATCGAGGAGATGGCCGGCGTCGACACCCTCTGCTCGGACAAGACCGGCACGCTGACCAAGAACGAATTGACGCTTGGCGAGCCGCGACCGGCCGCGGGCGTTAAGCGCGACGAGCTGGTGCTGGCGGCGGCGCTCGCCTCGCGCCGCGAAGCGCCGGACGCAATCGACAAGGCGATCCTCGCCGCCGCGCCCTCGGCGCAAGCGCTCGCCACCTATGCCGTCCATGGCTTCCATCCCTTCGACCCGGTGATCAAGCGGACGGAAGCCGACATCGTCCACGCCGGCGCCACCTTCAAGGTGGCGAAGGGGGCGCCGCAGGTGATCGTCGACCTGTGCGGACCGGATGAACAGGAGAGGCACGCCATCACCGCCGAGATCGACGCCGATGCGGCCAAGGGCTACCGCACGCTCGGTGTCGCCCGCACCGACGCGAACGGCGCGTGGCGCTATCTCGGCTTGCTGCCCCTGTTCGATCCACCGCGCGAAGACAGCGCCGCCACCATCAAGACCGCCAAGGCGATGGGGATCGACATCAAGATGGTGACGGGCGACCACGAGGCGATCGCCCGACAGATCGCGGGCGAGCTTGATCTCGGCCGCAACATCGTCGTCGCCGACAGCGTGTTCGGCGACGATGCTCCTGTCGACAAGACGCGGCGGATCGAGGAAGCGGACGGGTTTGCCCGCGTCTTCCCCGAGCACAAGTTTCAGATCGTGAAGACGCTGCAGGACGCCGGCCATATCGTCGGCATGACCGGCGACGGCGTCAACGACGCGCCCGCGCTGAAGCAGGCCGATGTCGGCATCGCGGTCAGCGGTGCAACCGATGCGGCCCGCGCGGCGGCTGATCTCGTGCTCACCGCGCCGGGCCTCGCCGTCATCACCACCGCGATCGAAGAGGCGCGCCGCATCTTCGAGCGGATGACGAGCTACGCCATCTACCGCATCGCCGAGACCGCGCGCGTGCTTCTGTTCATGACGGCGAGCATTCTGGTGTTCAATTTCTATCCCGTCACCGCGGTCATGATCGTGCTGCTGGCGTTGCTCAACGACATTCCAATCATGATGATTGCCTATGACAATGCTCCGGTCGCGCTGCGGCCGGTGCGCTGGGACATGACGCGGGTGCTCACCGTCGCGTCCGTACTCGGCATTTACGGCGTGCTCGAAAGCTTCGTGCTGTTCTGGCTCGTGCGCGACTATCTCGCACTGTCACCGCCGCTCGTGCAGTCACTCGTATTTCTCAAGCTGCTCGTCTCCGGGCACATGACGATCTATCTGACCCGCAACAAGGGACCGGTGTGGGAACGCCCCTGGCCGAGCTGGAAGCTGGTCGTCCCCGCCGAGGCGACGCAGGTCGCCGGCACGCTCGTGGTCGTCTATGGGTTCTTCATGACGGCGACGGGATGGAAGCTGGCGCTGCTGGTCTGGGCCTATACGCTCGTCTCTTTCATGATTGCGAGCGCCGTCAAGATCGGTACTTATTGGCTGCTCGAACATAAGGCGATGGAACAGGCGCGCCATCTCCGCCGGATCGAAGGCCGCGCAGCGTGAGTGGGCGGGCAACGTGAGTGGGCGGGCAGCGCCGGCGCCTGAACCCGCCTGCGATCATTGCGTGCCGGCCGAGCGGGCGTTGAAGACCACGAAGTGCTGATCGACGCGAGCCCGCCGATCGCGCCGCACGCGACAAAAGCTTCGGTCAACACAGAGGAGAGGGTCCGATGATCGACCAGGTGCAGGACTTCCCTTCGAATACCATAGGCTTCGTCTGCAAGGGCCATGTCACCGGTGAGGAATACAAGGCAGTGCTGGTGCCGGCGGTGGAAGCGGCCTTCAAGCAGCACGACAAGGTACGGCTCTACTATCAGGTCGATCCGGATTTTTCGGGGATCGAGCCGAGCGCAATGTGGGAGGATTTCAAGGCCGGCGTCGGACACTGGCGCGGCTGGGAGCGGATTGCCGTCGTCACCGATATCGACTGGATCCGCCACACTGTTCGCGCCTTCAGCTTCTTGATGCCGGGCACGGTCAAAGTGTTTGCGCTCGCTGACGCGCCCGCCGCGCGGGAGTGGATCGTCGCCGCAGGGGCCTGACCGGCGAACGACGGAAGAACTGTTGAAGCGCTGTCGACCATAGCCCTCCGATCAGCGCTGCGAGTTGTGCTGCGTCGCCCGGCGAGTCGGCCACGGGCGGTCAGGGCTTGGCGTTTTCCGCGGCATGAAAGCGGCGGCGGATGTCTTTAAGGTCGACACGCGGCTGCGGCAACGTCAGCTTCATGTCCTCCATGGTATCGGCGACGATCGTCGAAATGGCGAGGTCACGAAACCATTTGTGATTGGCGGGGATGACGAACCAGGGCGCGTGTTCGGTGCTCGTCCGCTCGATCGTCTCCTCATAGGCTTCCATGTATTTCGGCCAGAGCGTGCGCTCGGAATAATCGCTGTCGCTGATCTTCCATTGCCGCGCCGGGTCCTCGAGCCGCTGCTTGAAGCGCGCGAGCTGCTCGTCCGGGCTGATATGCAGGAAGAACTTCAGGATGCGGGTGCGGTTGGCCGCGAGCATCCGCTCGAACTCATTGATCAGCTTGAAGCGTTTCGACCAGACCCCGCGCGGCACCAGCTTGTGCACGCGCACGACCAGCACATCCTCGTAATGCGAGCGGTTGAAGATCATCACGTCGCCCTTTGCCGGTGCCTGGAGATGGATCCGCCAGAGGAAATCGTGGGCGAGCTCGATCTTGCTTGGCTCCTTGAAGCTCGCGACTGAGGTGCCTTGCGGGTTCATGCCGGAAAACAGATGCCGGATGGTGCCATCCTTGCCGCCGGCATCGAGCGCCTGCAGCACGATCAGCAGCGACTGGCTGGCGTCCGCATAAAGCAGATATTGCAGGCGGTCCATGCGCCCGACTTGGCTTTGGATCTCGCCAGCCGCCTTCTTGTGCGAGGCGAAATCACCGGCGTTTGCGGGATCGATCTTTGCGAGCTGCAGCTTCGACCCAGGTTTGACAATGAACGCTTTGCGAAAATTCATGGATGGCTCCCAGGGCGGTTGGAAAGCAGGCGGCTGCCTTCGCCGAGGCGGCAGCGAGCGACTCTCCGCCAGCCTTACATGACATATTTCTGTCAGACTGCCGGCACCCCATCGCACATATTGTGCGCGATGATAAACAGCATCCATGCGCCGGCCGCGCTACAGCGCGTCGATCAGCAGAATATCGTTCCGAGCAAACGACTGGCGGGTCGCCGCGACCGAATTATCGACGTCGATGCCGCGGCAGCCCTCCTCGATGACCACGACGTCGAAACCGGTGCGGCGGGCATCCTCGGCGGAAAAACGGACACAAAAGTCGAAGGCAAGCCCGGTGATAAAGACGCGGGTAAAGCCGCGCTCGCGCAGATAGCCGGCTAACCCGGTCGGCGTTTTATGGTCATTTTCATAAAAGGCGGAATACGAATCGATTTCACGCCGAAAGCCTTTGCGCAAAATCAGCTGAGCATGCGGGATATCCAGGTCGGGATGAAAGGCGGCGCCCGGCGTGCCCTGCACACAGTGATCCGGCCAGAGGATCTGTGGCCCGTAAGGGGCGGTGATCGCCTCATAGGCCTTGCGCCCGGCATGGCGGGAGGCAAACGAATGGTGCCCCGGCGTGTGCCAGTCCTGGGTCAGCACGACGTGGCGAAACAGCCTGGCATGGCGATTGACCGCAGGGATCACCTCATGGCCGCGCTCGACCGGCAGCGCTCCACCGGGGCAGAAATCATTCTGGATATCGACGACAATCAGGACATCGCTGTCGGTGATCGAGGTGGCAGCGTGCATGGTCGCTCCTCCGACATGGATTTGTTGTATTCAATGGCACGAGCCTCTGCGGGCCTTGAGCCAGATCAACGTTCGCGCCCGCCAAAAGCGCGAGCCTTTGCCCAAGTCTGCCGCGGGTGGTCCGCACAGGATCGATGGAATATTCGCCACAAGCCCATGGGAAGCCCCAGCGTGCCTTCGCTTGCCCTGTTTGCCCTCAACGCATCGGCGGAGCTTGGACAGGCGGTTGCCCGCGACCTGTGGGTGACGCTTGCGCCGCACGAGGAGCGCGCCTTCGAGGACGGTGAACACAAGATCCGCCCGCTCGATTCGGTCGAAGACGCCGATGTTTATGTGATCCAGAGCCTGCATAGCGGACCCGAGCAGAATGCCGCGGACAAGCTGTGCCGCCTCTTGTTCTTCATCGGCGCGCTCAAGGATTGCGGCGCCGCGCGGGTGACCGCCGTTACGCCCTATCTCTGCTTTGCCCGCAAGGATCGCCGCACCAAGCCGCGCGATCCGGTGACGATCCGCTACCTCGCAGCGCTGTTTGAAAGCGTCGGCACCGACGCCATCATCACCCTCGACGTGCACAATCCGGCGGCGTTCGAGAATGCGTTCCGCTGCCGCACCATCACGGCGACGGCTGCTCCGCTGTTCGTCAATTATGCCAAGCGGCTCGACGTGGAGCGTCTTGCCGTCATCTCGCCCGACTCGGGTGGCGCTAAGCGTGCCGAACTGCTGCGGGAGGCGCTGGAGGCGGCGCAGGGCAAGCCGATCGGCAAGGGATTCGTCGAGAAGCATCGCAGCGCCGGCGTCGTCTCCGGCGATCTGTTCGTCGGCGACGTTGCCGATGCCACGGCTCTCATCGTCGACGACCTGATCAGTACCGGCACCACATTGCTCCGCGCAGCGATGGCGGCACGGCGGGCGGGCGCCCGTCATGTGCTCGCGATGGTGACCCACGGCCTGTTCATGCCGGGCGCCGACAAGGCGATTACCGATCCGGCGATCGACCGCGTGGTCATGACCGATTCGGTTCCGCCGTTCCGTCTCGACTCGGTTGCCGCCCGCGAGAAGCTCATCGAGCTTCCGATCGCGCCGCTGCTCGCCGAGATCATCCGCCGCCTGCATGGCGGGCAGGCGCTCGCCGACCTGCTGATCTTTTGATTGATCGCGCGATGGCTGCAGGATGAATCCATCGCGCTCCTCTTTGTTGGCCGCATGATCTTGTGCGAAAAGCCTGCAGCTTTTCGGGGATCGAGCTTTAGCGCGAATTCAGTTTTCATAGAAACAGAATTCGCGCTGTTCTTTTTTCGTGGTCGCATTTTCGTGGCGGCGAACCGGTGTCCACTTCGCCTGAAAATGCTCTAGCGCCGCAGCAACGCGTCGAGCCGGAAAGCATCGGGCACCACCAGGCGCAGATAGGCGCGCGCCTGCGCCGGCCATTTCTCCGGTGTGCGCGGATGCTCTTCGAACAGATGGGCCACGGCAAGCCGTGCCCGCAGCGAGGCGCGGTGACAGCGGTAGAAGGCGAGGAGCGCGGCGGGCGGCGGATGCGGCACGGCGCGGGTCAGCCGCTTGCCGAGATAGCGCGCGACGAAGGGGCTGCCCAGCCGCTCGCATTCGAGCACAAGGAAGGCGATCTCATCGAACGGGTCATTGGCGCGCAGCCGGGCATTGAATTCGAGGCAATCGATGATGCGCGGGGGATCGCCAAGCCAGATATGCTCGGGCCGCAGGTCGCCATGTGCATCGACGATGCGGCCATCCCGTGCCCGCGCCGCAAGGAGATCGCCATAGCGGGCCAGGAACCGCTCCTGGGCGCCGCCGATCAGGTGAGCGAGAGCAGCTGGCAGTTGCGCGCGTGGATCAGCAAGCGCCCGGCGGTTCTCGGCCAGGCTCTGTCGCCAGTCGGCGAGATGCGCCTGCGCCGTCATCCGCACCCGCGTGGCGCTGCGATAAAAGTGGGCGAGCAGCGTCACCAGCCGGTCGAGCGCATGTGATGTGACAGTACCGGCGGCGATCGCGTAGTCGAGCATGCAGCGCTCGTCCAGCCGCTGCATCACCACCAGCCAGTCGACGATCTCCCCGGCAAAAGCATCCGCTGTACGCTGCTGCAGGGCCTGCGGTGATTTCTGATCCGCTCCGTCACAACAGGGGCCAAGCGCGAGGCCTTGCGCCGTCAGTATTAGCGGCGCCATGCCGATGTAAATCTCGCCGGCGAGCCGTCGGTTGAGCCGCAGCTCGGCGCGGCACGCCGCCGCGCGCCGTGCCAGCGTGGAGAAGTCGAGATAGGGAAAGCGGACCGGTTTTTTCAGCTTGTAGACGCGGGGACCGGCGAGAAAGACCCATGACATATGGGTCTCGCGCGGAAGCACCGCGTCGACATGATCGCGATAGACGGACGGGTCACTGAGAAAAACAACTTTATCCGCGAGGTCCGCCCCCAAAGGCGAGCGGACCTGCGCGGCAGTGGGCTCGGCAAGCGCTCTGGCGGCGTCCTGCAAGGTCACGCCTTGCTGAACGAAAGCACCGCGCCGTCGAGTTGCAGAAAAACGTTTTCGTTCACGTTCTCCATGAGATCGCCGATGCTTGTCGCCCGTTCGAGCGAGCGTCGTTCGAGATCGCTCCACAGTTGATCGCAGGCCGCGGCAAACGATTCGGCATCGCGGATGTCGCAGACATGGCGGCCGAGATTCTGCCCTTGCTTCGTCAGGTCAAGCACGAACTTCATGGCCGGCCTCACCTCATGCGCTGACGATTCGCTTGCAGCTACACGCCCTCCGCATGGATCACGCAAATGCGGGCGCGGACAGCCGCAGGCCACCGCGCTACTTCGTTTCGATCGCGATCTTCTTTTCGGGCTTCTGCGTGTCCGCGCCCTTGGGCAGCTTGATCGTCAGCACGCCCTTGTCGAAATTCGCTTCGATCTTGTCCTCGACGATCCCATCGGGAAGCTGGAACGAACGCTGGAACGAACCGAACCGGCGCTCCGACAGATAGTAGTCCTTCTTCTTCTCCTCTTTCTCTTCCTTCTTTTCGCCTTTGATCGTCAGCACGCCATTCGCCAGCTTGACGTCAATATTGTTCGCGTCCATTCCCGGCAACTCGGCGCTGATTTCGTATTCCTTGTCTTTCTCGACGAGATCGACGGCCGGGGTTTTGCCCCAGAATTCGCCGGCCGGCCACGACGGCAGGTCGATCGGCGAGCGGCCGAATGGCCGCCACAGGCCGAATCCGCGGCCGAAATCCTCGAACATCCGATCAACCTGGCGGCGCAGCGTATCGAACGGTTCCCAGCCGGCGGGCAGCGCCTGCCCGGATTCTTCTTCTTTTTTCAGAGCGACATTTGTCTTGCTTTCAACAGCCATGGCACTCCTCCTTAGCACCGACGAGCCGCGGCGCGATAGCGCCGCAGACCGCTCTGCTTGGCTTATATAGAGCTACGATAGGTCGGCGCCGTTGCCGGCCCTTGAGGCCGATCAAAAAACCGCGCCGCCAAATGGCGGCGCATTTGCGTCGTTAACGGATGATGTGCCGGTACCGGCGTGATCTTGGTTGCGTCGGCAGAGCCGGCGGTTTGCGCTCGTCGGCCGCTCACATGCTGACGACGCAGCCCGCCGTCCAGGTTCCGGTCGAATCGCGCGTGATCTTCAGATCGGTCAATGTCACCCGCGGCTCCAACGCGCCGTCGCGCTTGGCGCGAGCCGGCTCGCCCCATGCCGTCCCATAAAGCCGTCGGCCGCGGATCGTCACCGAAAACCGCCCGAACATCATGCAGCGGGCGGCCATTTCATAGATGACGGCATCGAGCCACTCGCCGAGCAGAAGCTCGTCGTCAGGTGCCTCACAGACGACCGTGACCGCAATCTTCGGGTCGACCGGCGCCTTGGTGACAACCGCCGCGAGTGCCAAAGTCGCCTGTTCGAAGGCTTCTTCGAGGTTTCCGCCGTAGCCGCGAACGCGGACATCCTTGCCCTGTGCAAAATGCTCCCATCCGAGATCTTGCGGAGAGGGCTTCAGATCTAACGCACCAACCTGAACTGCAGGGTTTGCCATCGTGCTCTCTCCGTTATCTCGGACAACCCCGTTGTGGCCGGTCCGGACGGCACCACTGGTTCGGTCCCTGTTTCCCCGCGGGCCCCTTGCACGCTGGCCCGCAGGACTTGCACCTCCTCAGGACGAAGCAGCCCGATCGAGGCCGCCCGAAAAGCTGGAGGCGACTGGTTTCGTCGTGTCCGCTACGATCTTCTGGCCGAATGACCAGAAGTCCTTGGTTTGCTTTGCAAAAGTCTCGAATTGCTGATGAGCGAATTTGGTCGACAGCGCGATCATTTCCGGCAAGGAGCGCGCTGCCATCAGGGCCGTCGCGAACTCGAAGCTCGCCGCCAAATTCGCCTGGATCGTTTGCAGAATCTTGCCATGCAGATCGGCGGCGTCTGTCACTGCCACCGAGTAGCTCAGCTCGACGGCGTCAGTCATCGCCTCGGCATTGCCGTAGAGCTTCTCGTATCCTTCCCGGACCTGGCAGATACCGGCTGCAGCCGCCTGCTTGACCCCGTCCGGAATGTCAATATGCGGGGAATGGCGCGACATGACTTCGTCACCACTGGCGATCTGTTGTTCGTTCATGACGATCTCCCTATAACGTTGCGCGCCCCCCAGCGCGCAGGATACGGGATCAGGCGTGTAGCTTTCTCAGCGCCTTGCGATTGCGGAGGATAATCCGCCGGCAGGTCGGGACCGAGATCGCCGACGTGCTTTCCAGCTGCGTCAGCGTGCGCGAAATGGTCTCGATGGTCAGGCCGAGATAGTCGGCGATGTCTTGCCGCGACATCGGCAGGTCGATTGCATCGGCATTTTCCATCCGTTCGGCCATTTCCAGCAGGAAGCAGGCGACGCGCTCCTGTGCGCTGCGGATCAGCAGCAGCATGTGCTCCTGGACGCGCTTGAGCTCCTCCGCGGTCAACGTCCACAGCAGATGGGCGACGCGGTGGTCGGTCTTCGAGAGCGAGATCAAAGCGCTGCGCTTGACGACCAGCATCGTCGACTTGCCGACGGCTTCCGCTGAATAGTGGTGGTTTTCGCCGACGCCGAGGCCAAAGACCTCGCCGGGGAGATAGAAGGCACCAATCTGGCGGCGACCGTCGCTCAAGACCTTGTAAGTGCGCGCCGCGCCGGAAACGACCTGGTAGACATAGTCCGCGGGCTCGCCTTCGCCGAAGATCTCTTCGTTACGGGCATAGGAGATCGGCACGCCCATCGACTCGAACGACACATTTTGCGTCTTATCCGGATCAATCTCTGCCAGCCCGTTCAACGGCTTGGCAAAGCGGAGCGGGCTGATGGTCTGGGCATTATGCATCAGCATGGTTTCTGGCTCCGCCATAACGTACTCTATCTAGTAGATAAACGTATGTGCGCCTGCCTCCTGCGGAAATTCGTGTAGTGTCCCTAAGTATATCCCCGGAGGAGGAGGGCGACTGGCGACTGGGACAGGAGTCCGATGACCGAAACCGACCTCGGTTCGATGCGGATGGGCATGGTGCGCCTGTCGCGGCGGATGCTCCCGGTGCAGGGGCGGTTGCTCTGGTACTGCATCGCCATTGCAGTCGTGGCTGGGGCCTTTGCGTTTCATATCTTCGTCTCGCCGCTAACGACCGCCGAGGCCGATCTCATCTTCATGGTGCCGGCGATTCTCCTCGCCGGGGCGCTGGGCGGGCTCGGACCCGGGCTGGTCGCCACCGGGCTCGGCGTTGCGCTGAACCTGATGGCGGCCGCAACAACGGCAAAGGCCCTGTCCGGTGCCGATTTCATCACTGCCGGCGTCCTTACGGCGATCGGCGTCGGCATGGCGCTGTACGGGGAACGCTTGCGCTTGGCACGCCTCAACGTGGCTGCGCGCACCGAGGATCTGGTGGCGCGAGAAGCCCATCTCCAGTCGTTGCTGGCGACCATTCCCGACGCCGTCATCATCATCGATGAGCAGGGAATCATTCGCTATTTCAGCACTTCGGCGGAGCGCCTGTTCGATTACAGGGCTGACGAGGTGATTGGGCGGAATGTCAAGATTCTGATGCCGCTGCCTTATCGCGCCGCCCATGACGGCTATCTCCGGCGCTATCTGGAGACGGGTGAACCCCATATCGTCGGGATTGGCCGGGTCGCGGTGGGCGAGCGCAAGGACGGCTCGACCTTTCCGATTTCGCTTGCGGTCGGGGAGATGACCTCGAACGGACGGCGGTTTTTCACCGGCTATGTGCGCGACCTGACCGAGCGGCAGGAAACCGAACAGCGCCTCGAGGAACTCCAGGCCGAGCTGGTCCATATCTCCCGGCTGACCGCGATGGGCGAAATGGCCTCTGCCCTCGCGCACGAGCTCAACCAGCCGCTCTCGGCAATCTCCAACTACCTCACCGGCTCGCGCCGGCTGCTTGGGGAGCTGTCGGACGAGAACCTTCGGCGCGTGCGCACCGCCATCGATGCCGCAGTCGAGCAATCGCTGCGCGCCGGCCAGATCATCCGCCGGCTGCGCGATTTCGTGGCGCATCGCGAGCCCGAGAAGCGGATCGAAAGCCTGCGCAAGCTGATCGAGGACACCAGCGCTCTGGCGCTGGTGGGGGCCAAGGAGCTCGGCATTCGCGTGCGGCTCAGATTCGATACGGCCATCGATCGCGTCATCGTCG
>CAZTTL010000082.1:0-12904 GCA_964616635.1 uncultured Rhodoplanes sp. | reverse complement strand
TTCAGAGCTCATTCGTTGGCTCTTCCGGGCAAATCCGCTTAGCACCCGTCGATCGGCCGATCGCTCGATGGCGTCGGCGTCTCGCCATCGCCAAGGGGCGATTGCGACGACTTTGTTCCACCGGGCGCAAGTTCATCTTCACTCCGCCGGGCGCAAGTTTATCTTCGAGAGGCGTTCGAGTTCAGCGGGTGAAAGCTCCCAAACTTTGCTCTGGTTGGCGAGTGCCTCGAACATGCGGCAAAGCGAATTCCTCGCGGCCTGCACCACCTCGGTGTCATCGAAGTCGCGCCCCTGCAGATAAATCGGAAGGTGAAAACCGATCGGACCCCGTTCGATATGAAACACCGCGCAAATCTGCTTGCCCTGAGCGCCACCTTCGAAGGCTTCAATGCGCGCTAGCTTGATCATGAATTCGCTCATATGCCTCTTCCGCGGCTGATCGATGGGAACGCAACCCGTTGAGCGCGCCAGAACTCGATTGGTCGCGACTTCTGAGGGCAGTGCACGCTCACGAACGATCCGCGGGCGCATACGCGGGAGTCGACAGCAAATTGTTCGGCTAGCACACTGTATGATACGTTTCTCAGCGCAGCCAGTCTAGGAAGCTAGACCACCTCACAAAAATAAATCTTTTTCAAGATAGGGCTGGTTCTTCCATTATCTATTCATATATGGATTTGCAATGGCCTCATTCGATTACTCCGCCGAGGCGGAGCTGTTTTTCGTCAGACGCGAGAGTAGTCGGCACCCCGCCGGCTACAAACGGTTTGCGCAGGCCTCACTCGCGGTGCGTTTTGCCATCGAAGAGATTCGACCGGAGCTTCTGCTCGGCGCCACGCTCGAAGTCGATGAGGCGAGATTCGATTGCAACGGAATCCGCCGTCTGTATGACAGCGTGGACTATCCGCTGCCACGACACACGTCGTCGGTGCCTGCATGAGCCGCTGACGCGCGGAACATCCGGCTGCAACTGTGGGCGTGATGTTTTCCGCTCCAGGCGCGTCTCAACTGGCTGATGTTGATTCGAATAAAATGCAGGGCTCATGACGGATAAGCCAGTCAACCTTGATGAGCACCGCGGAATGGCCGCCCAGAAGGCGACCGGGCTTCGCCGACTTTTGGCGGAAGTTGCCGCCAATGAGCAAGCGTTGCGGCTGCGGCAAGATGAATTGGAGGCGCATCTGGTGGCGGCGCCGGCCGCCGATTGGCTCGAAGCGGCCGAAAAGGTACGTTATCTGATCGGTCTCTTCGGAACAACGCCGGCCGCGCAGGAGCCGCGCCGGCAGGCATTGATCGCGGCTGTGCTATCGGACTTCGAGCGCCTTTCTGCGAAGAGCTGATTTACGGCTAGCTCAGCGGGGCAGGACAGCCTCCTTTGCATTGGGCGGGAAGGCTGGATTCGCCTGAGCGCCGCGCATGAGGTCGAGCGCGAGAGTTAAGGCCTTGTCGTCCTTGGCTTCGGGCGGAACATAGGACTGCGACCCGCCCTGCTCCTTGCCGTCTGACTTGAGGTGGCCGCGCAGCGACGACTCGCCGCTTATCTCGGCCGAGCCAGCCTTCATCTCCTCGGGCACCTCCTGCAGTATCTCGATGTCAGGCACGATGCCCTTGGCCTGGATCGAGCGCCCGGCCGGGGTGTAATAGCGGGCGGTGGTAAGCCGCAGGGCTCCGCTCGTCGCGTCTCCGAGCGGGATGATGGTCTGCACCGAGCCCTTGCCGAACGAGCGCGTGCCTAGCACGGTCGCGCGCTTGTGGTCCTGCAACGCGCCGGCAACGATCTCGGATGCCGACGCTGAGCCGCCATTGATCAGCACGATGAGCGGCCGGCCAGCGGTCAAATGTTTGTCGCCCGGTCGTGCGTTGAAACGCTGCGTCTCTTCCGGGTCGCGTCCCCGGGTGGAGACGATCTCGCCCCGCTCGAGGAATGTATCAGTGACCGCGATCGCCTGATCAAGCAATCCACCCGGGTTATTGCGCAGATCGATGACATAGCCGCGCAGCTTGTCGGGCGGCACTTGCGCCGCGATATCGCTTAGCGCCTTCATCAAGGCTTCTGTCGTCTGCTCGTTGAATTGAGTGATACGGATATAGCCGACATCACCGCCGTCGACGCGTGACCGGACCGAGCGGACCCGAATAATGTCGCGCGTGATGGTGAGGTCCATTGGCTTGTCGGCGCCTTTTCGTATAAGGCGCAGCTTGATCTTGGTATTGACCCGGCCGCGCATCTTTTCGACCGCCTGATCGAGCGTCATGCCTTGCACCGCGGCATCGTCGATATGGGTGATGATGTCGTTTGCGCGGATGCCGGCTTTTGCCGCCGGGGTTTCGTCGATCGGGGCAACGACCTTGACGAGACCATCCTCCATCGTGACCTCGATGCCGAGCCCGCCGAACTCGCCGCGCGTCTCAACCTGCATGTCGCGGAAGCTTTTCGGATCCAGGTAGCTCGAATGCGGGTCGAGCCCGTTGAGCATCCCCTTGATTGCCCCCTCAACGAGCTGGGAGTCATCGGGCTTCTCGACATAATGCGCGCGTGTGCGCTCGAATACTTCGCCGAATAAATTAAGCTGGCGATAGATATCCGATGATCCCGCTTTCGCAATTGCGCTGGTTAACATCGCGGGCGCCTGCAGGGCGATCATCGTAACCGCCGCGCCGCCTAAGACACCTGCAAGTATCAAAGAAGTCTTGCGCATCATCTGCAGCGCCTCTCGTTGTTATTGCTGCGTATATGGCGACAGATGGTTCGAGCCCGTCTTGCGGGAGCTTATTTAAGAGCAGCCGAGAAGCCCGTCCAAAAAATGATCTTGCAGCAGGGTCGAAGTCTGCCGGGTCAGCGCCACAGTCAGCGAATGCATCGCTCTCGATTTCAGTGAACGACCGACAAGGCGCCATAAATAAGGCGCCGCTAACCCGGCGGCGATGCATAGCGGGTCCCGGGGAGCGTAGCGTTACCCGCGCCGCGGCGTCTTGAAACGAACACATCTTTGCGCCATATATCGTTTGTGTGACCTCAAATGGTCCGTCGAGCCGCGTGACCGGATTCCAATCGCGGCGTCTGGCTCGATCTTATCCCTATATCACTGACAGCCCAGATCACGCGGGATGTCGTCACCCGCCCCGCGGGACGGATTTTCAGCGCTCATGCGCTGAGAACGGTCTTGCGCGGTTAGGAACCTTCATTGACTTCTTTCGATGACTTCGGCTTTGCCGAACCAATCATGCGTGCGCTGACCGACGAAAAATACCGCACGCCCACCCCCATTCAGGACAAAACCATTCCAGTTGCGCTGTCAGGGCGCGACGTCATCGGAATCGCGCAAACCGGCACTGGCAAAACCGCAGCCTTTGCGCTGCCGATCCTGCAGCGGCTATCCGCTGAGCCACGCGCGCCGCAACGCAAGTCCTGTCGCGTGCTGGTGCTCAGCCCGACGCGCGAACTGTCCGGCCAAATCCTCGATGCTTTCCAGGCCTATGGGCGTTATATTCGCTTCAGCGCGGCGCTCGTGATCGGCGGGGTGCCGATGGGCCGTCAGGTGCGCGCGCTATTGAACGGCGTCGACGTACTGGTCGCGACGCCGGGGCGGTTGATCGATCTCGTGCGCGGCAATGCGTTGCGGCTCAGCGAGGTGGAAGTTCTCGTGCTCGACGAAGCCGATCGCATGCTCGACATGGGCTTCATCCGCGACATCCGCACGATCGTGGCGAAGCTGCCGTCGCGACGGCAGACCTTGTTCTTCTCCGCGACCATGCCGCCAGCAATCGCGGAACTCGCGGAGGAGATGCTGAATTCCCCCGCCAAGGTAGCCGTGACACCCGCCGCCACGACGGTCGAGCGCGTCGAACAGCAAGTGATCCACGTAGACCGCGCCGCAAAGCCATTGATGCTCGCCGACCTGCTCGCTCGCACGCCGATCGAACGGGCTTTGGTGTTCACCCGCACCAAGCACGGCGCCGACAGGGTGGTGCGTGGCCTCGCCCGGGCCGGAATCGCGGCAGAAGCGATCCATGGCAACAAATCGCAGAACCAGCGCGAACGCACGCTCGCTGCCTTCCGCCAGGGCGCCGTGCGCACGCTGGTCGCGACGGATATCGCCGCGCGCGGGATCGACGTGGACGGCATCAGCCATGTGGTGAATTTCGATCTGCCCAATGTGCCGGAAACCTATGTGCACCGGATCGGGCGCACGGCGCGCGCGGGCGCGGACGGCGTAGCGATTTCCTTCTGCGACTCCGAGGAGACCGCGTTCCTCCGCGACATCGAGAAGCTTATCCGCATGACAATCCCCGCGACGGATCGGCGGATCGCGCCGCGCCGTCATTGCGACGCGGTTCATGATGGCCACAAGGCGCGGCCGCATCCGGCGGCGGCAACAAAGCAGCGGCGATACGAGCGCAGCAAGACAAAGCTGCCTCAGCGCGACAGGCGGGAACGAGCACTAAACGGCAGTCCGGAATACGGAATCGCCGATGTCGCGTTCATGCGGCGCTGAGTGAATTGCGCCGGCCCTGCCGCCCGGTGGTTTGCCGATGGATCGCAGAAGAAGTGCTGCACGTTTTGTCGCGCCGAAAAGGAAACAACAATGGCGAAGGAAGAACTCATTCAATTCGAAGGCCTGGTGACCGAAATTTTGCCTGACGCGCGCTACCGCGTCCAGCTCGACGCCGGGCACGAGATCGTCGCCTACACCGCCGGCAAGATGAAAAAGTTTCGCATCAAGACGCTGGCGGGCGATCGCGTCACCGTCGAGATGTCGCCCTACGATCTCGAAAAGGGCCGTTTGATCTTCCGCCACAAGGACGAGCGTGCGAGCACGGCTCGCAGGCCGCCAGCTCGCGCCCAATTCCGGCGCCGCTGAATAAGGCGGATGAGCGAAGTTATGGGGGCAGCGTGGGTTCTGCGAAGGAAATCGGAACGCACTCGATCGCGAAATGCACGAGCGAATCGAAGCCGCCCGATTAATCAGAGCGTCTGAGAAAGGACCAGCCATGCGCATCTACGTTTTCAAGTCGGAGACCCGGAAGGATTTGCACGCTTTTGTCGGAGACCCGAGCGGCGGCAAGCTACCCCAGCAACATGGTCCGTGGACTGCGACCGGAGTTGTTGCTGCCGATCGCGCTCCGCCCCACGGCTTTTCTCGCGACGCAATCGAGAAGGCGATCGATAAGGAAGGCTTCCAGCTCTGGCGATTGCGCGAAAAAGAGAAGGCGCCGGCGTAGCGAAACCGCACGAATTGATCATCCTCGGTCGCGCCACTGTGTCGCTGATCCACCGTTGCGATTCAGCGCGGCGAGTTTTTGGCCACGTCGCCCGCCCAGCAGATGTGGCGGACAACAGGACGTTGCCACTCCCCGCTGGAAGTTCGCGGCGAGGTTCTAATAAAGGCTCCGCGTTGGCAGTGCTGTTCTTTCGCTAAGTTGAGGTGGGCTTTTCGTGAAACGTCGATTTCAGCTGGTTTTGATCAAGCCGTCTCACTACCACGATGACGGCTACGTCATCCGCTGGTGGCGTGCGCTGATCCCGTCGAATTCCCTTGCTGCGGTTTACGGCTTGGCGCGCGAATGCGCCGAATGCCATGTGCTCGGTTCTGACGTTGAATTCGACATCGATGCCATCGATGAGACCAACACACGCATTAACATTCCGAAGCTGATCCGGCGGTTTCGCCGCCACCAAGGATTCGGCCTGGTTGCGTTGGTCGGCGTGCAGTCGAACCAGTACCCACGGGCGCTCGATATCGCGCGTCCGCTTCGCGCGGCCGGCATTCAGGTTGCGCTCGGGGGATTCCATGTCTCGGGCTGCCTCTCGATGCTCGACGGCAAGGCGATTGACCTCGATCGCGCTCGCGAATGCGGCATATCGCTGTTCGCGGGCGAAGCCGAAGGCCGGCTCGATCTGGTCATCAAGGATGCCGCAGCAGGTGCGCTAAAGCCGCTCTATAACTTCATGAAGGAGCTGCCGAATATCGGTGGCACGCCACTGCCCTTTCTGCCTGCGGACGTCGTCAAACGAACGCTCGGCCACAATGCCAGCTTCGACGCCGGCCGCGGCTGTCCGTTCCAGTGCTCGTTCTGCACCATCATCAATGTGCAGGGCCGCCAATCACGCTACCGCTCCCCTGACGATGTCGAAAAAATTGTCCGGGAGAATTGGGCGCAGGGCATCTTCCGGTTTTTCATCACCGACGACAATTTCGCCCGCAACAAGGAATGGGAGCCAATCTTTGATCGGCTTGCCAAGCTGCGGGAGGTCGACAAGATCCCGCTCGCCTTGATGATCCAGGTCGACACGCTCTGTCATAAGATTCCGAATTTTGTCGAGAAGGCAAAACGTGCAGGCGTTACGCGGGTCTTCATCGGGTTGGAGAACATCAACCCGGACAACCTGGCTGCCGCCAAGAAAAAACAGAATAAGATCACCGAATACCGCAAAATGCTGCTCGCGTGGAAAGCGCAGAGCATCATCACCCTGGCGGGCTACATTCTCGGTTTCCCCAGCGACACGCCGGAATCGATCAGGCGCGACATCGCGATCATCCAGCGCGAGTTGCCACTCGACATATTGGAGTTTTTCATCCTCACGCCACTACCTGGTTCGGAGGACCATCAGACGCTTTGGCGCAAGGGCGTTGCGATGGATGCCGATCTCAATAAGTACGACGTTGAGCATGCGGTCACCGACCATCCGATGATGACCCGCAGCGAGCTGGAAGCAATCTATCAGGAGGCATGGGCGCTCTACTACACGCCGAAGCACATCGAAACGCTGCTCAAGCGCGCGGTCGTCACCAAGATTAAGCTCGCGAGCCTGGCTAAATTGGTCGTGCAGTTCCGGGCCATGGTCATGATAGAGAAGATGCACCCGCTGCAAAGCGGAGTGCTGCGCATGAGGCGCATCAGCGAGCGGCGACCCGAATTGCCTCCCGTGTCCGCGCTTACGTTCTATCCGCGCTACGTCTTCGATGTGCTAGTCAACAACCTGAAGCTGCTCGCGATGATCTGGCAGGTCGTCAAGATCAAACGCCGGATCGAGCACGATCCCGATCGTCATCGCTACAATGATCAGGCCCTCGCGCCGGTGGCAGACGATGATGAGGAGACGCTCGATCTCCTCACCAAGACGCAGGGCGCGAAGGCCGCGATCGCGCATCAGCACAAGATCGAAGATTTGATCCGCGCGGCTGCCGGATAACTGGGCTTCAAACGCTCGCTTTCCAATAAGGCCGGCGAACAAGGGTCGCGCTGTTCATCGCCCGAGATATGCGACGCCGCCTTCACATGAACGCATACCTCGGTTCGTGGAACACGCTTCGGGAAGTCTGCTTATGCCAGAAGGCGACACTGCTCTTTCAGAGACGGCGCTCACGGACGGGCCTCTTACGGCTTAATTGCTGCACTCCGACAGATGCTGCCGAACTCGCTTGTCGCGGGTTCAAGGGGTGATCGGCACATGTCGGTCGGACCTGACGTTGCCCCCAACTTTTATCCAGCGACGATTGGAGTCTGGCGTTCTGTGCTGCCCGGGTGGGCGGTGATTGCGGCGGTCCGCGGAGCGGAGCTGTCAGTGGAGCGCAGCGCAGCGGACCGTTGCGCCGCGTAGATTGTTGGGCTCATCCAGCCGAGCCGGGACTGAGGCCGGTTGGTGTCGCTGTTGGACTTCCGTGCAGCCCGCCGCAGATAGGCTATATATCTACAAGTCAAGCCACCCAATTATTTCCGCTCTGCTCCGGTAGTGAAGCGACAGCAGAGCACAAGCAACTTGACAATCTTTGCCTGGCCCAGAATCTAATACCGATCGCGGCGAATGAAGGGGGCGATAGTCCGAGTATATCTTATCAGTTGCCGCAGCAAACCTTTAATTATAATAATCTCTTGTCGGCGTTGCCGGTATGAATTTTCCAAGTGGAAAGAGACCTTATGTCTTCAAAGCTCGATAACCTCCTTCCGGCGATCATCGACGCGCGCGACGCCGGGCTCACCATCGGGGTGATCAAGGCTAAGTTCATTGGCAAGACCAGCGCGAAGGCGAAGGGCCGCGAGGCAGAGCTGCGAGACAAGCTGGCATCGCTTGTCCGCGAAGGCGCGATCTGGGGGCCGCTCAAGCACGGCCGCTCGCAATTCTATTTCGCTGCCGGCCGAGGACCCTCGATCGAGACCGCAAGCGCTGCGGTGGCGCGCCTCGTCCTCCAATCCGGCGTCAAGCTCCGAACCCGTACGGCTTTGGAAGAAGAGATTAAAGGCAAAGACAAGCCCTTCTTTCCCGATGCGGTCAAGCACGCAGTGGCAAACCGGGTGGTCGTGGAGCTCACCTGCGGGAGGTCGAAATATTATTTCCATCGTGACGTTGCGGCGGACTATTTCGGATTCGAGATGCTGCCCCCGCCTGAGCCGACACCGTCGTCGTCTGGACCGACGCCGGGACCGGAGCCGACTCCGCCTTCCGAGCCGCCCCTCGCCTTCGAGGATCTGCTGCCGGTCTATCGCCGCCTCAAGGCAGAACAGGGCGGCTTCTCGGCCGTGAAGCTTTTCGATTTGGTGAAGGCGCTGAATGTGCCGAAGGAGGTCCTGCACCGGCTGCTCGTCGCAGAGGCCAAAGCGGGGCGGGTGACGCTCCATCCGACCACCTCGGTGGAGCTTCCTGCAGAGGTCATCGACGCCGGCATCCGGCTTCCAGGGTTCGCCGAACCGTTCGTCACCGTTGTCGTGAAGAACGAGCAATGACGTCGTCCTACGCGAACATGCAAGTCAACCCGTTCGAAGACGACGTGGTCCGGGAGCCGCGCGAGGTGTCGTTCTCGGTGAAGGGCCTCAACGATGCACCGCTGAATGCCCTGTTGCGCAAGTTCTCCGCACTCGACGGCGGCCGGCCGCCGCGCAGCCGGCCGGCGCGGCCTGAGAAGGCGCAGCTCGTCGTCTCGCCCGACCGCGGTTTTGGCAAGTCGCACTTGCTGGGACGCTTGTTCACTAAGCTCGGGCGGCGGGCCACCAAGGTCTATCTGCGCCCGTTCCAGGACCCGTACAAAGCGTGGCACTCGATTCTTCTGCTGACCATTCACGAGTTGGAGCAGGCCGACGCCGAAAAGGCTGGCGCCCCATGCCAGCTTGAAGCGCTCGCGGTCGGCACGCTCGCGCATGTCGCGGCCGATTTCATCGCCGCCGACGGAATCCCCAATTACCCAGAGGCGCCCGAGGCGGAGGCGTTCCTGCGCGAGTTTGGCGCCTCCCACCCGGCGCAGCCAGCCGCACGAGTGCGCGAATGGATCGAATGGCTGAACTGGCTGATCGTCGAGTCAGGCCAAATCGGACGGCTTTGCGAGCGCCTGAGAATGCGTGGGCTCGACCTGAACGGCCGCGAGAAGGCCTGGCTCAAGATCCTCTTGGGCTATGCCGAGGACGAACCCTTTGGTGAGAAGCGGACCATCGCCCTGAAATGGCTACGGGCCGAGCCGCTCGAACCCGACGAAGTTGCGCTGCTTCGCCTTGATGCGGCCGACAACGAGGGTCGCGGCGACTCCTCGGCGCAGGAGATCAATGACCTCAGCTTTCGCCGGCTGCGGGGCCTGTGCCTGCTCGCATCCTACTATCGGCCATTCGTGTTCTGCTTCGATCAGACCGAGTTCTACGCGAGCGATCCGGCGCTGATCAAGACGCTCGGAAACTGCATCGACCAGTTCTTCGCGGACCTTCACAATCACCTGACGGTCATTACCGCCAACCAGGAGAACTGGGTGACGGAGATTCTGCCCCATCTAGCTCCACCGCAACGCCAGCGCATCGATCCGGAACTCCGGATGGATGGAATCCGGATCGACGGCGCCCGCGAGTTGATCGTTCAGCGCTTGAACGACTACGATCTCGGCGCGGATGATATTGGTCGGTTTCTTGCCGATGGGTGGCTCGAGCAGGTCTTCAATCCCCTCCCGGAGCTTGGCGTGCGCGCGCTGCTGAGCCGCGCCGCCGAGCGCTTCCGAATGCTTGCTCGACCGGATAAGCCGCCGCCCCCGCCGCAAACGCTCGCCGAGCTGTTCGACACGGAAGTAAACGACGTCCGATCCAAGAAAGCGCTTCTTGCCTACAATCAAGACTCCTTGATGTGGTTTGTGAAGGATATCGGGCGCGGGCTCGATAAGGTCTCCGTTGATCGAACGCACAACCGTCGGTACTTTTCATTGGAGTGGTGCTGGCACGACCGTTGGGTGTGTTTCGCGTTCGAGGGTGGGGATCATTGGAGGCGATGGCAAGCCATCGCCGACGAAGTGCTGAAGATGGCGCGGGCTCACGGCGAGCGGACGTTTCTTTCCTACGTGTTCCGAACGCCGGACCTGACGAAAGTTCCGCGGTCGACCTGGAACGCCGCGAAGGTGACTTTGGACCAAGCAAAGACACGAGGCTTTCATATCATCGAACTGACGCTCGATCAGGTCTGCGAGCTTCACGCTGCGCGCGAGCTTTATTCGAATGCACTCCAGGGCAATATCGCCTTCTCGGGTGCTGAAACTCTTGCCTGGCTGCAAGCGCACTTTGCTCCTTTCCTGAAGGAGCTTGCCTTTCGCCAGCCGCCGCCCGAGGTGAAAAGCAAGAAAAGCGACAAAAAGATCACGACCGTGCCGCCTAACAGCGAGCGGAAACCTTCGGCGCGTCCGATCGAGCTGGACGCCAGAAGGCTTCGTATCGTCCTCGACATGGTGCGGGAGCAGCGGATCGTCGACATCTCGGCCGTTCTCCGCCAGCTCGGGAGCGACCACCTGCGTGATCCTCTCCTGCGGAGCGTCGAAGTGCATCCGAACTTGAAGGCGCATCCCGGCCCCCAGACCATCTTCCTGCAATGGCGCATCACACCATAACGGCGAGCGAGCTGAAGTTCGCCGTCCTTGATCCGGACTGGCGGGCGAAGTGGCTCGCGGGCGAGAAGCCTTCGACCCGCACCTTCGCGCCGGCCGGAACGACGCGGGCAATGAGCGTGCGCTTCCACAGGGAGGCGGAGAAGCTGGTCGGCTGGCTCACCGCGCCCGCGAGTCTTGCGGTCGCCGCCAAGATCGATTCGGCAGACGATCTCGTCGAGCGTCTGTGGGCGACCTCGCTGCAGGCGCTGACTGACAAGCTGTTCGCGCAGGGCCGCGGCGAGGAAGCAGCGCTTTTCACCCAGCGCATGCGGAATTTCTGCGCCAGGCTCATCGACTTGAAGCGCCGAACCGCGCGCTTCGAGAACTGGCAGGACGTGTTCGTCGGCGCTGAGCAGGAGCTCGCCCGCGTTCCGGTGCCGGTCGGCGACAGCGTGATCGACATACGCGCCCGGGTCGACGCGATCCGCCTCCATCCCGAGCGCCGCCTGGAGGTCGTGGATTACAAGCTGAGCCAAGGCCATGAGCAGAAAGCCGATCTCGTCCAACTCGCGATCTATGCGCATCTGCTGCCGATCTGGCGTCCCGGCTGCGAATTCTGCGGCACGCTCGAATATTATTTGCCGGCGTTCAGCGAGGTCGATGTCTCACGTGCCGACCTCTCGGACATTTTTGCCGGGATGGTCGCGCCGGTGCTGGGCGAGATGTTCGGTCCGAAGCCCAAGGCGGCGACGGCCACGGCAAAGGCGACAACGTCGGGGCGCGAGCTCGATGCAATCGGACGGGCGACCGTCGAGGCGTTCCGCGGCTTCAATCTCGGAGTGGAGGTAGCGAGTGTCATCGAGGGCCCGCAGCTGGTGCGGCTGCGGCTGACGCCGGCGCCCGGCGTGAAAGTGTCTTCGCTCGCCAATCGCGCCGAGGACCTGCAAATCCCGCTGTCGCTCGCCGAGCCACCGTTCATCAAGGCCGGCAAGGGATACGTGATCCTCGACCTCCCGCGTTCCGAGCCGACGCCGTGCCTTCTGAAGGAGGCGTTCTCCCGCGGTCTCGCCAGCGCTCTGGAAACCACTGTCGCGTTTCCGATCGGCGTCGGTGTCGAAGGCGATCCGGTGGTGGCGGACTTCGCCGATCCTAATACCTGCCATGCCCTCGTCGCCGGCTCGACCGGCAGCGGCAAGAGCGAATGGCTGAAGGCGCTTGTCGCCAGCATGCTGTTGCGCAGCACCCCCGAGCACGTACGGATCGCTCTGATCGACCCCAAGATCCTCACCTTTGCGGGGGTGGAAGGCAGCCCTTATCTGTGGCGCCCGGTGGCGACTACGCTCGCAGACGCGATGGCCATCTTGCGGGATGCCGTCGCCGAAATGGATGCACGCTACCAGGTGCTCGCCCGTGGCGGCTTCGTAAACCTCGGTGAGCGGTTCAAAGCTGGGCAGACCGACCTTCCGTTCCTCGTGCTGATCTTCGACGAGTTCGCCGACCTGATCCTCGCCGGGCGCGAGGACAAGAAGGAGTTCGAATCACTGGTCGCCCGCATCGCCGGCAAGGGCCGCGCCGCCGGCATTCACCTCGTGCTCGCGACGCAGCGACCAGACCGTGCAGTGGTCACTGGCCTGATCAAGGCGAACCTGCCGCTGAAAGTGTGTCTCAAGGTCGCCAATGCCGTGAACGCTCAAATCGTGCTTGATGAGCCGGGGGCCGAGAGCCTGTTCGGCAAGGGCGACCTCCTGTGCGACTTCGGCAAGGGCTTGGTGCGTGCGCAGGGGCTGTTCATTCCACAGCCTGAGTTTCTGGCGGCGCTTCGCCGGCAGTGACGGTGTGATTCCGCCGCGATAGGACCCTTCGTGTTCAGTGGCGCTAAATATATGGGTCAATGATCCAGGCCGAGATCGCGCCGTGCCGCTCGATCGCCGGCAGAACCATCTCGCGGACTTTGGCCAACACCCGCTCGTCCGACCAGCCGCCCTGGCCAATGAAATGCAACAGCGATTGATGCTGCGCCGCTACCCGCGCCGGCGCCGTCACCGCCGCCAGCGGCTCCACGCTCCTGCGTTCGCACG
>CAZTTL010000081.1:0-12961 GCA_964616635.1 uncultured Rhodoplanes sp. | reverse complement strand
GACCGTCGCGATAAAGAACCCGCGCTTGCATCTCTTCCGGCTTCATGCCGAAAGCGCTATCACGGGCGCAGCCATGAATGACAGCACCAATCACGACGACACCACGCCAGAGACTGACCCCCGCGAGGGCTGGTGGAAGCGGCTCTCTGGCGGGCTCAAGCGCACCTCGACCTCACTCGGCAGCGCGATCACCGGACTCGTCACCAAACGCAAGCTCGATGCCTCCATGCTCGAGGAGCTCGAGGATGCGCTGATCCGTGCCGATCTCGGCGTGCAGACGGCGGCAATCGTGACGCAGAAGCTGGCGAAAGGACGCTACGACCGGGCGGTCAGCCCTGAGGAGGTCAAGGCCGTCCTCGCCGGCGAGGTTGAAGCGATCCTGACGCCGGTGGCAAAACCGCTCGCGATCGATCCGGCAGCAAGGCCGTTCGTGATCCTGGTCGTCGGCGTCAATGGCTCGGGCAAGACCACGACCATCGGCAAGCTCGCGGCAAAACTTTCGAGCGAGGGCCACACGGTGGTGCTCGCCGCTGGCGACACGTTCCGTGCCGCCGCGATCGAGCAGATCAAGATCTGGGGCGAGCGCACCAAGAGCCAGGTGATTGCCGGCGTGCAGGGTTCCGACGCTGCGGGGCTCGCCTATGACGCGCTCGCCAGTGCCCGCGCGCAAAATGCCGATGTGCTCATCGTCGATACCGCCGGGCGTTTGCAGAACAAAGCCGGGCTGATGGGCGAACTGGAGAAGATCGTGCGGGTGATGCGCAAGGTCGATGCGACCGCGCCGCATGCCGTGCTCCTCGTGCTCGATGCGACGGTCGGGCAGAACGCGCTGTCGCAGGTCGAAGAGTTTGTGAAAACCGCGGGCGTGACCGGCCTGGTGATGACCAAGCTCGACGGCACCGCGCGCGGCGGCATTCTCGTCGCGGTCGCGGCCAAATACGGCCTGCCGGTGCATTTCATCGGGGTGGGCGAGGGGGTCGACGACCTCGCCCCGTTTGCCGCGCATGACTTCGCCCGCGCGGTCGCCGGGCTGGAGGCGTGATCCTCCGGCATCCCAGAGGACTTGGGCGCCTTAAACCTCCAGCGCGAGGGTGACCGGCACGTGGTCCGACGGGCGCAGCCAGCCGCGGGCCGAGCGGGCAACCGTCATGCCCGTGGTGCGATCGGCCAGCGCCGGGCTGGTCCAGATATGATCGAGCCGGCGTCCGCGGTCGGATGCCTCCCAGTCGGCGGCGCGATAGCTCCACCACGTGTAGAGCTTTTCCGACTCCGGAACGAAGCGCCGCATCACATCGACCCAGCCGCCTTCGGTCTGCGCGGTAAGGAGCTTCTCGCACTCGACCGGCGTGTGCGAGACGATGCGGATCATCTGCTTATGGCTCCACACATCGTTCTCGAGCGGCGCGACATTGAGATCGCCGAGCAGGATCGCATGCGCGTCCGGCGCCGTGCGCAGGAACGGCGCAGCGCGCATTTCATCGAGGAAAGCGAGCTTGTGGGCGAATTTCACGTTGATATCGGGGTCGGGCTCATCGCCGCCCGCAGGCACATAGAGATTGTGCACGGTCGTCGGCTCGCGCAGACCGGCCTGTTCGCCGAACGTCACGGCGATATGGCGGCAGTCCTGCTTATTGCAGAAATGGCGCGGGCTGACGTCCTCGAAGGGCAAGCGCGAGACCACGGCGACACCGTGATAGCCCTTCTGCCCGTTGAGCGCGATGTGGCGATAGCCGAGGCGCCTGAACCGCTTGGTGGGAAAGGCGTCGTCCGGGCACTTGGTCTCCTGGAGGCAGAGCACATCGGGCCGCACCGCCTTGATGAACTTGGCGACGAGATCGATGCGCAAACGGACCGAATTGATGTTCCAGGTCGAGACGGTAAGACGCATGGGCGCCTCACAGATAACGCACCGGCTCGTGCGGGCAACCCTTGATCCGCGGAAACCACAAGAACCGCGTTCCAACCTGAGCACGATGTCACCGCGATGGCGGCGCGAATGCTGTCGATGCGTGGGTGCGCTCAGGACGGCGGCGCCGGCTGGCGGGCGCTGATACTGTCGACCGCTTCGACGATCTTCTCCGGCACCGCGTAATGCAGCATGTGGCCCATATGGCTCACCGTGTGCAGCACCGACGCGGTCATGATCTGATTGAGCCGCGGCGCCTGCTCGGCCTCGACCATGCTGTCGAACGCGGCATTGTAGATCACGATCGGGCAGCCGAGCTTGGGATAGCGCTTCTGCAGACGCGCCGCCGCCGGAATCATCAGCGCCGACTCTTCCGCCGTCGCGCGCAGGGCGCTCGGTCGCAGTGCCATGCCCATCGGAAACATCGTCTTGAAGGCAGCAGGCACGGCTGCCGGCGCGAACAGTTGCTCGATGGTCTTGCCGGCCAGCATCCAGCCGAGGACCGGCAGAATCGTGTAGCGCAAGAGGTCGCCGAGGAGGGGAATCGCCGGCAACGCCATCAGCCACACATCGAGCCGCCAGGTGGGGAAATAGTAGCCGGCGGCGAGCACCAGCCCTTTGGCCGGGCGCCCGGCGAGCAGCAGGCGGTAGGCCAGCGCGAGCGCGACCAGGGCGCCCCAGGAATGGCCGAACACGATCGGATTGCGCACACCAAGCCGGTCGAGCGCCACCTGAAACAGCGCCGCCTGCGCATCGGGCGTCATCAGCGGCCAGCGCGGCCGCGTGCTGTAGCCGAACCCGGGCCGGTCGAACGCAATCACCCGATGGCGCCGCGCCAGCAGCGGGATCAGGCCGGAACCCACGAAATCCTGGATCATGGCGCCATTGCCGTGGAACAGCACCACCGGCGGCGCGTCGGGCGGCCCGGACTCGAGATAGTGCAGGCGCACGCCGTCCACATCGATGAAGCGGCCGACCGGCGGATTGCGTCGCTCGGTCCTTTGCGCCAGCACGACATTCCCGATGGCGAGAATGCACAAGAAAAAAACGATGATCGCGGCGATCAGCATGGCCGAAGCAAACGCGCCTGATCGGGCACACGCCCCCGCTGATGTTACGGTTCGGTCACGCCGGCGCCGACAGGGCGCTTCGCCGACTCAGACACTACTCGACCGCTACGCTACTGCAGCACGCGTTCGTAGTTGATCTTGAACAGGGCCGGATCGGGTTTCGATTTCTGATCGAGATTGTAGACGGCAACCGTCGTGTCATAGCCCTGCGGGTCGGTCACCGTCCACTGGCGGAGCTGTAAGTCCTTGGCGCCGAACATCATCATCAGCCGGTGCGTGCCGGTCAGCACCTGCTTTTCCTCGATCACCACCGTAACGAATACATCGTCGGCCGAGACCGAGACCAGATGGGTGTCACGCTGCAGATCGATCTTGTCGGCCAGGAGATAGCGCAGCGGGGTCTGCGACAGCGGGTAAAGGTCCTGGGTGGCCAGTTTGCGGTCGCGCACCACCACCGAGGAGCCGTCCGCGATCACGTCGATCGGGCTCGGCGGGTTGTATTCGAAACGCACCTTCCCCGGCTTCTGGATATAGAAGGTGCCCTCGGTGCGACCACCATCGGGGCCAATCTGGATGAAATTGCCGCTGAGCGTCTGCACGCTGGAGAGATAGGTGCTGACCCGGTCCACGAGGCTGCGCTGCTTGTCATCAAGCCCGCCGGCATTCTGACCCGGCACGGCCGCCGCGGCAGCCGCACCGGTCGTCACCGGCGACGGGGTCACCACGGCAGGCGGCGGTGCCTCGCTTGGTGCTGCCAGGCCTTTCCTTGGCGACGGGATCGGAAGCGGAACCGACTGTGCCGTCACGGCGATGGTGGCGGTTAGCAGAATGACACCGCTCAGCCCGATCGCCCCCAAGATCCGCATCGTCATCTCCGATCTATCCCGCACCTGCGAAGCAGCAGGTCTTACCCCGGTCTATGGCGTTTTCGCGACTCAATCACGACGGCAGCGATCTTAGAGCACTTTCAGGCGAACTGGACACCGCTTCGCCGCCGCAAAGACGAGCAGAAGCCGTCAGTCGGTATCTTCGCCCTCTGGTCCGCCGACCAAGATTTCGCGCTTGCCGGCATGGTTGGGCTGGCCAACAATGCCTTCCTTCTCCATCCGCTCCATCAGCGATGCGGCACGGTTATAGCCGATTTGCAGCCGGCGCTGAATATAGCTTGTGGAGGCTTTGCGGTCGCGCAGCACCACCTGTACCGCCTGCTGGTAGAGGTCGGCGCCGCCGCCATCGGCGCCCATCGCGGTCCCATCGAACACCGCTTCCCCGCCTTCTTCTTCCTCGGCCGTCACGTCTTCGAGATATTGCGGGGCGCCCTGCGTCTTGATGTGGCGCACGATTTTCTCGACCTCGTCGTCCGAGACGAACGGACCGTGGACGCGGCTGACGCGGCCGCCGCCGGCCATATAGAGCATGTCGCCCTGGCCGAGGAGCTGCTCGGCGCCTTGCTCGCCGAGAATGGTGCGGCTGTCGATCTTCGAGGTGACCTGGAAGGAGATGCGGGTCGGGAAGTTTGCCTTGATGGTGCCGGTGATGACATCGACCGAGGGGCGTTGTGTCGCGACGATGACATGAATGCCGGCAGCGCGCGCCATCTGCGCCAGGCGCTGCACCGCGCCTTCGATGTCCTTGCCGGCGACCATCATCAGGTCGGCCATTTCGTCGACGACGACCACGAGATAGGGCAGCGGCTCGAGGTCGAGCTCCTCGGTCTCGTAGATCGCGGTGCCGGTCGCCTTGTGGTAGCCGGTATGGACCGTGCGGGTCAGCGGCTCCCCTTTGGCGCGTGCCTCGCTGAGGCGTGCATTGTAGCCGTCGATATTGCGCACACCGAGCTTGGCAAGTTTCTTGTAGCGGCCCTCCATCTCGCGCACCGCCCATTTGAGGGCGACCACGGCCTTTTTCGGGTCGGTGACGACCGGGGTCAACAGGTGCGGGATGCCGTCATAGACCGATAGTTCCAACATTTTCGGGTCGACCATGATCAATCGGCACTGGTCCGGGCGGAGCCGGTAGAGCAGGCTGAGAATCATCGTGTTGATCGCGACCGACTTGCCGGACCCGGTGGTGCCGGCAATCAGGAGATGCGGCATGCGGGCAAGGTCGACAATCACCGGGTCGCCGCCGATGGACTTGCCGAGACAGAGCGGCAGCTTGGCCGTCGATTTCTGAAATGCCTCGGCGTTGAGCTGCTCACGCAACATCACCTTCTCGCGCGTCGGATTGGGCAACTCGATGCCGATCACGTTGCGCCCGGGGATCACCGCGACGCGCGCCGAGATGGCGCTCATCGAGCGGGCGATGTCGTCGGCCAGTCCGATCACGCGCGACGACTTGATGCCCGGTGCCGGCTCGAGCTCGTACAACGTGACCACGGGACCCGGGTGCCCGGCAATGATCTCGCCACGCACGCCGAAATCGCCGAGCACGCTTTCAAGTGCGGTTCCGCTGGCGCGAATCGCATCCATGCTCGGCGCGTAGCGGTCCGAGGCCTTGGGCGCCGCCAGGAGGTTGAGCGCGGGAAACTCGTACTTTGCCGGAGCTGCCGTCGCCGGGCGTTTGCGGGCGGGCTTGCTGCGTTTGCGACGGGCGCGCGCCGGTTCGTCCGCGGTCGCGTCCTCTTCGGCGGCCTCGTCGCCGTCCTCGTCCTCCGGATCGGCCGCGGGCTCAGCACCGAATCGCGGCTCCAGCCGTCCGCCGGCAGCCGGTGCCGGCGTCACTTTGGCGAGAGCGGGAAAGAGAACCGCAGCGCAATGCGCCCAGCGCAACAGCCGCGCCTTAAGGCTGAGCACGGAATGCCAGACGCGGCCGATCGAGATCGAGGCGCGCTCGACATCATCGCCGATCGTTTCTGTCGTCGGTTCGCTCGTGAGGTCATCATCGTCGCGTTTGACCGCGAAGCCGTAGCCGCTGGCAAAGGCAAGCCCGCCGACCGTGAGCGTGCCGAACAGCAGCGCCATCGTGAGATTGCAGCCAGTCCAGCCGAAATAATGGAAGAGGGCTGTGGGCCACCGCATCAAGGCGTCGCCGATAACACCGCCGAGCCCGCTCGGCAGCGGCCAGGCAGCACTGCGCGGCAGGGCGGCGGCAAGTCCGGCAGCAAACGGCGGTGTCAGCACCCAGGCCAGCATCCGCCACAGCTCGCGGTCGAAGCGGCGGCGATTGATCAGCCGCCAGCCCCAGGCGCCCACGGGAATCACCAAAGCGAGCGCCGCGAGGCCGAGAAGCTGCATCGCGAGGTCGGAGAAGATCGCGCCCGGCAGGCCGACAAGATTGGTAACCGGGGCGCTGGTGGCGTGACTGAGGCTCGGGTCCTGCACCGACCAGGTTGCGAGCGCGCCGGTCGCGAGCACGGCAGTGCCGATCAGAAGCAGTCCGAGCGCCTGCCGGATGCGCCGTTCGGCTGCTGCGCGAAATTCATCCGGCAGCAGCGCGGCGGATCCCAGGCGAGTTTGCATCATCGACATGGTCGCTCCGCACGAATCGCCGTTCACCCAAGCGTGGCGACGAGGCGCTGCAGCGCCTCCGCCGTGATCGTTTCATCCTGCACCAGCGCAACGCGGATGAAGGCCGCGCCGGGGTTGCTCCCGTCAGTCTGGTCGTGTGCGATATAGCGGCCTGCCAGCACCCGCAGCCCGGCCTCGCGCCACAGCGCCACCGTCGCCGCCTCGCTGCCACCGACGGCCGACATATCGAGCCAGAGATAGAAGCCGCCGGCGGCGTGCCGATAGCCGAAGCGATCGCCGATGATGCGATCGGCGAGATCGAACTTGCGGGCGTAGAGCCGCCGGTTCTCGGCAACATGCGCCTCGTCGGCATAGGCGGCGATCGCGACCTCTTGGGCAACCACCGGAACCTGCGGTGCCGCGACATTGCGCAGATCGAGGAAGCGCGCAATGAACGCCCGATCGCCGGCAATAAAGCCGACCCGCAGGCCGGGCAGGTTTGAACGCTTCGACAGCGACTGGAATACCAGGACGTTGGAAAAGTCCGGCCCCGCCGCCTGCAGAATGCCGGGCGGCGGCTCGCGCGAATAGATTTCCGAGTAGCATTCGTCGGCGAACACGAGAAAGCCGTGCCGGCGGGCGAGGGCAACGAGCCGCGCGAGGTAGCCGCGGCCGGCGACGGCGCCCTGCGGGTTGGAGGGCGAGCCGAGATAGATCGCGACCGTGCGCGCGAGCAGACCCTCATCGAGCGCATCGAGATCAGGAAGGAACCCGGTCTTGGCGGTCGCCGGCAGATAGACCGGCTCGCACTGTGCCGCTTCGGCGCCGGCCGGATAGGCGGCGTAGAACGGGTTCGGCATCAGGATCGCCGGCCGTCCCGGGCGCGTTCCGACATAGCTATGCGCGGCGAGCGCGGCGAGAAACAGCCCCTCGCGCGTGCCGTTGAGCACCAGCACCTCGGCTTCCGGATCGGGCGCGCGCGCTAGATCGTAGCGGCGCGTGAGCCAGTCGGCAGCCGCGGCGCGGAAGCGCGCGGTGCCCTTGGCCAGCGGATAGCGCCCCAGCGAGGCGATATGCTGCGCCATCACCGGGCCGACGAAATCCGGCACCGGATGCTGCGGCTCGCCGACCGACAGGTTGATCGGCTCGCGGCCGGGCGCGATGCCGGCCAAGAGCTCGGCCGTGCGCACGAAAGGCGAGCGCAGATCGGTCGGCGCGGCTGCGTGTATATGCTCGGTTGCGACGCTGGTCATGCGTGTCGATTCGACATGGCGGAGCGATGCGATGCCCGCCCCGGCACCTTACCGGCCCTCGGGTTAAGACGCGATTAACCAATCGGCGGGAGGCCGATCATCCCGTTGGAATTCCCAAAAAAAAGGCCCCGACCGAAATGGGTCGGGGCCTCTATGGCAGAGCGGTGCCGGGATTGCCGCTGCTGCCGGGTGTGGCAGGTGGTTACTGGACCGCTTCGCCGTGCAGCGCGATGTCGAGACCTTCGCGCTCCTCTTCTGGCTTCACCCGCAGTCCGATGATCGCGTCGATCACCTTGAGGATGATGAACGTGACGACCGCGTCATAGACAATGACAATGACTATGCCCTTGGCCTGGTTGAGGACCTGCATCGCGTTGCCCTGGATCAGGCCCGGAGTGCCGCCGTATTGCTCGAGCGCGAATACGCCCGTGAGCAAGGCGCCGACGATGCCGCCGACCGCATGAACGCCGAAGCAGTCGAGCGCGTCGTCATAGCCGAACGCGTTCTTGAGACCGGTGACGCCCCAATAGCAGATGACGCCGGCTGCGAAGCCGATTGCCAGTGCGCCGGCCGGTCCAACGAAGCCAGACGCGGGCGTGATGGCAACGAGACCGGCGACCGCGCCTGAGCAGATGCCGACGACGGTCGATTTGCCGCGCAACGCCCATTCCACCAACATCCAGGCGAAAGCGGCCGTGGCTGTTGCGATCTGGGTCACCAGCATCGCCATGCCTGCCACTGTGCCTGCACTGACTGCCGAACCGGCGTTAAAGCCGAACCAGCCAACCCACAGCAGCGAGGCGCCGATGAAGGTGAGAACCATGTTATGCGGAGGTGCCGTGTCCAGGCGCTTGCCGAGCAAGAGCGCCGCGATCAGGCCTGAGACGCCCGCATTGATATGCACCACGGTGCCGCCGGCGAAGTCGAGCACCTTAACCCAGCCGTCGGGATTGGTTGAATTGAGGATCCCCTCGGGTCCCCACACCCAGTGGGCGACCGGAGCATAGACCAGGATGGCCCACAGACCCATGTACCAGAGCATCGCCGAGAACTTCATACGTTCGGCAAACGCGCCCGCGATCAGCGCCGGCGTGATGATTGCGAACGTCATCTGGAAGCAGATGTAGACGGATTCCGGAATTGTCGGCGCGAGCGGGTTGGGATTGCCGATGCCCTTGGCGACGTCACTCAAAATGCCTTGGAGGAAGGCGCGATCCAATCCGCCGATAAAGGGCGTCCCGGATCGGAATGCCAGGCTGTAGGTGAGGACCGTCCATATGATGGTAACGAGACAGGTCACGGCAAAGCTCGTCATGACCGTATCGCCCACATTCTTCTTGCGGACCATGCCACCGTAGAACAGACCGAGGCCTGGGATGGTCATCATCAAGACCAATGCTACGGAGGTCAGCATCCAGGCCGTATCGCCCGAATTTGGCGTGCAGTTTTCAACCACCGTCGCATCGCAGGCGGGCGGAGTCGCAGCAGCCGCAGCTTCCGCTGTTTGCGCAAAGGCCGTATCGTGAAAGCCGATATTGATAAAGAGCCCGAGAAGAAGACCGAGCGCGAGGGCAAGTAAACCCGCTCGGAAAACTTTACTATGCGTCATGTCTTGAGACTCCTGTCCGTAGACGATTAGGGTGCGGGTTAGAGTGCCGCCTCGTCGGTTTCGCCGGTGCGGATGCGATAGGCCTGGTCGATGCTGAACACGAAAATCTTGCCGTCGCCGATTTGCCCGGTCTTGGCGGCGGTGGTGACCGTCTCGATCACCTTGTCGACCTGCGTGGCCGGAACCGCGATCTCGATCTTCACTTTCGGCAGGAAGCTCACGGCATATTCGGTACCCCGGTAAATCTCGGTATGGCCTTTCTGCCGCCCGTAACCCTTCACCTCGGTGGCCGTCATTCCATAGACGCCGATGCCGGTGAGAGCATCGCGGACCTCGTCAACCTTGAATGGCTTGATAACAGCCGTGACCATTTTCATCGTTTGATCCCCACTAGGGCCGCCTCTCTTGAGGTCGGGCTGAAAACACGGCGCGGCGCGCGAGAATGCCCCCCGCAAGCGTTGCCTAAGCCGTGGGAATCAAACGGCGTGCCAATTGTGCATTGCAGCACTATCGGCTTGTTAATGCAGGAGATTGTTGGAGGCCGCTTCGCGGCAGCAACATATGGGGGCAGCCACAACCGCAATTTCGGCGATGCGGCTGCACGATTTTGCACGATATCGTGCCATTTTCTGAACTGTCGCTCAAAAAATAGGCAGTTCGGCAGTCGACGGTTAAGAATTGACTACCGCCAACGAAATCAGGCGCGCTAAAGCGCAGCGCCGTTGGTCTCTCCGGTACGAATGCGGATGGCCTGATCCACCGTGCTCACGAAGATCTTGCCATCGCCGATCTGGCCGGTTCGCGCGGCTCCGATGATCGCCTCAAGGACTTTGTCAACCTCATCGCTCGGCACCACCACTTCGAGCCGGACCTTGGGCAAGAAGCTGACGGCATATTCGGTTCCCCGATAAATCTCGGTGTGCCCCTTCTGGCGCCCGTAACCCTTGACCTCGGTTACGGTCATTCCGCTGATGCCAATTCGATTCAGTGCATCATGAACTTCGTCGAGCTTGAATGGCTTGATGATGGCGACGATGAGCTTCATGTAAGCTTGGCCCCTCTAAAAAAATCGCTGTGGCGTTGTTGGTGCGGGCGTTGGAATCGTCCGCTTGCTGGTCTTCATACCCATCTTTAGAGCATTTTACCGCGGCATGGACACTGGCTCGGCGAAGAAAATTGCGATCGGGCGAGGATGCGGTTGCACAAAGATAGGCCCGTCGGGCCTGGCCGGAAGGCGTGAATGCCTCAGTCGGGTTGGCGCTCGCGGATCAGGCCCTCCTGCGCCACCGACGCGACCAGCGTGCCGTCCTGCGCAAAGATGAGGCCGCGGGCAAAGCCGCGCGCGCCAGAGGCACTCGGGCTATCCTGGGCATAAAGCAGCCATTCGTCGGCGCGGCAGGGCCGATGGAACCACATGGCATGGTCGAGGCTTGCTGCCATGATGGACTTCTCGAACAGCGTCCGCCCGTGCGGGATCATCGCGGCATCGAGCACCGCCATGTCGGAGGCATAAGCGAGCACGCATTGGTGGATCGCCGCATCGTCCGGCAGCGGGCGGCTCGCCCGTATCCACAGGTGGAACTTCCCTTCCGGGTGCGTCTTGCCGAGATAGCGGTCGAACTCGACCGGCCGCAACTCGATCGGGCGTTCGCGCTCGAAATAGGCGCGCACGGGGGTGGGCACCAGCGGCAGGATGCTCTTGCGGATTTCCGCCTCCGGCGGCAGGTCCTCGGGGGCCGCCACCTTCGGCATTTCGAACTGGTGGCTGAGGCCGGGCTCGGTGCGCTGGAACGACACCGACATGATGAAGATGGCGTGGCCGTGCTGGATCGCGACCACCCGTCTGGTCGCGAAGGTCTTGCCGTCGCGGATGCGCTCGGCCTGATAGATGATCGGCACTTTTGGATCGCCGGGGAGCAGGAAATAGGCATGCAGCGAATGCGGTGGCCGCTTATTGACCTCGTCGACGGTGCGGCAGGCCGCGACCAGGGCCTGGCCGATCACCTGGCCACCAAACACGCGCTGCCAGCCCGACTGGGGAGAGCGGCCACGAAACAAATTCACTTCCAGCGTTTCGAGATCGAGGATCTCGATCATGTCCTCAACGGCTGAATGCATCAGGAAAACTCGCGCGCGGAAAATCAAAGTTCAAGAAGGCCCACGCCAATGACGCCCGTGCAATAGGCTTAGTCAAGTGACGCGGCGCGATGGCAGCAGTTCGGAATTTGCGCGGCTCAAGCCCGGGTGTGATGGCTGAGGGCAGGGGGCGCATTGTTTCACCATGCTCGCCAAGGCGAACTGGCGCTGCTAAAGCGATGGCAAAGCCGCTCCAGCCACCAATCGTCGACAGGAATCTGGGACACCGATGGCAAGTGAATACCGGGAGGTTCTCATCGCTGGCGGCGGATTTGCCGGCCTGTCGCTCGCGATTGCCCTGCGCCAGGCGCTTGGGCCGGCGTTCACGGTCACCGTCGCCGATCCCCAGTTGCGTCGGCCGGCGGTCGATGCGCGGGCCTCGGCGATCGCCGCCTCGGCGCGCCGGCTGCTCGAGACGATCGGGGTGTGGCAGGACGTGGCTGCGCAAGCGCAGGACATTCTCGACATGGTCATCACCGACAGCCGGCTCGGTGATGCCGTGCGGCCGGTCTTTCTCACGTTTGTCGGCGATGTCGAGCCGGGCGAAGCCTTCGCGCAGATGATCGAGAATGGCCCCTTGCTCGCGGCGCTGCTGGCCAAGGCCGAGCAGGAGGGCATCGAGCTCGTCGCCACCTCGGTCGCACGGTTCGAAACCGGCGCGGACCGCACCTATGCCGTGCTCGGCGATGGCCGTACCATCGCGGCGCGTCTGCTGGTCGCGGCTGATGGCGCGCGCTCACGGCTGCGCGACATGGCCGGGATCACCATGGTCGGCTGGGATTATGGGCAGTCGGCGATCGTCACCACCGTCGCCCATGAGCGCGATCATCAGGGTCGCGCGATCGAGCATTTCCTCCCCGCCGGGCCGTTCGCGATCCTGCCGCTGCAGAACAAGCGGGCCTCGCTGGTATGGGTCGAGGAAACCGCCGAGGCCGATCGCATCGTCGCGCTGCCCGATCCCGAATTTCACGCCGAGCTGGAGAAGCGCTTCGGCCTGGAACTTGGCGAGCTCGCGATTGCCGGTCCACGCCAGGCCTATCCGCTCGGCTTCGGCATTGCCCGTTCCTTCATCGGCAAGCGCTTGGCGCTGATCGGCGATGCCGCCCATCGTATTCATCCGATTGCGGGGCAGGGGCTCAATCTCGGCCTGCGCGACGTCGCTGCACTTGCCGAAGCGATCACCGATGTGGCGCGGCTCGGCCTTGATCCGGGGAGCCCCAAAGTACTCGAACGCTACCAGCGCTGGCGGCGCTTCGATACGCTGGCAATGGGGATTGCGACCGACGGCCTCAATCGGCTGTTCTCCAACCGCTCCGACCTGTTGCGGCTCGCACGCGATTTCGGGCTCGGCGTGGTCGACCGCCTGCCGTTCCTCAAGGACTATTTCATTCGCGAAGCGGCCGGTCTCACCGGCGATGTGCCGAAACTGCTGCGCGGCGAGGCCTTGTAGCGCGCCGCACGCCCGCGCCTGTCCTTTAACGTATCAGCTCAACAGCGGCGACCAGGCGGGATCGGAAGCGAATCCCGGTGTCGGCACC
>CAZTTL010000080.1:0-13099 GCA_964616635.1 uncultured Rhodoplanes sp. | reverse complement strand
GACCACTCGCGCGCCGACGAAGTGATCGAATTGTGGCAGTCGCAGCTATTGGCACATTCCTGTCGCTCAAAGGGTGAGCGCGCCAGCCCCACATATAGTGGGTGTCTGTCTTAACCGGATAGGTACGGTTCAAAGTTGCCGCTCCTGCAGCTCCCCGGTGATCTCGTCACGGAATTTCGGGATCACCCGTTCGCCATTGTGCAGCGAGCCGCCGGCATTGGCGATGACGACTTCGCCTTCGCGAATGCCGTCTTTCACCTCCACCGCATCATCCTGCATGATGCCGACCTGGATCTTGCGCGTTTCCACCACGTGGTCCTGCACGACCTGCACGCTGGCGCCTTCGGTGCGGAAATAGACCGCCGAGCGCGGCACCGATACGCCGCAACTGCGGTCGGCGTCGATCGTCACCCGCGCAAACATGCCGATGCGCAGCGACGGGTCGTTCTCGATGGTGATCCGGGCCTGGCCGAGCTGGCTCACCGGATTGATCTCGGATGGCGGCTGGCGCACGTGGCCGAGCAACTCGCGACCATCTTCCAGCCCGACCTGCGCGGTCCGGCCCGCTACGATCTTCGGCGCGTAAATGCTGGGTACGTCGGCAACAAGCTCGATATCCCCGTCGATGGCGATGCGGAAAAGGGGCTCGGGCGCGCGTGGGGAGGCGAGGGCGCCAAAAGTGGCCGTGCTGCGGATGATCGTGCCGCTGGCCGGTGCACGCAGGGTCATGTTGGCCCCATCGGCCCGCGACAGCTGCGCGAGGATTTGGCCGGCGGTGACCCGATCGCCTGTCCGCGCTGCGATCTGCGTCACCCGGAAGCCCTCGGCTGGTGGAATCACGATCGCTTCGGCGCGCGCCTGCAGGATGCCGTTTGCCCGCACCGTGCTGCGAAAGCAGTTGTTGCGTGCCTTGGTGACGATCACCGGCACACCCTGCGGCGGGGTATCGGACTTTTTCTGATCGGCAGGCAGGGCGCCCGTTGTCGCTGCCGCCAAGACGGATGCGGCCACCAGCAGCGGCATCGCGCCGATCCGTATTCTGGTGTTCGTAAGACCCATGCGATGACCCGCTTGGTCGGCTCGATGATGCCGCGCGACCTATGCACGGTCCCGACCAAATGACAACCGCGCCGTTTCGACGCGAACGCGGCCGTGGCGCTTCAGGCGGTTTAGCCCTCCAGTTCAGGTCTTGCGCGCCGCAATCGCCAGCCGCTCGACGTCGACGGTGATGCGGCCACGGCCGAGCTTGACGATGCCGCTGGCCCGCCATTCCTGAAGCTGGCGGTTGACGCTTTCCCTGGTGACGCCGACCAGGCCCGCAAGCTCGTCCTGCGTGATCTCAACTTCGGCGCCGAAGTCCTCGGCGAGCGCGGACAGGCGGCGGGCCAGCCGCACCGACAGCGGCAGGAACATCATTTCCTCGGTGCGCTCATTGGTCGAGCGCAGCCGGCCGCACAGCAGCTCGATAATGCGGATGGCGAGACGGCTGTCGCGCTCCAGCGCCTTGAGGAATTCGCCCCGCGGCAGGACATAGAGCTCAGCGTCCTCCTGAGCGATCGCGTCCGCGGTCCGCGGGCGGCCGTCGAGCACTGCAATCTCGCCGAAGAGATCGCCGGCTCCGAACATCTCGATCGTCAGGCGTTCGCCGCTGGTTGTTCCGGTTTCGATGCGGATCTGCCCGCGGCGGACACCATAGAGCGCATCGCCGGGGTCACCCTTGACGAACAAGGTCTGGCCGGTAGGAAGGCGGCGGAGCTGGCACAGCCGGGCTATGGCCCCGATCGCCTCGCTGCCAAGGCCGGCAAACAGGGGATTCATTTGAAGGAGGGTCGCGAATTCGAGCGGTGTGCTCACATCATCCTCGCGCCGGAGCGACATTGCCCGGCCATGACGTTGCAGCCGGCAAGGCTCTGCGTTCTCCGCGCTGGTTCAGATCGCGGTCGGGTCCTGACTCGCCGCTTGGTGCGGCATCGGAGCATAGACCGAACCTCGGGGGCGTCAAATAACGGGCACGTTCCAGCCGAGAGGATCAGCTTGCCGCGATCGGGAAAGCGAGCTGCGCATTTCTGCACGAATTCGTTCCGCGCGGCGACGAATCGTGGCAAAACCAAGACTCTCTTAGGAGGGCCTTCATGGTTAAATCAGCTCGGAGAGCGCGCAGGCGCCCCCGCGCCGTTTCCAATGACAATGTCCGGACGCCGCCCTCGGCATCCGCAACCGTCGATCAAGCTGTCGAGACAGTGATCGCTTCGTTCGCCCACGAAATCCGCACGCCGCTGACCGGTGTGCTCGCGGTCGCCGATCTGCTCGCCCGATCGCCGATCGGCGAACGTGAGAGCACCTTGATCGAAATCCTCAAAAGCTCGGCCGAGCATATCAGCGCCTTGTCGTCGCTGATCATCGATGGGGTGCGCGCCCATCGAAAGGGGCTGGTCCTGAAACAGGACTCGTTCGATCTGCACCTGCTCGCGCACAGGCTTGCGGCTTCGCTCGATGCCCGCGGCAGAATCAAAGGGTTGACCTGTTCGACGAGCATTGCCGAAGACCTATCCGCCAATATGATCGGGGATCAGGTCAGGCTGCGTGCGGCGGTGGAAAATCTCATCGACAACGCCGTCAAGTTTACCGAAGAGGGTGAGATCAATCTCGATATCTCCGACGTCGGCGGCCAAGTCTGCTTTGCCGTAACCGACAGTGGTGTCGGTCTCACCGCGGCAGAGATCCGCCGTCTTTTCCGCCCCTTCGTCCAGGGTGATCATCGGGTCGTGGAGCGGTTCGGCGGTGCCGGTCTCGGCCTTGCTTTCGTGCGCCGGATTGCGCGGGCGATGGGCGGCGACGTGACGGCGACCGGCAATCCCGGCGGTGGCAGCGTCTTCACCCTTACGGTTGCGCTTCAGCCGGCGGAGCGGCGGCGGCGGGCGAAGGCTGCAACCGTGACGGCAAAGCCTGTCGCAGCGAAGCGGTCGCCGACGACGGTCGACCAGGCCGAACCGATCCGGCTGAACATTCTCTGCGCCGAAGACAACATGTTCGGACGGGTGGTGATCAAGACAATCCTGACAGAGCTCGGTCATAAAGTGGCGTTTGTGGGCTCTGGTGTCGGTGCGGTTGCGGCAGCAAGCCGCCGGCACTGCTATGACCTTGTGCTGATGGATATCGAGCTTGCCGGTCTCGACGGGATCGAGGCGACGCGCCGGATCCGTGCGCTGGCGGGCCAAGCCGGGCAGATCCCGGTGATCGGCCTGTCCGGAAGTGCGGAAAAGGAGGAGGCGGCACACGCGGTCGGCATGGATGCCTTCCTGCGCAAGCCGGTGAAGTCGAGCAAGCTCGCCAGTGCGCTCGCGCTCGTCATGCGGCGGGTTGCTCCCGAGCCGAAGCGGGGCGAGGCCGCGGCGGCGCGCGACTCTGGCGGTGCAATGCGGGTGGAGTCGTGATGATCATCACCCCCGGGATTCATCGGGCCGGTGATCGTGCCTGATGATGACCGTGCCGGATGAAGCATGCGCGCCACGGCTCGGGTTCGGCCATGTCGAGACCTGGGTATTCGATCTCGACAACACGCTTTACCCGCATCACCTCAATCTGTGGCAGCAGGTTGATGTGCGCATCCGCGATTACATCGCCAAATTTCTCGATATCGGGGAGGAGGACGCCTTTCGCCTGCAGAAGGACTATTATCGCCGCTACGGCACGACGATGCGCGGCATGATGGTCGAGCACGGCATGAAGCCTGACGATTTCCTCGATTTCGTCCACCAGATCGACCACACCTCGATCGAGCCCAATCCGGCGCTCGGCGCCGCGCTTGAGAAGCTCAAGGGGCGCAAGCTTATTCTTACCAACGGCACGCGCGTTCACGCCGAAGCGGTGATGCGGCGGCTGAAGGTGCACGAGCATTTCGAGGACGTCTTCGATATCGTCGCCGGGGAGCTCGAGCCGAAGCCGATGCCGCAGACCTATCACCGCTTCCTCGAGCGTCACAAAGTCGATCCGCACAAGGCGGCGATTTTCGAGGATCTTGCCCGCAATCTCCAAGTTCCTCATGCGCTGGGGATGACCACCGTGCTCGTGGTGCCGGAACGCACGCGCGAGGTCTTTCGCGAGGACTGGGAGCTCGAAGGGCAGGACGCCCCGCATATCGATTACGTGACCGACGATCTCGTCGGATTTCTCCGCTCGCTCAATGCAGCCGCTGCGTCGCGGGCGTGAGAAGCAGAAAGCGCCGCCGCGGCGACCATTGCTTAGCGAATGCTCACGCCGCCGCCGCGTCCAACCCTGCGGCCGGCGCGAGGCGCTTGTGCATGTCGACCCCCGCGAGCTTGAAACCGCCCGGAAGCCGGAGCGTGACCGCATCGCCGCTTCGCCACCCGAGCCGCCGGTACAGCGGCACGCCGGAGAGCGTTGCCAGCAGTCGGGCCTGGTCGAACCCGGCGCGGGCGATATCGGCTTCCACTTTCTCCATGATCCGCCGGGCAACGCCGCGCCGCCCCCAATCCGGATGCACGAAGATGCTGCGGACGGTCGCGTCTTCCTGTTCCGGCGCCGCACCCTTGGCGAACTTCGCGTAGTTCGGGATGCGTGACGACCAGCCGCCGCAGCCGATCAGCGTCGTGCCGTGATTCACGACGAAAAAGGTCCCGTCGTCGAGCAGCCCGTCATACATGGTGCCCATGGCGATGAAGGCTTCGATGGCCTCGCTTTCGTAAAAAGGCGCCGCGAGCGTGCGCAGCGAGAGCGCTTGCAGCTCTCGCAGTGCGTCGCGGTCGGACCGACCGGCGGTCCTCATGGTGATCTCGGTCTTCATGACTAGATTTCCTTGCGTCGGTTTTCGTCTGCCGCGATTCGATCGCAGGCACGGCTTCCGATGCTGGAGCAGCCTGGCTCAGGTGTTGGGGACGAGCGGCAACGCGTGCGTTCATTCCCTTTGTTAAGTGCATCACAGAGCGTCAGCCGCCGAGATGTGCCGAAGGCCTTGCATCGACGGAGGACAGGCGAGCGAAAGGCGCGTGTCCCCTTGACTCGCCCCGCGCCTGCCCCGACAAGCGGGCGATCCATTTTTAGGTTTTCGTATCATGTCGCATGCCGATCTTGCCAAAGCCATCGATGACGCCTTCGAGCGCCGCAACGATGTCGGTCCGGCGACGAAAGGTGCGGTGCGTGACGCCGTCGAGGCCGCGCTCGATCTGCTCGACAGCGGCAAGGCGCGGGTCGCGGAAAAGCAGCCGGACGGCTCCTGGCGGGTCAATCAATGGCTCAAGAAGGCGGTGCTGCTCTCGTTCCGCCTCAACGACATGAGTGTCATCCCCGGCGCGCCGGGAAAGGCGGCGTGGTGGGACAAGGTCATGCCGAAATTCGACGGCTGGAGCGCGGAGCGCTTCCGTGCCGGCGGCTTCCGCGCGGTGCCCGGTACGATCGTGCGCCGCTCGGCCTATATCGCGCCCGGCGTGGTGCTGATGCCGTCCTTCGTCAATCTCGGCGCTTATGTCGACAGCGGCACCATGATCGACACCTGGTCGACCGTCGGCTCGTGCGCCCAGATCGGCAAGAACTGCCACATTTCCGGCGGTACCGGGATCGGCGGGGTGCTCGAACCGCTGCAGGCGGGACCGGTGGTCATCGAGGATAACTGTTTCATCGGGGCGCGCGCCGAGGTCGCCGAAGGCGTCATCGTGCGCGAGGGCGCGGTGCTGTCGATGGGCGTGTTCGTCGGCGCGTCGACCCGGATCATCGACCGCGAGACCGGCGCGTCGTTCATGGGCGAGGTGCCGCCCTATGCGGTCGTGGTGTCAGGCACCATGCCGGGAAAACCGCTGCCGGACGGCTCGCCCGGGCCGGGGCTCTATTGCGCCGTGATCGTCAAGCGGGTCGACGCCAAGACGCGCGCCAAGACGAGCATCAACGAATTGCTTCGCGATTGAACAGGGTATCGTGTCTCTCAAGCGGCTCGGAGTTTTGCGTTGGATTGGAACTACCTTCTCTGGCGCTTTGATGGGCGCATCGGCCGTCAGACCTTCTGGATTGCCTTTCTTGCCGTTGCTGCCGTCGAGTTTCTCTGCCACTTCGCGGTGATGGCGAGCGGCAGCGAGCGCCTGAGCTCCATCGTCAGCCTCGCTTTCGGCTATCCGGAATGCGCCATCCTCGCCAAGCGCGGGCATGACCGCAATGTGTCCACCTGGGTGCCGGCCACGTTCTACGCTTACAGCAGCGTGATCGACTTTTTGTTCGTGATCGGCGCCGCCGGAACGCGGGACGAACCGAGCCCGCTCGTCGTCGCTTTGACGGTTCCCTGGATCGTGTTCACGCTGGCGCTCCTGATCGACTTCGGCTGCCGCAAGGGCACGACGGGGCCCAACCAGTACGGGCCGGACCCGCTCGGCCCGCGCGCCATCACGCGGCACAATGGATCGGGCCGGGATTGACCGCGGCAGCTCAGCATTCAATGCTCGACCGCGCTGAAAAACCCAAGCGTTCCCGGTTGCCCGAAGCGTTTCCAATGCCTGCCGATCCGATCTCGATCGCGCGTGATCTCATCCGCTGCCCCTCCGTGACCCCGGAGGAGGGCGGCGCGCTCGCCCTTCTCGAGTCCGTGCTCTCCGGCGCCGGCTTTGCGGCCGAGCGCTTAACCTTTGCCGAGGAGGGTATTGCCGATGTGCAGAATCTGTATGCGCGGATCGGCTCGACAGCGCCGCACCTCGTCTTTGCCGGACATACCGATGTTGTCCCACCTGGAGATACGACCCGGTGGACGCACCCCCCCTTCGCGGCCGACATTGTCGATGGCGTGCTCTATGGCCGCGGCGCGGTCGATATGAAGGGCGGGATCGCCTGCGCCGTTGCCGCAGCGCTCGACTTTCTCGGCGGCAAAGGTGGCATGCCGAAGGGCTCGATCTCATTCCTCATCACCGGTGACGAGGAAGGTGTCGCGGTAAACGGCACGGTCAAGCTGCTGCAATGGGCGGAAAAACGCGGCCAAAAATTCGATCACTGCATTCTCGGCGAGCCGACCAATCCGCTGGCGCTCGGCGACATGATCAAGATCGGCCGCCGCGGCTCGCTCAATGCCACGCTGATCGTCACCGGCACCCAGGGGCACGTGGCCTATCCCGACTTGGCCGATAATCCCATCCCGCCGCTGATCACGATCATGCGGGCGCTGATCGCGGCGCCGCTCGACGCGGGAAGCGAATATTTCGAGGCATCCAATCTCGAATTCACCTCGGTCGATGTCGGCAATCCGACCGTCAATGTGATTCCCGGCGAAGCCCGCGCCCGCTTCAACATCCGTTACAATGACTGCCATTCGCAAAGCTCGCTGATCGATCTGGTCGAGCGGCGCGCCGGCGCTGCCGCCGGGCCTGCGCGCTGGCGCATCGAATGGCAGCCGTCGAATGCCGACGTGTTTCTCACCTCGCCGGGCGCGTTCATCGCGATGGTGAGCAAGGCGGTCGCCGCGGTGACCGGCCGCAGGCCGGCGCTCTCGACCTCGGGCGGCACCTCGGATGCGCGCTTCATCAAGGACTACTGCCCGGTCATCGAGTTCGGCCTTGCCAATGCCACCATGCATCGGGTCGACGAATGCGTGCCGACCGCCGATCTGCTGGCGCTCACCGCGATCTACCGGCGCGTGCTGGAGCGGTATTTTGGGTAGCCATCTCCTGATCCTCCCCCGCGTAGCGGGGGAGAGGCACCGCCCGCAGGGCGGGGGGAGGGGCAAACCTCATTGGCTCACCGCGCACCCCTCCACCATGCTGCGCATGGTCCCCCTCCCCGGTAAGACGGGGGAGGATGAAGGCGATATAGCGATGCTCGGCCATCACGAACTCAATACTCCACCCTGACCAGGTAGAGCCCGTCGGGCGGGGCGACCGGGCCGCAGGCCGTGCGGTCGCGCACTGCGAGCGCACGGGCAAGATCATCGGCGCGCCACCGCCCGTCACCGACCAGCGCCAGCGATCCCACCATCGAGCGCACCTGATGATGCAGGAAGGACCGCGCCGACGCGTGGACATGCACCTCGTCGCCGTGCCGCTCGACATCGAGGCGGTCCAGCGTCTTGACCGGCGATTTGGCCTGGCACTCGGCGGCGCGGAAGGTGGTGAAATCGTGCCGGCCGACAAGACGCTGCGCGGCTGCGTGCATCGCCTCGGCATCGAGCGGCCGAGGAATGCGCCATGCGCGCGCGGCATCGAGCGCAAGCGGCGCACGGCGGTTGACGATGCGGTAGCGGTAATGGCGCTTCGTCGCGGAAAAGCGCGCGTCGAAATTGTCCGCGACCGCTTCGGCTGACAGCACCGCGATCGGGTGCGGGCGCAGATGCGCATTGATGGCATCACGCACGGTGTCGGCATCCCAGGCGCGGGAGAAGTCGACATGAGCGACCTGCCCCAGTGCATGCACGCCGGCATCGGTGCGGCCGGCGCCGCGCATCGTCACCGCCTCGCCGGAAAAGGCGGCGGCCGCCTGCTCCAGCGCGCCCTGGATCGAGGGGCCATTGTCCTGCACCTGCCAGCCGACGAAGGGCGTGCCGTCATATTCGATTACGAGCTTGTAGCGCGGCATCTCAAGCCAAGACCATGCCGGGTTTGACCGCGGTGCCGCGCAGAAACTCTTCCGCGGACATCGGCGCTTTGCCGGCGCGCTGCAGCTCGATGATGCGCACTGCGCTGTCGCCGCAGGCGATCGTCAGCCGGTCATCGAGCACCGTGCCGGGCGCGCCCGATCCTGCGCCCTTGGTGGTGCGCAATACCTTGACCCGCGCCGGCGGCTTGCCGCCGCCGCCCCCGTCGCCCCCGTCGCCACCGATCTCGCACCAAGCGCCGGGAAACGGCGACAGGCCGCGGCAATGGTCGTGCACCGTCTTCCAGGGTAGCCGCCAGTCGATGCGGGTCTCCGCCTTCTCGATCTTGGCGGCATAGGTGATGCCGGTGTCGGCCTGTGGCGTCAGCGTGAGCGCATCACGCTCGAGCGCGGCGAGCGCCCGCACCATGAGGTCGGCGCCGAGCGGGGCGAGCCGGTCGTGCAGGTCGCCGGCCGTCATGTCGGGGCCGATTGAAACACGCTCGGCGAGCGCAATCGGGCCGGTGTCGAGCGTTTCGTCCATGCGCATGACCATCACCGCGGTTTCGGTGTCGCCTGCCATGATCGCGCGATTGATCGGAGCGGCGCCGCGCCAGCGCGGCAGTGCCGAGGCATGCAGGTTGAAGCAGCCGAGGGGCGGCGCTTCGAGCACCGGCTTGGGCAGGATCAGGCCATAGGCGACAACGACCGCCGCGTCGGCGCCAAGCGCGCGAAATTCTTCCTGCTCGTCCGCGCCCTTGAGGCTTTTCGGGGTGAGCACTGGAAGGCGGAAACGGCGCGCCTCACGCTCGACCGGGCTCGGCGTCAGCGCCATGCCGCGCCCGGCCGGCCGCGGCGCGCGCGTATAGACCGCGGCGACCTCATGGCCGCGGCCGATGATCTCGACCAGGGTTGGCACGGCGAAGTCGGGTGTGCCCATGAAAATCAGGCGCAGCGGCATGATGAGTCGGTTCGGCGCTCAACGTGGAGAGGGCGAGGTTGGCAGAGCGTCGGCGAAGGGATTGATGAGATCAAGCCCGAGATCGGCGAAGTCGTCGACATCGCGGGTGGCCAGCGCCATCTGATTGGCGAGCGCTATGGCTGCTATGAGGGCATCCATTGGCTCAATTCGTCGTCTGACTCGTTCGCGCGCGGCAGTCAGCCTCCCGAATGCCTTTGCAGCCGCGGCATCGAACGGCAGGATGCGTCCCGCGAACAAATCGAATTCAAGGCGTTCGACCCATGCTTTCAGCCGATGATATCGTCCGCTGGCGGCCAGTCGCTCGATGCCATAATGAAGTTCTGCAAGGACAGGGCCGCAGATGAAAAGAGATGCGGGTTCCTGCGCATCGATCCAAGCCACGACGGAAGCTCTTGGAAGTGCTTTCGTGACCTCGGAAATAACATTTGTGTCGAGCAAGATCATTCGAAGTCGGGTGGCGGCCCCATCTGCCCCGGCACGTCGAAAACGAGGTCATCGCCCCTGTCCTCAGGGCGAATGAGATTCATCATCTCCGTTCCCAGCTTCCGCCTTGGCATGGGCGCGTCGAGGCCGGAACGAAGCAGAACCTCAGCCTCCTCTGATACCGTGCGCTGATGGGTTCGGGCGCGCGCCTCCACCTGGCGTTTCAGCGCGGGATCGACATCGCGAATGAGGAGATCGGCCATGGCAGCACCTCCGGTCCGTCTCAATGATAGACATCATCAGGCGCGCCGTCGATTGGAAGCGCATCCCCGCCCTCGATATAAAGCCGCCGCCCGGCCGTATGGCCCACTTACACCGGTTCGGACGCCCGCTTCGCCGCCTTGGTGAATTTCTTCACGATGCGGTCACGCTTGAGCTTGGAAATATGGTCGATGAACAGCACGCCATTGAGGTGGTCGATCTCGTGCTGGATGCAGGTGGCGAACAAGCCGGTCACTTCGGCCTCATGCGGCTTTCCGGCGAGATCGAGATAGCGGATGGTCACCCGCGCCGGCCGCTCGACGTCCTCGTGGATTTCGGGGATCGAGAGACAGCCTTCTTCGCGGGTCGACAGGTCCTCGGATGACGACAAAACTTCCGGGTTGATGAAGGCCAGCGGATTCTTGTCCTCGTCCTTTTTCGAAAGGTCCATGGTCACCACGCGCAGCGGGACCCCGACCTGGATCGCCGCGAGCCCAATGCCGGGCGCGTGATACATCGTCTCGAACAGGTCCTCGACCAGCCGCTTGATCTCCGGACCGATTCGGTCAACCGGGGCGGACACGCGTCGGAGCCGCTTATCGGGAAGGATGATGATGTCGCGCAGGGCCATGGATGCGATTTAAGCATTGCGGCGCGGTGCGTCAAATGGGGCCAGGGAGCTTGTCTGCACCCCGAATTGGGTAGGGGAAGGCGGCCTGCCCCGGCTCCTGGTGGCCTTGTCCGACGCGGCCGCATCATCGATACAGGCTGACATGACATCGACCCCCGAGGCTGCCCCGCCCCGCCCGTCCGCTCTCGACGTGCTCGCCGTCTATCTGCGCCCGCGGGTGCTGATCGTGATGTTTCTCGGCTTCTCCTCGGGGTTGCCGCTGGCGCTGTCCGGCTCGACGCTGCTGGTATGGATGCGCGAGTCCGGGGTCGACCTCGGCACCATCGGCCTGTTTGCCCTGGTCGGCACGCCTTACACCCTGAAGTTCGCCTGGGCCCCCGTTGTCGACGCGCTCGACGTGCCGCTGCTGTCGCGCTGGCTCGGACGGCGCCGCGGCTGGCTCCTGCTCACCCAGATCCTGCTGATCGCGGCGATCATGTTTCTCAGCGTCTGCGACCCGGTGGCGGCGCCCGGCCTGGTCGCGCTGGGGGCGCTGATGGTGGCGACGGCGTCCGCCACCCAGGACATCATCATCGACGCCTTCCGGGTCGAGAGTTTGCCGGAGAACGAGCAGGCCGCCGGCATGGCCTCCTACGTCGCCGCCTACCGGCTCGGCACGCTCGCCTCGACCGCGGGCGCGCTCTACCTCGTCACCGGGTTCGAGGCGCTCGGCTATACCAAGCAGGACGCCTGGGTGTGGGGCTACTTCACCATGGGTCTCCTGGTGATCATTGGGATGGGGGCGACGTTCCTCGCGCGCGAGCCGAAAACCGGGGCAGACGAATCCCCCGAGCACAGGGCCGGCAACCCGCTCCAGCGCGTGGTCACCTCCGCGGTCGGGGCCTTCTCGGAATTCCTCACCCGGGACAAGGCGTTCCTCGTGCTCGCTTTCGTTATTCTCTACAAGCTGTGCGACGCCTTCGCGGGAACGATGACGGCCCCCTTTGTCATCGACCTCGGTTTTACGCGGGACCAGTACGCGACCATCGTGAAGGTGGTCGGGCTTGCAGCCACCCTGATCGGCGGCTTTGCCGGCGGTGCGCTCGCCCGGGCCTATCCGCTCGCGACCAGCCTATGGGTCGGCGCGCTGCTGCAAATGGTCTCGAATTTCGTCTTCACCTGGCAGGCCTATGTCGGGGTCGACCTGCGCGCCCTGACGGTGACCATCTGCGTCGAGAATTTCACTGGCGCAATCGGCACGGTTGTGTTCGTCGCCTATCTCTCGGCGCTGTGCAAAAGCCCGCTGCATACGGCGACGCAATACGCGCTCCTGACCGCGCTCGCGGCGATTGGGCGGACCTATCTATCCTCAGGGGCGGGCTACGTCGCTGCCGGGGTCGGCTGGGCGAATTTCTTCATGCTGAGTGCGCTGGTGGCGCTGCCGAGCATGGTTCTTTTGATCTGGCTGCAGCGCGCCGGGCATTTTGCCAGCCTGACCAACCGCGGCGCGTTCATCGCCGACATCGATTGAGGACGCCACCAAAGGTCAAGCATGGTTGGCGGATTGCTCCGCGAAGCGCTGTTTGCGGCAAACGAATCCGGTCTCGCGCGCCGGTCGGCCCTTGTGCCTGGGGGCGGGCCACCACATTGTTGCTCGATGCAGCCCGATCCGCCCGACCATGACGGCTATATCATCCGGCCCGACCCGCACGACCCGCGCCTCACCGAGCGCGTGCGCGGCATCGACCAGACCGGCCGCGCGGTCGAAACCGCGGTGACGGTCGAGCGCGCACTGACCATCTTCCTCAACGCGCAGGAGATCGTCACCGCGATGACGATCGGCGATTACCCGGATTATCTCGCACTCGGTTACCTCCTCAATCAGAACATGCTGCGCGCCGACGACGTGGTGACCGGGGTCGACTATGACGACGAGCTCGCGGTCGCGGTCGTGCGCACCGAGCGGGCAACAAATTACGAGCATAAGCTGAAGAAGAAGGTGCAGACCTCGGGCTGCGCCCAGGGCACCGTGTTCGGCGACCTGATGGAGGTGATCGAGAACGCCAAGCTGCCGTCCGCCGAGCTGCGCACCTCGTGGCTCTATGCGCTCACCCACGCGATCAACACCACGCCGTCGCTCTACCTCGAAGCGGGCGCCATCCATGGCTGCGTGCTGGCGCAGCAGGACCGTCCGCTGGTCTATATGGAGGATGTCGGCCGCCACAACGCGGTCGACAAGATCGCCGGCTGGATGTTCAAGGAGAAAG
>CAZTTL010000079.1:2585-13447 GCA_964616635.1 uncultured Rhodoplanes sp. | reverse complement strand
GCGTCTGTCATTGCCGCGACTGTTGCGATGCGCGTCGTCTGTCCGGCCAGGCAGGCTTCCCCGAAGAAATCGCCGACACCGAGCAACGCGACGACAGCCTCTTTGCCGTGCTCCGAAACAACGGTAATCTTGACCTTGCCCTTCTGGATGTAGAAGACCGCGTCCGCCGGATCGCCCTGCGAAAAAACGACCTGACCCTTGCCGTACTTTCCGAGCGTGCCGCCCTCGCCGAGTTTGGCGAGAACAGACCTCGGATCAAATGAGCGTCTTTCTGCACTCGTCATAATCCCGCATTCCCCGGATCAAGCGCTGCTTTTCATCGCGGCTTGCGCGATTCGGATATAGCCATCAGTCGATTATCGTGCGTGAAGCGAAGCTGCCATGGCGCACCCGCCGGGTGAATCGAAATCGAATGTACTTCGGCTCGATTTTGACCGTCGCTTGATGCTCCAATTTCGCACCTCCGTGGTGACCTCGGATGCCAGATTGCTGGCCTATCGCGAACTCGACGATGTGCTTGGCTTGACCCCGATCGTTCCAGCGCGGCGGCCTCCTCCACCCGCATCGTCATCATGGAAGCGCCGGAGCAGCCCACGCCCGCGTAACCACCTCCCCACCATCCGCCACCTCAACCCCCGCGCAATTACACGCGCCCGATCCCGCTCCCCTCTCCTCAACAATCAACCCCCCGAATTCGAGTCGATCGCCGGTGGCGGCAGGGTCGACCGACCTGCACCGGAGCTTCAGGTGAATCGCGCCGGTTGCCGCGTGGTCGCCAGCACCGCCTGCCACAGCGGCCCTTCGGGATCGAGCCGTTTCGACTTGGAAACGATCAGCTCGGTCGGCACGTGGACGAACACGCTGTGCAGCAGGCCGACCACCAGCCCGGTCTTTCCCGCCATCGCGGCATGTGCTGCCTGGCGCGCGAACTGATCGCACAGGACGGCGTCCTCGCAATTGGCCGGCCGGCTGCGGATCTGGTAGCCCGGGTCGAAATAGCGCAGCCGGATCGGCAGCTGCTCGGCGGCGAAATAGGTCAAGATCTTTTCGCCCAGGAACTCGCCGATATCGTGCAGCTTGACATTGCCGGAGGCGTCGGTCCGCCGGGGCGTATCCGGGAACAGATTTTGGCCGGCGCCTTCCGCCACCACGATGACGGCATGGCCGCGGTCGAGAATGCGCCGTTTCAGGGCGGCCAGGAATCCGTTCGGCCCATCGAGCGCAAACGGCACCTCCGGCACCAGCGCAAAGTTCACGTCCTGGTTCGCGATCGTGGCGCCGGCGGCGATGAAACCCGCATGGCGCCCCATCAACTTAACGAGCGCGATGCCATTGTGCACACTGCGGGCTTCGGTATGCGCCGCGTCGATGATACGTCGCGACTCTTCGAGCGCGGTGAGATAGCCGAAGGTGCGGTTCACGTGCCGGACATCGTTGTCGATGGTCTTCGGCACGCCCACCACTGCAAGCGGGTGACCGCGCGCTTTGCAGGCCTCGTACAGAGCGGAGGCGCCGCGCTGGGTCCCGTCGCCGCCGATGCAGAACAGCATGTCGACCTTGCGCGCGATGAGATTTGCCACGGCAGCGTCAATCTCCACGGGGCCGCGCGAGGTGCCGAGAAAGGTTCCCCCATGCTTATGGATATCGTCCACCATGGTGTGGTTCAGGACAAAGGGCTCGAGCGCACGCGCCGGGTCGAGCCCTCGATAGCCCATGCGAAATCCGAGGATTTCCGGCATGCCGTAGCCATCGTGCAGTTCGCGGAACAGCGAGCGGATGACATTGTTGAGGCCCGGACAAAGACCGCCGCAGGTGACAATCCCGGCCCGCGTTGTTGGCGGATCGAAGAACAGCTGTTCGCGTGGTCCCGCCAGTTCGAACAGCACGCCCTCGTCGACCGGCTTGCCCGGTCGACGACGAATGATCTCCGGGATGCGATCCTCGTCGTTGACGAAGCCATACCGGTGCGAGTGAACGCGGGGTTCTCCCAGAGTGGCAATCATCATGACGGATCGTCGGCGCGCGTGCCCAAGGGCCTCACATTCCACACATCAGCGCAGTAGTCGCGGATCGAGCGATCCGAGGAGAACATGCCCATGCGCGCCACGTTGAGAATGGATTTCCTGGTCCAGGTCTCGGTGTCGCGCCACAGCGCGCTGACCTCCTCCTGACAATCGATATAGGATTGGTAGTCCGCCAACAGGAAGAACGGATCGTGCCAGATCAGCCCGTCCACCAGCGGGCGGAACAGGTTGGGATCGCCGCTCGACAACTTGCCGGATGCAATCAGGTCGAGGACACCGCGCAGCGCTGTGTTCTCCTCATAGATGGCGTGCGGCTGGTAGCCCCTGGCCTTCAACTCCCTCACCTCATCGGCGGTGAGCCCGAACAGAAAGAAATTCTCAGGGCCCACCTCGGCGCGGATCTCGATATTGGCCCCGTCCAATGTACCGATGGTGAGTGCCCCGTTCAGGGAGAACTTCATGTTGCCGGTGCCGCTGGCCTCCTTGCCTGCCGTCGATATCTGCTCGGAGAGGTCGGCCGCAGGATAGATCCACTGTCCGGCGGTGACATTGAAGTCAGGGACGAAGACGATTTTGAGCCGGCCCCTGATCTCGCTGTCGTCGTTGATCAGGTCGGCAACCGAATTGATCAGCTTGATGATGAGCTTTGCCGCGTAATAGCCGGGCGCTGCCTTGCCGCCGAAGACGAAGGTGCGCGGAACGATGTCGAGATTGGGATTGGCCTTGAGCCGCTGATAGAGGGTCAGAATGTGGAGGAGGTTCAGGTGCTGCCGCTTGTATTCGTGAATGCGCTTGACCTGAATGTCGAACAGTGAGTCCGGATCGACAACGATTCCGGTGCGGTCCTTGACGATCGTCGCGAGCCGCTCCTTGTTCTCGCGCTTGACCGCGCGCCAGCGTCGGCGGAACTCAGGATCATCCACCAGCGGCTCCAGTCCGCGCAAGGCTTCGAGATGTGTCGGCCAGTTCTCGCCGATGTGCTCGCTGATGAGCCGGGTGAGCCCCGGATTGCTCAGCACGAGAAAGCGGCGCGGCGTGACCCCGTTGGTGACGTTGCAGAACTTCTCTGGAAACATCGCCACCCAGTCGGGCAGGATCTGGCGCTTGAGCAGCTCCGTGTGCAGGGCCGCCACCCCGTTGATGGCATGGCTGCCGACGCAGGCAAGATTGGCCATGCGCACATAGCGCGCTCCATGCTCGTCGATCAGCGACATCCGGGCGACGCGCTCGACATCGCCGGGGAAGACTTTGCGAACCCCCTCAAGAAAACGGCGGTTGATCTCGTAAATGATATCCAGGTGGCGGGGAAGCAACGTTCCGAACAGCTCGACCGACCAGGTCTCCAACGCTTCGGGCAGCAGCGTGTGATTGGTGTAGCCCATCGTCTTCTGCGTCACCTCCCACGCGGTCTCCCATTCCAGACCGTGGTCATCGAGTAGGAGACGCATCAGCTCGGCAACGGCCACGGCCGGATGCGTATCGTTGAGCTGGGCGGCCCACCGCTTATGGAAGGTTTCCGGCGTGCCGTTGGCGAGCTTCAGGTGGGCGCGCATCATGTCTTGGATGGCGCATGACACGAAGAAATACTGCTGCTTGAGCCTGAGCATCTTGCCTTGGGGCGACTCGTCGTTCGGATAGAGGACCTTGCTGATGGTCTCCGACGTGACCTTGTGCTCCACGGCTTCGTGATAGCGGCCGACATTGAAGGCCGCGAAGTCGAACGACTGAACCGCCTGGGCGCGCCACAGCCGCAGCAGGTTACAGGTATCGACCCGGTAACCGAGCATCGGCGTGTCGTGCGGGACTCCCCTGACGACTTCAGCCGGAATCCAGCGCACGCGCAGGTGCCCGCTCTCTTCCACATAGTATTCGGTGTAGCCACCGAACTGGACGTCCACGGCGCGTTCGGGCCGCGCGATCTCCCACGGATTGCCGAGATGCAGCCACTTGTCCGTAAGTTCGATCTGCCAGCCGTCGCGGATCTGCTGTTCGAAGATACCGAACTCGTAGCGAATGCCGTAGCCGAGCGCCGGCACTTCGAGGGTCGCCAGCGAATCGAGATAGCACGCGGCGAGGCGGCCGAGGCCGCCATTGCCGAGGCCGGGCTCATCCTCGTGATCGATCAGCGCGTCGAGGCTGATGCCCAAGCGCGACAGCGCCTGCCGCATCGCATCATAAATGCCGAGATTGATGAGATTGGCACCGAGTTGCGGGCCGATCAGGAACTCCGCCGAGAGGTAGGCGACGACCCGCGCTTCCGGGTGCTGGATCAGCACGTCAAGCGACTGCACGCCATGCTGGAACAGACGATCGCGCACCGCATAGCTAGCCGCGAGGTAGTAATCGTTGAGCGACGCGGTCGCCGGATGGCGTCCCTGAAAGTAAAAAAGATAATCGCAAACAGCGCGATACAGGGAGTCCGGATCAAGACCCGTGCGGACGGTACGGTCGTTGATGGGCGGGATTTCGGCGGCGGCGGCCGCGTCGAGCGTCCGGGTCATGGTTTCGGGCTCCCCTTATTATTTGTCGAAGACCGTGATCGAGCACGGTGCATGCGAGGTGCTTGGGCGCGGCTTGGCGGCACGTCGTGACTTCTAGTTCGACGCATCGCTGTGGCGATGCGGTCCCCGCGCCGCAACGCCATCGACACCCTGCGATCTTAATATGAGCCGGGGCAGGATGCTAAAGCTAAACGACACCATCGGATTGTCTCTCTTTCTTATAGACGAGGCCGCCCAGGGTTTGGATACACGCGCGTTCGGCGCCCTCGATGGGACGGCCACGGCAAACGGCATGCCGCGCTGGACCTCGGGCAGGGTGGCGCAGTCCCGCCGGCGGGCGCTAAGCCACGTGCCGTAGGCGCGCTCCTGCCGCCAGCCAACTCGCCTCTGCGTTTGCCGATGGAACAGACGTCCTCTGCCCTCGCGACCGAACCCTCCATAACAAGCGCTTATAGTCGGCCCGGCACGAACGTAAAGCGGTTAGCAACGACTTTTCATAGCTCCCGGCGCCTAAAATTCGGGACAGGGGCGTCATTGCTGCACCCGCTATCAAGCCTCGCGCGCCGTACCCGTGCAGACGCCGAGCGCGTTGCGAGCGTCGCCTGCGGGACGCAGCGGCAGGCGATGACGATAGCATCTGACGAAGATGACGATGACAATGTCGCATACGCTAAACGGCACAAGCGTACCGCATATGACGATGACTCCGAAGCCCATCCCGGCGTCATCACCTCAGCGACCGAACCGTCGCGGATCGAACAAATCGAGCAAAAGGTCGCGGCCTCCTCGCGGGGCAGGTGGATCTGCGGCAACGGGCTTGCCGCAGAAAATGCAATCCCAGGAAGGCAAACGGAGCATGTTCTGATCCACCGAAAAAAGCATTTGCGCCCAAAGCCAGTGCCGTCAACGGCGCCGCACCCGGACGGGCTTGCTCCGAATAACAGGCGCAAGCGTCGCGAAGGCGGTGAGGCCGCCGGTCCCGAGGAGGAGCAGCAGCAGCGCCCAGAGGGCGACGCCAGGAGCCGAGGCATGAACGGATCTGAGCGCGACCGCCTCGGCAAACTCCATGCTGACAGCGAAAGCAGCAATGCCAATGGCGGCGATCAAAGCGAACGACATCAGCAGTTCGACGGCAATCACAGAGCGCCGGCGCCAGTGACCCAAGGCCTCACCGGGAGGGGTAAAGCCGGGAATGTCGTCTCGGATAATGCGCATGGGGGGATGCTCCACATATTTCCAACGAAGCGGATGCTTATCGAAGCGATATCCTCTGAGACGCGCGGTTGGTTCTGAATGGTCCAACCGCAGCCAAGCGCAAGTGCGTAGGACATGGTAAACAGATGCTTAACAGGGCACGCGAACAGCGGTCCAAGCGCTCCCGCTTGCGGGTTGAACCCGCCCCGGCGACCGCAACCAAAAGATCAAAACCGTTTTCCTCAAGGGAGTTATCGTGCCGACCTTGGCTATGGCCGACGGTCTTTCAACTTTTTGCGAGGAGCACGTGAACGCTTCACCTGCACGGACTGGTGCTCCCGAACCAGATGACCAGCACTGGCAGCTCTGATGCGGCACCTGCTGCGGGGACAGCGTTTGCGCGCCTTGGTGCCCTATGCGCGCTGATCGGCGTCATCTGGCTAATTGCGCTCAGCCGCTGGATCGTCACCGACACTGTGGTGCCGTGGGACTCCAAGAACCAATTCTATGCGTTCTTCCGCTTCCTCGCGGCAGCCTTGCAGGCCGGCGCCACGCCGTTCTGGAACCCCTATCATTACGGTGGGCATCCAAGCGTCGCCGATCCGCAATCGCTGGTGTTTGCGCCGGCGTTCGTGCTGTGGGGATTCCTCGACGCCGCGCCTTCGCTCCGCAGCTTCGATGTGATCGTGTTCGCGCATCTCTTGCTCGGCGCATTGGCGATTGGCGTGATCGGCTGGCGCGCGCGCTGGCCGATCGCCGCCTGTGTGCTTGCCGCCAGCCTGTTCATGCTCGGCGGACCGGCCGCCGGCCGCCTGCAGCATACCGGCATTATTCTCAGTTATGCAGTGTTTCCCATCACCCTGTTGCTGCTCGCGCTGGCGCTGGAGCGGCGGTCTGTCGCCGCCGCTCTTGGCTTTGTTTTTATCGCTGCGCAGCTTGTGCTCGGCCGCAATCAGGTGGCGATGCTGCTGTGCTTCTGGCTTGCCGCTTATGTTCTCTGCACGATCGCAAGTGCCGAGCGACCCGCGCATTTTCTCCGCGAGCGTCTGCCGGTTCTGGCGATCATGCTGTTGGGAACTTGCGCGCTGATCGCGGCTCCAATGCTGCTCACGTTGCAGTTCGCCGCGCTGTCCAACCGTCCCGCCGTTGCGCTCGCCGACGCGCTTGCGGGATCGCTCCATCCCGTCAATCTCGCGACACTCGGGGTCGCCGACGTGTTCGGTACCCACGGACCGCACTACTGGGGACCGAATGCTGCGACGCTGCCGGAGGTGCACTTCACCGACGACTCGTTCAACTATCTCTTCGTCGGCGCGACAACGACGATGCTTGTCCTCTGGCTCGGCTTCGCCGGGATGGGCGCCTTGCGGCGCGGCCGCCTGCTGCTGAGCGCCGTTCTCATGCTGGCGCTGCTTTACATGCTCGGCCGCTACACGCCGTTCTTTGCGCCGGTGTTTCGCGTAATGCCAGGCATCGCGCTTTTCCGCCGGCCGGTCGATGCGAGTTTCGTTCTGCTGGTGGCACTCGCGCTGCTCAGCGGGCATTTGCTAGCCGACTATGTGCGCGACGGTTTGCCTCGCCTGCGCCCTGTGCCGAGCATCCTGGTCGCGACCGGCGTGATTGTGGTGCTCGTCTCCGCGGTGGTGTTTTCGGCGCGCAGCGGCCATGAGCGCGCGGCTCTCCTCGCGATCGCCAAAGCCATCCCGGTAATGGCGGCCGTCGCGTTGATCCTTGTCATCGCACGCACGCCGCGCCGGCGCGGTTTTGCCGCCGCGGCGCTGACGACTGTCGCGGTGGCCGAGCTGATCGTCTGGAACGCAGCCTTCCGGCTCAATGCCGAACCGCGCACCAATTATGCCGTGCTGGAGGCGCCTGCCGGTATCGAGGCGCAGGCGATCGCCGCGCTGGAAAGCGCGATGGCACAGCGGCGGGCTGCGGGCGAACGCCCCCGCGTCGAAGTGCTCGGCCGCGGCGGGCCGTGGCAGAATCTCGCAATGGTGCGCGGTTGGGAGGCGATTAATGGCTACAATCCGCTGCGCATCGGCGATTACGATCGCCTCGTCGCGCCGGGCGAGGAAAACTGGCGCGCCGACCTGCGGGTCTTTCCCGCCTCGTTCGCGGGCTACGATAGCGCTTTGGCGCGCGCCCTCGGGCTCGAATTCCTGGTGCTCGACCGCCCGGTCGAACTGATCCCACATTTGCTGCATCGCCCGGATGCGAGTGTGCTGCTTGCGGGGCCGCGCGTCTGGATTTACCACCTCACCAACCCGTCGCCGCGTGTCGTCTTCCGCACCGAAACGAAGCCCGGCGACTCAGGCGGCCGCACCGAGGCCGGCGCCGCGGCGCGGATCGTCGGATGGCGACCCGATCGCATCGAGATCGAAACGAGCGCCGAGCGCAGCGGTGTGCTCGATTTGCATATGACCGCCTATCCCGGCTGGATCGCCGAGCGTGACGGGCGCGCGGTGCCGCTCACGGGCGCGCCTCCTTTGTTCATGGCCGTCAAAGTGCCGGCGGGCCGCCACCATTTCGTCTTGCGCTATGCGCCGTTTTCGCTTGCCAACCTGACCGACGCGCTGCGGCGTGCGGCAGGACGGCAACCCGACGCGGATATTTCTTCGTCACGATCGCGGCGGGCCGGCGCCTTTACTTTGCATTAACCATCTAAGTTGCACGCTCGGTTCGATTTTTGAACCGAGGACATTGCAATGAACGTCATCACCTTCGTTTCTCGCAATGCCGGCGCCGGCAAGAGCACGCTCGCCGCACATCTCGCCGTCGCCGCCCTCGCCACCGGTCGCCGCTGTCTATTGATCGATGCCGACCCGAAAAACGCATTGACCATGTGGCATGCCAGGCGCTCGCACGACATGCCAGCTGTCAAAAGCGCCGGACGCGGCATTAAGCAGGCGCTTGCTGCGGCGAGGCTTGAAGGCTTCGAGTGGGTCTTCATCGATGCGCCGTCCGAGCCGTGGCTGGTCGTGAATGAAGCGATCCGGGCGGCGACGCTTGTGGTCATACCGGCGCGCGCGAGCCGCTTCGATCTTGGCGCTGTGCGCAACATGGTGAATGCAATCCGCGAGCGCAACAAGCCCTACGCCGTGGTGATCAATGCCGCTCCGGCGAAGCGCGACGGCAAGGAGCCGTTCGCGGTCGCAGCAGCGCGCGCCCAGCTTGAAAAGCTGCGCATCCCGGTCTGGGCGGGGCAGATCACGCAGCGGACCGGCCTTGCCATCGCGCTCGTCACCGGCGCCAGCGCGTTGGAAACGGCACCGGATTCTCCGGCAGCGGACGAGATCGTGAGCCTGTGGTCGGCAATTGTCCGCTCGGTCGCCGCCGTCAATCGAACGAGCAGGCGTGTCGTAAGCAAGCAAAACCACGACATCCCCGCGCGAGCCGCGTGAGCGAGATCACATGCACTCTCCTCCTGCCCGACCGGGCAGGTGCGCTGGCTTTGCTCAGGGCCGGCGCATTTTCAGGTGAAGTGGACACTGGTTCGCCACCAGGAAAATGCGATCACGAAAAAATAGCAGAGCGAATTCTGTTTCTTTGAAAACTGAATTCGCTCTAGGAATTGCGGCGTGCCTGACGCCTGACCCACCACGCCATGGCGAGGTGGAAAAATACGCCGGTGATGACCCCGCCGATTGCCAGCCTGATGATGCCGGCTACGTCTGACGGCGGCTCCAAGATCACCACGCCGAGGGTCCACAGCACGGCGAAAATGATTCCGTCCAGGTAGTGCTTCATGGCTCGGCCCTCGTCTCCTGTTGGTCCAGCCGGGTCAGACGACTTGAGGCGGCTCCGCTCGTCGCCAGCGCCGCCCGCTTCCGCGAAAGAAATCGTCAGTCGTTCCACATCGCAGCACCGCGCTTTGCCTTGCTGCGCAGCTGCATGCGCGCGAAGTCGTGATTCGGCAGGTGCGCGCGGCGCCGGCCGCAGGCACGCAGGCTGTGGCGGTTCTGCAAGCCGGTGCGGGCCTTTATGATCCAATCGAAAAAGCTCAGCGACGAGTCCGCGTAGAACATGAGCAGGTCGTCGGCAGAAACAGTGAACGTGGACATGGCTTCCTCCGGGTCATCGGATGAGAGCGTCTGCGCTCAGCGTGCCTGCGAGTTTACGTGGAACGCCGCCCGCGCGATGTGCGCCGGATCACACTGGTGTTCGCGGTCCAAATCGCGATCGCGGCGCTTGCTGTCAGCCGTGGCGAACTCGCGTATGGTCACGCCGGCCGGCCTGTTGATCCGGCATCGTCGCGCCATCTTGGGAGGGGACATCCATGCCGCCGAGCCTGAATGTGCAGATTGCCTGGGGCGACTGCGATGAGCAGGGCATCGTCTTTTACCCGAACTATTTCTACTGGATGGACAGCGCGTTTCAGGCGCTGCTGCGCCGGGCAGGACTGAGCCTGCGGGTGATCCGCAATGAGCTCGGCGCGGTCGGCCTGCCGCTGGTCGAGGCCAAGGCCCATTTCCTCGCAGCGGCGAGCTATGACGACGCCCTCGTGATCGATGCTGAGATCTCCCATTGGGGACGGACGAGCTTTCGCGTCGGCTACCGGGCGCGCCGCAACAGCGAATTGGTGTTCGAAGGCCAGGAGGCGCGGGTGTGGGCGGTGCGGCGCACCGACAATTCAGTCGGCCCGGCACCGATCCCCGAGCGCTTTCGCGAAATGTTGAGCGCTGCCGCCTGTTCATGAGCCATCGGGCCGCGCTGGTCGGCCAGGGTTTCCCGAAATCGTAAACGCGACGCGTGCGTGGTTAACGTTCTGTTAACCATAATTAAGGCATGCAAGAGCCCGATGCCGACAACAGGAGGCGAGCATGGAAAGGACATTGGAAGATCGTATTCGTGAACGCGCATATTGCCTCTGGGCGAACAGTGGTGGCTCAGACGACAATCATCATTTCTGGCTGATGGCCGAGCGCGAGGTGCTTGCCGAGATCGAAATCGAGGCGCTGCCGGCTCTGCCCGCACCGCCTGCGGAAGCTCCCGTCGCGACGGCCGCAGAAGCCGAGAATGGCGCGCCGACGGCGACGAACCAGGAGACCGTTGCCACGACCGCGATGGAGGAAGCCGCAATTCCGCCTGCGATCGAGGAGGCCGCTGCCACGACTGCGATCGCGGAGGCTTCCGCTCCGGC
>CAZTTL010000079.1:0-2485 GCA_964616635.1 uncultured Rhodoplanes sp. | reverse complement strand
CTGCGATCGAGGAGGCCGCTGCCACGACTGCGATCGCGGAGGCTTCCGCTCCGGCCACTCTCGAGGCACCGGCCGCCGCCACCGCCAAGCCGAAAAAGACTGCCGCGCGCAAGGCGCGCAAATCCGCGAAAAAATCATCCCGCAAGGCTGCGTCGAAACCGGCCGCGGTTAGCGTCGCGGAGAGCGCGCCTGCCAGTTCGGCAACCGTCACACGGCTCCGGCCTGTCGCCAAGACTTCAGCCGGGGCGGCGGAACCGAAAGCCCGTGCCCGCGCGGCCGCGCGCTGAAGCATTGCATCACGGCGCGGCGGCGGACGCCCGCGAAACAAAATGAAACAGCGTCCGGCTCCCGCGGAGTCGGACCCTGTTTTTGTCAGAACTGATACTCAGCCCGCAAGACAATGGCCGTCTGTGCATCGCGCAAATTGTTAAAACGGATGCCGTAGTTCGAGCGATTTCATCGAGCTGGAGTAATTCCAAACAAATTCTTCGGTTCACCCCCTTGATCTAACATCTATTTCCGACATGGTACGAACCCTGCCCGATTCTGGAGTTCGTCATGGCGCCTCTATCCGACACGCATCCCATTTTGATTGCTGGTGGTGGAATCGGTGGGCTCGTGACCGCCTTTGCGCTTGCACGTCAGAATCTTCCGGTTCGTGTTTTCGAGCAATCGGCGGAGTTCCGTGAGGTCGGCGCCGGCATCCAACTTGGACCGAACATTTTTCGCGTGCTCGACAAGATCGGGCTCAAGGACGAGATGCTGGTCGAGGCCTGGCAGCCGGGCAAGCTGGAAATGCGCGATGCGCTGACCGGCGAGATCATCACCACGATCCCGCTCGGCGAGCGCTTTTTGCAACGCTTCGGCTACCCCTATGCCGTCACGCACCGCGCCGACATTCACGCGGTGTATCTCGATGCCTGCCGGTCGCTTGATCTGATCTCATTCGAGACCGACAGCCGCGTCGTCGATTTCAAGGATACCGGGGACGGCGTCACGCTGTGGCTTGATAACGGCGAGCAGGTTAAAGGCTCTGCCCTCATTGGCTGCGACGGCCTGTGGTCACGCATCCGCGCCAAGGTGGTGAATGACGGCGAACCCCGCGTGTCCGGCCACATCGCCTATCGCGCCGTGCTCAAGCGCGAAGACGTCCCGAGCGATCTGTGGCGCCCCGACGTCATCCTGTGGGCCGGCCCGCGCACCCATCTGGTTCATTATCCGCTACGGCGCGGCACGCTCTACAATCTCGTCGCTGTCTTTCACTCCCACCGCTATGTCGAAGGCTGGAATAGCCAAGGTGATCCGGAAGAGCTGTGGAAGCATTTCGGCGGCCAGCGCTCGGAGGTTTTGCGCCTCCTGGAGCGCATCAAGACCTGGCGCATGTGGGTGCTGTGCGACCGCGAGCCGGTGAAGAACTGGTCGCGCGGGCGCGCGACCCTGCTCGGCGATGCCGCCCATCCGATGCTGCAATATCTCGCCCAGGGCGCCTGCATGGCGACCGAGGACGCGGTGCTGCTGGCAGAAACAATGGCGGCGATGCCGGACGACATTCCTGCTGCCTTCCAGGCCTATCAGGATGCGCGCTATCTGCGCACCGGACGCGTGCAACTGATGGCCCGCGTCTACGGCCAGTTCTATCACGCCGAAAGCGTCGCCTCCGAGCTGCGCTATGAATTGCTGCACAACCGCACGCCCGAGCAGGCCTATGACAGCAGCGCCTGGCTCTATGGCGGGCCGCAGTTCTAATCAATCCCGGCATCCCCGCGCGCCCAGCTTTCTCGCGTCGCTGCGCAGAAATCGTCGAAGCGATGCTCGGCGATCGCCGCGCGCATGCCCTGCATCAGGTCCTGATAGTAGAACAGATTGTTGAGGCTGAGCAGCATCGCCGCCAGCATCTCATTGGCACGGACGAGGTGATGCAGATAAGCGCGCGTGACATCGCGCGCCGCCGGACAACGGCTTTCGGGGTCGAGCGGCCGCGGATCATCGGCATGGCGCGCATTGCGCAGATTGATCGGACCGAAGCGGGTGAAGGCGAGCCCGTGGCGGCCATTGCGGGTCGGCAGCACGCAGTCGAACATGTCGATGCCGCGCGCGACCGCGGCAAGAAGATCGTCGGGCATGCCGACGCCCATCAGATAGCGCGGGCGATCCTGCGGCAGCAGCGGCGCCGTGTGCTCGATCATCGCCAGCATGGTTGCCTGCGGCTCGCCGACCGCAAGGCCGCCGATGGCATAGCCGTCGAAGCCGATGTCGCCGAGCGCGCGGGCGCTCGCGGTGCGCAGCGGCGGATCGTCGCCGCCCTGCACGATGCCGAACAGCGCGCGCCCACTCGCAACATCCGGCTCGAAGGCGCGCTTGCAGCGTTCTGCCCAGCGCAGCGACAGCCGCATCGCCCGCTCGATCTCACGGGCCTCGGCCGGCAGGCGCACGCATTCATCGAGCTGCATCGCAATGTCGGAGCCGAGCAACCGCTGCACCTCGA
>CAZTTL010000078.1:0-13536 GCA_964616635.1 uncultured Rhodoplanes sp. | reverse complement strand
ACGCGGTCATGCAGCGCCGTCACATGCGGCAGCTTGCGCGCGAGGCGCCGCATCATTTGCGGGAAGGCATAGCGCAATCCTGCGACCACCTGGAACAGCGACAAGTCGGGATAGCTGAGCGAGCCGCCGATCAGGTGTTTGCCCGCGCCGTTATTCGCCAGCACCGTCTCGAAATAGCCCAAATATTTCGGCGCGCGGTTCTTGCGAAAATCCTCGGCGCGGCGCGTGGCCTCTGGTCTCTGGTCCTCGTAATAGAGGCTCGAGGCGATCGGATGGTGGGTGTCGTGGGCCTCGCCGACGAAGTCAGCGATGGTGAGCTGGAGCTGATGCGCCCACAGCCGGCCCGCTTCGTTCGCCGGCGCGAGACGATGGCGCGGCCCGAGATACATCAGAATGTTTGCGGTCTGGCCGATCAGCAGGCGGCCAGCCTTGAGGAAGGGCGGTGCGAAGGGCGGCCGCGCAACCGCGCTGCCGTCGAGCAATGTCAGCATCGCCGCCATGCCGTTCTTGCCGTCCGAGCCACGTGCGACATCGATATAGCGGGTGCCAGCCTCTTCCAGGGCGAGCCGCACGAATTCGCCGCGGCCCTGGATCGTCGGCCAGTAGTAGAGCTCGTAAATCATGATGCGGTCGTCCTGTCGTGCGGCTGCGCTTCCAACGCGCGTTGCCGGGCGACTATAATACGGAGCGAAAGCACTGGGTGGTCACGATGAAAGTGCCGGGCGGTCACGATATTGCAACAGTTGGCTTGCACCAACGGTCGCGGTAGCCGCGGCTGGCGGAGCCAAGCTTCGCGGAAGCCTTGCAACCGCAGGTGTGAGCACCTAAGAGCTTTTGTGTGATCATCCGCTCTCGGCATAACGGATCACCTTGGCCCGACACTGAAACACCGGATCGCAAAATGCGATCGCGGGGCACGTGATGGACGATCGAACCAAGCTGCTGCAATCCCTTGCAATCGACCGCGACGCAAAGCCGCCGCGATTGCGCGGTCGCGCGCGGTCGCTCTGGGTGGTTGCGGCGCTCGGCGCGTTTGTGATCGTCGGCGGCGCACTCTGGCTTGGGTTTCCGCGCAGTGAGGTCGGGAAGCGCACGGCAGCGGCTGTGACGACTGTTGCTCCGGCATCATCGCGTGACGCATCAACCGCAGCCGCTGCGGCTCCCGCTTCGAGGAGTCCGGCGTCGACGACGAAAAGTTCGGCCCTGCCGGAACGCGCGCCGGTCAGGGCATCGCGCCGGCGCGGTGGCGGGCTGACGGCGTCCGGCTATGTCGTTGCCCGGCGCAAAGCGACGGTTGCCGCCGAGATCACCGGTAAGGTCACCGAGGTGCTGATCGAGGAGGGCATGACAGTCGAGGCCGGGCAGGTGCTCGCGCGAATCAAGAGCCGGCTGACCGAGACCGATCTTGCGCTCGCGCAATCGCGCGCCAAGGCGGCAGAGGCAAGGGCCAATGCGACCGCGGCGGAGCTGCGCGACGCCGAGCGTATCCATGAGCGCACGCAAAGCCTCGCCAAGAAAAGCTTCGCCAGCGAAGCCGACTTGACCCGCACCGAGGCGCGGGTCGCTGTGCTGCGCGCCCAGTTGAATCAGGCGCGAGCCGAGATCGAGACCGCAAAGCTGCAAGCGCGCCGTGTCAGCGAAGTGCTCGACCAGCACAGCGTCCGCGCGCCGTTCGGCGGGGTCGTGGTCGAGCGCAGCGCCCAGGCCGGCGAGATGATTTCGCCGCTCTCGGCCGGCGGAAGTTACACGCGCACGGGAATCTGCACCATCGTCGATATGGATTCGCTGGAGATCGAGGTCGATGTCAACGAAGCCTTTATCGGGCGCGTGCGCGAGGGTGGCGCCGTGGTCGCGGTGCTTGACGCCTATCCCGACTGGACGATCCCGGCCTATGTCATCGCCATCGTGCCGACCGCCAACCGCGAAAAAGCGACGGTGCGGGTGCGCATCGGGTTTCGGCAAAAAGACCCGCGCATCCTTCCCGACATGGCGGTGAAGGTCACGTTTCTCGACGACGGCGCGCTGGCAGGCGACAAGACCTCGTCGGCGCAATAGCAGCTGCCCACCTCAACCGTTGCGGAGATTGGCGTCGATGTCCGACACCCTCGTTCGTTTGAGCCACGTCAACAAGGGTTTCGTCAAGGGCAAGGAGTCGATCAGCATTTTCGATCACCTCGACCTGACGATTCCAGCCAAGGATTTCGTCGCGGTGATGGGGCCATCCGGCTCCGGCAAGTCGACGCTGCTCAACCTGCTCGGCGGCATCGACCGCCCCGACGCAGGCGAGATCGAGATCGCCGGCGAGCGCATCGACTCGCTATCGGAAGGGGAGCTTGCGCACTTCCGTGCCGCCACGATCGGCTTCGTTTTCCAGTTCTACAATCTGATGCCGATGCTGACCGCGGCGCAGAATGTCGAACTGCCGCTGCTGCTCACCCATCTGCGTGCGGCCGAGCGCCGCCAGCATGTCGAAACGGCGCTGAAGATCGTCAATCTGCCCGACCGGGCGAACCATTATCCGCGGGAAATGTCGGGCGGCCAGCAGCAGCGTGTCGCCATTGCCCGCGCCATCGTCTCCGATCCCAAGCTGCTGCTGTGCGACGAGCCGACCGGCGACCTCGACCGCAATTCCGCCGACGAAATCTTGAGCATGCTCGCGGTGCTCAACCGTGATCTCGACAAGACGATCGTGATGGTCACCCACGATCCCGCGGCGGCGCGCTATGCCCGCCGCACGCTGCATCTCGACAAAGGCCATTTCATCGAGAAGGAATTGGCGGCGTGAACGATTTCGTCCTCATCCGCAAGAATCTGTTCCGCAAGAAGCTGCGCGCCATCCTGATGATCTTCTCAATTCTGATCGCGTTCGCGATCTTCGGCGTGCTGGCCGCGTTCGAGCGTGCGTTCAGTGCCGGCGAGGCAGTCGCCGAGGCGGATCGGCTCGTCGTCGTCAACAAGATCAATTTCACCCAGCCGCTGCCAATTTCCTATTTCAACCGGGTGAAGGGGATTGAAGGGGTCCGCCTCGTCACGCATGCGAACTGGTTCGGCGGTTACTACCAGGACCCGAAGAACTTCCTGATCGTCTTTGCGGTCGAGCCCGAGACCTACCTGCAGGTGGTCGACAATGACTTCGTGCTCACCCCGGACATGCGCGAGGCCTTCCTGCGCGAGCGCACCGGCGCGCTGGTCGGAAGGATAATGGCGGAGAAATGGGGCTGGAAAGTCGGCGATACGGTGCCGATCGCGAGCAGCATCTTCTCGCAGAAAAACGGTTCGCACACCTGGGACATGAAGATCGTCGGCATTTTCGACAAGCGCAAGTCGCAGGCCGACACCAATCAGATGCTGTTTCACTACAAGTATTTCGACGAGACCCGCTCCTTCGGCAAGGATACGATCGGCTGGCTGGTGCTGAACACCACCTCGCCCGCGATCAATGACCGGGTGATCAAGGCGATCGACTCAACCTTTGCCAATTCGCCCTATGAGACGGCAACGGACACGGAGAAGGCGTTCAACAAGGCGTTCGTCGCCCAGCTCGGCAATATCGCGCTGATCGTCACGCTGGTCGTCGGCGCCGCCTTCGTCACGATCCTGATGATCGTCGGCAATACCATGGTGATGGCGGTGCGCGAGCGCACCCGCGAGATCGGCGTCCTGAAGACGATCGGCTTCACCAGCGGGCGTGTGCTGAAGCTCGTTCTCGGCGAAACGCTGCTGCTCGCGCTGATCGGCGGCATTCCCGGCATTGCGCTTGCCGCGATCGCGACGCTGAACCTGAGCCAGAGCCTGTCCGCATTAGTCCCCGGCCTCAGCCTTGATCCGTCGATCGCCGCGTGGGCGCTGCTGATGATGATCGGGCTCGGCCTCGCGACCGGCCTCGTTCCGGCGATCAACGCTTTCCGCCTCAAGATCGCCGATGCCATGGGACGGGGCTGACCGATGGTTCTGGCGGATGCCGACGATCGATTCACATTCCCACCTCCCCCTAAGAGGGGAAGGTCGGTTTGCGTAAGAAAACCGGGCGGGGGCCTGTCTTTCCTGCCTTGGATGGTCTTCCCATCACACCAACGTTTTCGCGCGACCTCCTCCCTGACCCTCCCCCTTTCAGGGGGAGGGGATTTCGGTCCGACGGCACGAGGATAGTCATGCGCTCGCTGCTGCTGCAGATTGCCGCGGTCACCCGCATCAACATCAAGAGCATCCCGCAGCGCTTCTGGCTGTCGCTGTCGACGGTGATCGCGATTGCGCTGGTCGTCATGGTGCTGCTCTCCTTTCTCGCCATGGCCTATGGCTTTCAGCGGACGCTGAAAAGCGCGGGCGCTGAAGATGTTGCGGTTATTCTGCGTGGCGGCGCGCGATCGGAGATCAACAGCGTCATCACCCGCGAGCAGGTTCGCTTGATCGAAGAAGGGCCGGGGATCGCCCGCGACGCCGATGGCAAACCGCTGGTTTCGGCCGAGCTTTATCTTTCCGTCGACGGCATCAAGCGCTCGACCCAGACCAAGGCCAACCTGCCGCTGCGCGGGATCGGCGCGGAAGGGGCCGCCGTGCGCAAGGACATCAAGCTCGTCGAAGGGCGCATGTTTGCACCCGGCAGCAATGAGATCGTGGTGGGAAAAAGCCTGGTCAGTCAGTTTCAGGGCTTTGAGCCCGGTCAGACGGTGAAATTCGGCACCAGCCGATGGCGGGTGGTCGGGGTGTTCGCCGCCGACGGCAGCGTCTTCGAATCGGAAATCTGGGGCGATCTGCCGGTGGTGCAATCGCTGTTCAAGCGCAACAATGTGTTTCAGACCGTGCGCGCGCGGATCGACACGCCTGCGGCGCTCGCCACGCTGAAGCACTATGTCGAGACCGATCCGCGGCTGAAGCTCGACGTGAAATCGGAACAGGACTATTTCGCCGACCAGTCGTCGCAGACCTCGGACCTGATCCAGAAGCTCGGCTGGCCGCTCGCCATCGCGATGGCGCTTGGCGCGCTCGCCGGCGCGCTCAATACGATGTACTCCTCAGTTGCCTCCCGCGCCTCGGAAATCGCGACCTTGCGGGCGATCGGCTTCGGTGGCTTCCCCGCCTTTGTCGGCACGCTTGCCGAGTCCCTGCTGCTTGCTGCGATCGGCGGGGTGTTCGGCGCGGTCGCGACCTATCTCGTGTTCGATGGCTTCACCACCTCGACGCTCGGCGCCGGGTTTACCCAGGTCGTGTTCAGCTTCCGGCTGACGCCTGGCTTGATCGCGCAGGGCCTGGCGCTTGCCTTGCTCGTCGGGCTGATCGGCGGGCTGCTGCCGGCGATCCGCGCCGCGCGCATGCCGATCGTCCAGGCGCTGCAGGGCTGAGCAGTTACGCTGAACGGAGAACTTGGCTATGGCGTGGGCCTATCTTGTGATCGCTGGCCTGTTTGAGATTGGCTGGCCGGGACTTGATCCCGGGGCCGCCGGTCGTGCGGAACGATTGTTGCGGGTCGTCATTATCGCTTAGGCTTATTCAGGCCGGGGAGGTGCTCTCGGCCGGTCCGACCTTGCAGGTCTCATGCTGACGCGATTTCTCACGTGGTGGCACGCGGTCCGCGCGAGCCTTTGGGCGATGCCGGTGGCGGCCGTGCTTGGCGGTATCGCGCTCGCGATCGGCACCGCGCAGATCAAGATTTCCAATGCCGGCCATCCAGCCTGGTATCTGTTCAGTGGCGACGCGGGCGACGTCTCCGCTTTTTTGGCCAATCTCATCTCGGCGGTGATCACGCTCGCCGCACTCGTCGTCTCCATCACCATGGTGGTGCTTACGCTCGCTGCTCAGCAGCTCGGTCCGCGGCTGATTGCAAGCTTCATGAACGATCAGAAGACGCAGGCCGTCCTCGCGCTGTTCGTCGGCACCGCCGCGTACCTGCTCATTCTCCTGCGGATCACCTCGGGTTCGGCAGAGGGGGTGCCCAATTTCGCGCTTACGCTCGCCTCGGTTCTGGTCGGGCTCAGCGTGATCACGCTGCCGCTCTTCGTCCACCATCTCGCGCGCTCGATCGTCGCCGACAATGTGATTAAGCGCGTCGGCGCCGCGCTCGACACCGCGATCGGCGAAACACTGCCGGCCGATGGCCATGACGCCGCCGATCCCGCGCTTGATGCGATCCGGGATACCGATGCGCCGGTCCGCCTGGGGGAGGGCGGCTACATCCAGGCGGTCGATATCGATCGTCTCGTCGCTGCCGCGACGGAAGACGATGCGTTGATCCTGCTGAAGCATCGCCCCGGCCAGCATGTGCTGCCGGGAAGCGTGGGCGCCTGGGTTCGATCTGCCGGCACGGTGTCGGAGCAATTGGCGGCGTCCATCGCCGCGTCCGTGCTGTTCGGGCAGGAGCGCACGCCGGTGCAGGATCTCGAATTCTGGCTGCGTCAACTGGTCGAGGTTGGGGTGCGGGCGCTGTCTCCCGGACAGAATGATCCCTATACAGCGATCGCGGTCATCGACCGCGTCGCACTGTCGCTCAAGCGGATGATGGATCGTGCCCCGGCCCGCACGACGTGGCGCGACGACAACGGCACGGCGCGCCTGCTGCTGCCAGCGTCGACCTTCGAAGGCCTGCTCGATGCGGCGTTCGATCAGATTCGCCAATATGGCGCGGCGCATCCCGCGGTCGTGATCAGACTTGCCGAAAAGCTCGCCCAGCTTTGGCCGTTTGCCAATGACGACCAGAAGCGGGCGATCGAGAAGCATCTCGATCTGGTGCTCGATGCCGGGCGGCGGAATTTCGAGGCGGCAAGCGATCGCGCGGATCTCGAGCGGCACGTCGCCGCGGCGCTTGACGAGCGCACCACCGCAGCCGCGGATGCGCCGGAACCAAGGCCGCCGCGCTCATTGGCTCAGCGGCTGGATATCCGGCGCTGACCGGAATTCTCGTCTATCCCACCAGGAAGTCGTAGACCAACTTGGCGTTGAGCGCGATGATCATGACTGCGATCAGCGCGGCGGTGGCGCTCAGCCAGCGTGGCGCCACGAGCTGTCCCATTTTCTGGCGGTCCGCCGTGAACATCACCAGCGGCACCACCGCAAAAGGAAGCTGCAGGCTGAGCACGACCTGGCTGAGGATGAGCAGCCGCGCCATGCCTGCCTCGCCATACCAAATGGTGACAAGTGCCGCCGGGACGATCGCAATCGCCCGGGTGATCAGCCGCCGCGCCCATCCCGGCAGCTTGATGTCGAGAAAGCCCTCCATCACGATCTGGCCGGAGAGCGTCGCGGTCACCGTCGAGTTGAGGCCGCAGCACAAAAGCGCGATGGCGAACAGGGTCGGCGCCAGCGCCGAGCCGAGCAGGGGAGCGAGAAACGAATAGACCTGGTCGAGCTCGGCGACGTCAGTCTGCCCCCTGGCGTGGAAGGTGGCGGCGGCAAGGATCAGGATCGAGGCGTTGATGGTGAGGGCGAAGGTCAGGGCGATGGTCGAGTCGATGGTCGCCAGCGTAATCGCTTCGCGCCGCTCCTCGACGCTGGTCCCGAACCGCCGCGTCTGCACCACGCCCGAATGCAGATAGAGATTGTGCGGCATCACCGTCGCGCCGAGAATGCCGAGCGCGAGATAAAGCATTTCCGGGTTCTTGATGATCTCGGTGGTTGGCGCGAAACCGCGGATCACGCCGCCCCAGTCCGGATTGGCGAGAATGATCTGGATGGTAAAGCAGGCGGCAATCACGGCCAGCAGCGTGACGATGAAGGCCTCGATCCAGCGAAAGCCGAGATTCTGCAGCCACAGGATGACGAACACGTCGAGCGCGGTGATGAGCACGCCGATCTCAAGCGGGATGCCGAACAGGAGGTTCAATCCGATCGCGGTGCCGATAACCTCGGCGAGGTCGGTCGCGCAGATCGCGATTTCCGCCATCAGCCAGAGCGGCCAGGACACGGCGTGCGGATAGGCATCGCGGCAGGCCTGGGCAAGATCGCGGCCGGCCCCGATGCCGAGCCAGGCGCAAAGGGCCTGAAGAACGACCGCCATCAGGTTCGAGAGGAGGGCGATCGTGAGCAGGGCGTAGCCGAACTTCGAGCCGCCGGCGAGCGAGGTCGCCCAGTTCCCGGGATCCATATAGCCGACCGCGACCAGATAACCGGGGCCGAGAAACGCGATCAGCTTCGCCCACAGGGGCCCTGTCGGACGTGTCGGGATCGAGCCGAACACCTCAGACAGCGATGGATTGCGGCGCGGACGCCGCCACCCCGGTTCCGGGGCTTCCAGAACGGTCGCAGAGGGCTCGGCGGTCGTCGCCTCGGTCGGGGTCAGCATGTCGAAATTCTCTGTTCAGTGTCGATAACCTATCTGCGAATGATTTTCAATTGCATTCTAAAATAACAAATACGATCTGTCCGGCCGGGGACGTGACTCCAGGCGGCCGCGCGTTGCTGCCGGAGGTGAGTTCAGGCGGGAAGCCGTCGTTGCGGGACAGCCGATCTTCCGCCAACCAGCCGTGGGGTGGGGCAGGCGATCTTTTTAGCCAGCCATTTGCATTCTCATGTCGATTTCGTGAAAAATTAACTAAACATCCGGAGTTTGGCTTATTTAAATGTGGCGGATTTGGAACGAAAATATGAGTGGCGAAGTTATTGATTGCACTGGAAGCTGCGGGTTTGTCATGCGCGCGTTCTTAAAGCGCTTCTTCATGCATTACGGCATTTACCGCCGTTATCCCTTGGGACGCGTTCCAGCGATCAAGAACGCTTGGCGCATCTCACGGGCGTAACGGCCGTGCCGGTCCCGTAGGCCGATAGCGGCGAGGGCCGGGCCGTTTGGTCAAGACGTGTCGCAGACGGGCGATTGGGCGTCTGCGAAGACTGGATTGCGCGACTAAAATCAAGAAAAGCACAGCCGCCGCGCAGGCCGGCTGCCCTGCGCATATGCGCTGCAACTCTTCGGCGTCATGCTCTCGGCTCCGGTCCACCGGAAGAAGGGCCGAACTTGTTGGTGCGCGGAAAGCCCTTCGGCGCGAGACGGCCGGCATCGGCGCGGTTGCCGCGCCAGTCGGCAAGCTCCTTGAGACCGAGCGTGAACACCCGGCCGGCGGAATCGGTCCACGACAAGCCGTCGGTGGCATTGAATGTCGTCAGGTCAGAGAGGCCGCCGTCCCTGTAGCGCTGCAGCCGTACGCCGCGCCCGCGATTCATCTCCGGCACCTGGTCGAGCGCGAAGATCACCAGCTTGCGGTTCTCGCCGATGATGGCGACCAGGTCGCCCTCAGCAACCGTCAGCGCGCGCGCCTCGTCGGGCAGCGCGACGTTGAGGACCTGCTTGCCCTTGCGGGTATTGGCCAAACACTCATCCTCAGGGACAACAAAGCCGCGCCCGGTGTGGCTCGCGAGCAGGAACTTGCGGCCGCCGACGACGGGAAAGGCGGTGATGAGGTCGGCATCCTGCTCGAGATCGATGAAGAGCCGGACCGGCTCGCCATGGCCGCGCCCGCCGGGAAGCTTTCCGGCGTCGATGGTGTAGAAGCGGCCATTGGTGGCGAACACCAGAATCTTCGACGTTGTCTCCGCGGGAAACGCCAATTTCAGCCGGTCGTCAGCTTTGAAGACAATGCCGGAAAAGTCGGTCACCGTGCCCTTGAGCGCGCGAATCCAGCCCTTGTCGGAGACCACGACCGTGATCGGCTCGCGGATCGCCATCGCTTCCTCGATCGCCGCCACGTCGTGCTCGGGCGCCTCGGCAAAGTTGGTGCGACGTTTTCCGAGCGCCGTCTTCGGCCCGAATTTCGTGCGCACCTCCTTGATCTGGTCGGCGACTTTTGCCCATTGCTTGGGCTCGGAGCGCACCAGCGCCTTCAGCTCGCGCTCCTCGACGCGCAGCGCCTTGTCCTCGGCGCGGATTTCCATCTCTTCGAGCTTGCGCAGATTGCGCAGGCGCATGTTGAGGATGGCGTCGGCCTGGACCTCGGTGAGCGAGAAGGTTTTGATCAGCACCGGCTTCGGCTCGTCTTCGCGGCGGATGATGCGGATCACCTTGTCGAGGTTGAGATAGGCGACGAGGTAGCCGCCGAGCACCTCCAGCCGGTGCGCGATCTGCGCCAGCCGATAATTCGAGCGGCGCAGCAGCACGTCACGACGGTGGTCGAGCCATTCGCGCAAAGCCTCGGCAAGGCCGATGACCTTCGGCACCTTGCCGCGCACCAGCACATTCATGTTGAGCGAGATGCGCGATTCGAGGTCGGTCAGCTTGAACAGCGACTCCATCAGCAGTTCGGGATCGACCGTGCGCACCCGCGGCTCCAGCACCAGGCGGATATCCTCGGCCGATTCGTCGCGGACGTCGGCAAGCAGCGGCAGCTTCTTCTCGTTGAGCAGGGCGGCGATCTGCTCGACCAGCCGCGACTTCTGCACCTGCCAGGGGATTTCCGTGACCACGATGATATAGGTGCCGCGGCCGCCGTCCTCCTTGGTCCAGCGCGCGCGCACGCGAAAGCCGCCGCGTCCGGTGGTGTAGGCCTCGGCGATCGACTCGCGGGAATCGATGATCACCCCGCCGGTCGGCAGATCCGGCCCGGGCACGAATTTGAGGAGGTTCCGGCTCTTGGTGTTGGCATGGTCGATTAGATGCAGCGCGGCGTCGCACAGCTCCGCGGCGTTGTGGGGCGGAATGGCGGTCGCCATGCCGACCGCGATGCCCTGGGCGCCGTTCGCCAACAGATTGGGAAACGCGCCGGGCAGCACCACCGGCTCGGTCTCGGAGCCATCATAGGTCGGGCGGAAATTGACGGCGTCCTCGTCGAGCCCGTCGAGCATCAGCCGGGCGACCTCGGTGAGGCGCGCCTCGGTGTAGCGCATCGCTGCGGCATTATCGCCGTCGATATTGCCGAAATTGCCCTGGCCGTCGATCAGCGGGTAGCGCTGAGAAAAGTCCTGCGCGAGGCGCACCAGGGCGTCGTAGACCGCCTGGTCGCCATGCGGGTGGAACTTGCCGATGACGTCGCCGACGACGCGCGCGCATTTCTTGCACGCGGCACCAGGATCGAGCCGCAGCAACCGCATCGCATAGAGCAGGCGGCGATGCACCGGCTTGAGGCCGTCGCGCGCATCGGGCAGCGCCCGGTCCATGATGGTCGAGAGCGCGTAGGCGAGATAGCGCTCCTCGAGCGCGGTGCGCAGCGCCACGTCCTGCACATCGGACGGATCGGGGGGAATCAGAATGTCGCTCATGCACCCTGGTTAGCCGATTTTCCGTACGGCTGCACGTTGGGGCGCGGGCGGAACGGAGGCTTGGTCGATGGGTAAGCGAGGATCAGGCAGCGCGCAGCATCACGTCGACGCGGATTGCGTCATACGGAAAAACGATGAGCCCGTCCTCGGTTTTCCGAAGAACACCGGCATTGAGCAGCGCCTTCACGTCGCCATGTACCCCTTTCACGTCGCGTTTGAGCCGGCGTGCGGCTTCGCGAATGGTGATCGGTCCCGCACCAACGAGCGAACGGAGGAGCTGCCAGCGCTTGGCCGTCAAAAGCTGAAACAGAAGCTCAGGTGTGCCAAAGCTGATGCGGGAACCCTGCTTCTTGCCATTAAATGCGTCTCGTGCGCGCCGCTTCACCGCGTCGAGGGTAGCGACCTGAAGCGTCACCGTTTTCATTTCGATCTCCATTCCTCCACGTCACGCCAGAAGTCGGTTAGCAACGTCGCAGGATCTCGGAAGCGGTGCGGCTGCTCGACATCGAGGAGGTGTCGGTGATCACCTTTGCCGGCTTCATTATCGTATCGCAGGACGCAACGCCCTTCGACGACGAGCGCCAAACGATACTTGAACCGATGAACCGAGGCCTTGAGCGGTCGTGGCAATCGCCAAACGACGATCTCGACAAACACGCGAGCACCAAGAATGTGCCGTTCGTCAATGAGCAACTCGGCGCGCATGTTGGCGTAAATACCAACAGGCGCGGAATATCGTCAATAACGGCACAGCGGCATCGTTAGACGGGCGGTGGCTGCACAGTAGCAAGCCAAGTTCACAGCGAAAAGCTGGTGCCGCAGCCGCAGGAGGCGGTGGCGACGGGATTGTTGATCTTGAACGCGGCGCCGATCAGGTCGTCGACATAATCGATCTCGGCGCCCGCCATGTATTGCAGCGAGACCGGATCGATCAAAACGGTCGCGTCGTCGCGCGCGAGCACGAGATCATCGTCCGCCTTGGCGTGTTCGAGATCGAACTTGTACTGAAAGCCCGAGCAGCCGCCGCCCTCGACGCTGACCCGCAGCATGGCGCCTGCTGGCTCGGCAGCCAGAATGCGGCCGATCTGCCGTGCCGCCCGTTCCGTCAAACTCACTTGGTCTGTCATCGATCTGGCAATTGCCTGTGACACTGCAAGCTAGTTAAGTGCCCGCTGGGCTTTGGTCAATCGCTTAAGGGGCGAATATGGCGGTAGCGGCGGCCGCAGCACGAGCGATCTATGCCGCCGATGCGCGGGCAAGCCGCGGCCGCCTGCATGCCGAGCCGCCGAGCCGCACCCGCAGCGATTTCCGCCGCGATTGCGACCGCATCATCCATTCGGCGGCGTTCCGGCGGTTGGCCTACAAGACCCAGGTCTTCATCTATCACGAAGGCGATCATTACCGCACGCGGCTGACCCATACCCTCGAAGTGACACAGATTGCCCGCTCGCTGGCCCGCATTCTCGGGCTGGAGGAAGACCTTGCGGAAGCCTGCGCGCTGGCCCACGACCTCGGCCATCCGCCGTTTGGCCATGCCGGCGAGCGCGCGCTCGACCACTGCCTCGCTGACTTCGGCGGCTTCGACCACAACGCGCAGACGCTCGCCGTGGTGACCCGGCTGGAGCGGCGCTACGCCGCCTTCGACGGGCTCAATCTCACCTGGGAGACGCTGGAGGGGTTAGTCAAGCATAACGGTCCACTCATCGACGCGGCGGGTCGGCCGCGGGGCCCCCGCGCCGTTGCGAGCGAAGTTGCCGAATACGCGGCGCGGCACGCGCTCGCTCTCGACAGCTTCCCGAGCCTCGAAGCCCAGGCCGGCGCCATCGCCGACGACATCGCCTACGATTCCCATGACCTCGACGACGGTCTGCGCGCCAGGCTCTTCACCATCGAGGAACTGGAAGGAGCGGGCCTGTCGCTGGTGGATGACATCCTCCGCGAGGTCGACCGCGCTTATCCCGGCGTCGATCCAGTGCGCCGCGCGGGCGAGCTGATGCGGCGGATGATCACCCGCATGGTCGAGGATGTGGTCGGCGAAACCCGCCGCCGGATCACGGCGCTTGATCCGCGCTGTGCCGACGAAATTCGTCGGGCTGGCGCGCCGATGGTCGGCTTCTCCCCGGGCATGGCGAGCGCGGAGCGCGCCATCAAGGATTTCCTATTCGAGCGCATGTATCGCCACCGCCGGGTGATGCAGGTCATGGGTGAGGCCGAGGGTGTGCTGCGCGACTTGTTCGCGCGCTATGTCGAGGAGCCTGAGGCGCTGCCGGCCGAGTGGCGCGACGCGCTCCCGGCCGAGACGGCGGCGCGGGCCCGCGGCATTGCCGATTTCATTGCCGGCATGACCGACCGCTATGCGCT
>CAZTTL010000077.1:0-13596 GCA_964616635.1 uncultured Rhodoplanes sp. | reverse complement strand
CTTCGTCAACACCTGGTCGGTGGAAGGCTTCCTGTCGGAAGGCATGCAGCCTGCCGAACTCGGCTGGGGCACCCACGAGAAATGGCTGCCGCGCAACGGTCACAAGCACAAGAGCGGTTGCCAGGCCGCGATCTGGCTCGACCAACCGGGCGCCAACACCCGCGTGCGCTCCTGGACGCCGACGCCGCACGCGCAATACGGCTTTCTCGTCACCCACAACGAGTCGATCTCGATTGCCGACTATTTCACAGTGCGCGAGGGCAACCACGTGGTCTACCGGCCGACCTGCCATTACGCCTATCATCCCTGCAACGACGCCGTGCTGTCGCTGCATGAGCTGTTCGGCAATGCCGGCGTGCGCCAGGAGCGCATCCACATTCTCGATGAGAACGAGATCGTCGACGGCATCGACGAGCTCGGCGTGCTGCTCTACGGCCACGGCAGGAATGCCTACTGGTACGGCTCGCAGCTTTCGATTGACGAAACCCGCGATCTCGCGCCCTACCAGAACGCGACCGGCTTGCAGGTGACATCCGCGGTGATGGCGGGCATGGTGTGGGCGATCGAAAACCCGCGGGCCGGCATCGTCGAGGCCGACGACATGGATTTTCGCCGCTGCCTCGAATTGCAGATGCCTTATCTTGGTCCGGTTATCGGCGTCTATACCGACTGGACGCCGCTCGCGAATCGCCCCGGCCTGTTTCCCGAGGACATCGACGAAAGCGACCCCTGGCAGTTCAAGAACGTGCTGGTGTGGTGAGGCCCCAATCCTCTGAGTTGGACGTTTCACTTTGCCCGACGGCCGCGACGTTAATTTTCGCAGGGCGGGTTTGCGCGACTGGGTCGTTGAAACGGAACGCACTTCGAGGGCAGGTGTCACATATGTCGGACCTTAAGACAGTCCTGCCCCCACCTCCCCCCTTGAGGGGGAGGTCGGACCGTGCAGGCAAGCTTGCGCAGCCTGCGCAGGCTTGGCTGCGTGCGGTCCGGGAGGGGGGTAAACTTCGAAACGCGCCGACCTGTAAATACCCCCCTCCTCGACCCTCCCCCACAAGGGGGGAGGGAGGAGCTGACCGGGCATCTCTCCGAGTGGTGACAATCTGTCTGGCGCCCCTGCTCGCTGCTCTTGCGGTGGGGCAACCCGCTGCCGCGCAGCGCGCGAGCGCCCTCCCCGCGGGCTTCGTGCATCTGCGCGCGATCGATCCTTCGATCCGCCAGGACATGCGCTATGCGACGCCGTTCAATTTTACGGGTAAGCGCGTGCCCGGCTACGAGGCAGGGGAATGCATCCTGCTGCGGCCCGCTGCCGACGCGCTCGCGCGCGCGCAGCGGCGGCTGATGGCGCAAGGGTTTGCGCTGAAGGTTTACGATTGCTACCGGCCGGTGCGCGCCGTGCGCTCCTTCATCACCTGGGCCCAGGGGCCGGAGCCCGACACCATGGGGCCGATCTTCTCCCCGCATGTGCCCAAGCAGGAGCAGTTCGCCCGCGGCTTTCTCGCCAAGCGCTCGCGCCACTCGCTTGGCATTGCCGTCGATGTCGGCCTGGTGCGCGCAAGCGACCCGGTTTTTCCCACACCGTCGACGGCCGGGCGCTGCGATGGGCCGTTTGCGGCGCGCGCCCGCGAATCAAGCCTCGATTTCGGCACCGCCTATGACTGCTCCTCGCCGCTCTCCGCCACCGCCTCTTCACGGATCAGTGCCGAGGCGCGCGCCAATCGCAATCGCCTGAAACAGGCGCTGGCCGCCGAGGGGTTCCGTAATTATCGCCTGGAATGGTGGCACTACGATTTCACTGGCGCCACCGCACCGCTGCGCAGTCATGATTTTCCTGTCCGCTAGCGCATTTTCCGGCGAAGTGGACACCGGTTCGCCGCAGAAAATGCGATCACTCAAAGAGAAATAGAGCGAATTCGGATTCCACCTGAACGGAATTCGCTCTGGCGCATTTTCCGAAAAAGCATTTTAACGAAATGCTCACGACGACAAGAACCGATATGAAAACGGCGATACGATTCGTTCGTGCGCTTGTGATTCGCGGTAGATTCGTGTGTCCTGAACGATGACAATCATCCGACGCGCCTTCGTCGAGAAAGGCCGTCGAGGCTCAGGACACGCAGACGAACGACAGGAAAGAGGTGGCCGCATGGACGCAGTGAGAAAACCGGGACGCGACGCCGAAGCGAAACGCCTGCGTGAATCAACCGCCGGCAAGAAAGATTGGCGCTGCTGGGGACCCTATGTCAGCGAGCGCCAATGGGGCACGGTGCGCGAAGATTACAGCGCGAATGGCGATGCCTGGAACTATCTGCCGCACGACCACGCCCGCAGCCGCGCCTATCGCTGGGGCGAGGATGGCATCGGCGGCTTCTGCGACATGCACCAGAGGCTGTGTCTCGCCGTTGCGCTGTGGAATGGCGCCGATCCGATCCTGAAGGAGCGGATGTTCGGCCTGACCAATGGCGAGGGCAATCACGGCGAGGACGTCAAGGAGATCTTCTATTACCTCGACGCCACGCCGACCTATTCCTATGCGCGCATGCTGTACAAGTATCCGCATGCCGCTTTCCCCTATGACTGGCTGGTGTCGGAGAATCGCCGGCGCGGCAAGCAGGACCGCGAGTTCGAGCTGATCGACACCGGCATCTTCAACGACGATGCCTATTTCGACATCGATATCGAATATGCCAAGGCCGACGCCGACGACATCCTGATGCGGGTCACCGCGACCAATCGCGGCAAGCAGCCCGCCCGCCTGGTGATGCTGCCGCAGGTCTGGTTCCGCAATACCTGGACCTGGTTTATCGGCAGCCAAGCGCCGGCGCTGAAGGCGGCCGGCCACGGTGCAATCCTTGTCTCACACCAACAGCTCGGCGACTTCACCCTGCATCTGGAGAATGCCGACAAGCTGCTGTTTTGTGACAACGAGACCAACACCGCGCGACTCTACGGCGCCCCGCTGCACGGCTATTACAAGGATGCTTTCAACGAATACGTGATCCGCGGCAACGGCACGGCGGTGAACCCGGCGCGCACCGGCACCAAGGCCGCGGGACTCTACACCCGCACCATCCCGGCGGGCGGCAGCGCGGTCGCCCGCCTGCGCCTGTCGCCTGGCGCCCCCAACACCGCCGCCTTCGCCGATTTCGACCAGATTTTCCAGAAGCGCATCACCGACGCGGATGCCTATTATTCCGACCTGCAGAGCCATATTCCCCATGCCGATCCGCGATTGGTGCAGCGCCAGGCGATCGCCGGCATGCTGTGGTCAAAGCAGTTCTACAGCTACGACGTGACCGAGTGGCTGCGCGGCGATCCGACCGAGCCGGTTCCGCCCTCCACCCGCTATGAAGGCCGCAATGCCGACTGGACCCATTTCGATGCCTCCGCCATCATCGCCATGCCCGACAAGTGGGAATATCCCTGGTTCGCGGCGTGGGACTGGGCCTTCCATCTGGTGACACTCGTGATGGTCGATCCCGATTTTGCCAAGGACCAGCTCCTGCTCTTGTGCCGGCCCTGGTACATGCATCCCAATGGGCAGCTTCCCGCCTATGAGTGGAACTTCAGCGACGTCAACCCGCCGGTGCATGCCTGGGCGGCGCTACGCATCTATCGCGACGACGCCCGCCAGAACGGCAAGCCGGATCGCGAGTTTCTCGAACGGGTCTTCATCAAGCTCCTGCTCAATTTCACCTGGTGGGTGAACCGCAAGGACCCGAACGGGCGCAACATCTTCCAGGGCGGCTTTCTCGGGCTCGACAATATCGGCGCCTTCGACCGCTCGAAGCCCCTGCCCTTCGACGGCACCCTGACCCAGTCGGACGGCACCTCGTGGATGGCGATGTTCTCGCTCAACATGATGCGCATCGCCCTCGAACTCGCCCAGGATGACTCCGCCTATCAGGACATCGCCTCGAAATTTTTCGAGCATTTCATGCTGATCGGCGGCGCCATGACCAATCTTGGCGGCGAAGGGATCGGCCTGTGGGACGACGAAGACAACTTTTACTATGATTGGGTGATCCTCGATTCCGGCAAGAAAATCCCCTTGCGGCTGCGGTCGATTGTCGGCCTGATCCCGCTCTTCGCGGTCGAGGTGATCGACGACGAATTGCTGGCGCGCGTGCCGAATTTTGTCGAGCGCATGAATTGGTTTCTCGAGCATCGCCAGGAAATCGCGCTGCTCGCCTCGAAGCCGCAGGATGCCGGCGCGGAGAAGCGGCGGCTGTTCTCGATCGCGCGCGCCTTTCGCATGAAACGGGTGCTTGAGCGCATGCTGGACGAGACCGAATTTCTCTCGCCTTACGGCATTCGCGCCATCTCCCGCGTCTATCTCGACAAACCCTTTGTCTTCAAAGGCCCCGGCTTCAGCGCCGAGGTCAAATACACATCGGCCGAATCCGACTCCAACCTGTTCGGCGGCAACTCGAATTGGCGCGGCCCGATCTGGATGCCGGTGAATTACCTGATGGTCGAAAGCCTGCGCCGTTTCGGCTTATACTATGGTGATGGATTCCGGGTGGAATGCCCCAAGGGTTCCGGCCGCTTCTTGAGTTTGAACGAGGTTGCCGACGAGCTCCGCAACCGCCTCAGCCGCATCTTCCTGCGTGACGCGAATGGTCGGCGCGCGGTGTATAAAGGCTACGAAAAAATGCAGACGGACCCGCACTTCAAGGACTATGTCTGGTTCCACGAATATTTCGACGGTGACAACGGGCGCGGCGTCGGCGCCTCACATCAGACCGGCTGGACCGGCCTCATTGCCAACCTGATCGACGAACTGTATGCGGCGGAGCCGTAGCGCGTGCCGGGAAATGGCCAGCGCATTATGTCGCGGCAGATGAAGGAGACGGCACCATGGCCGGGCGTGTTATGCGGGTGACGCCGTTCGTCATTGGTGGCATGGCAAGCTGTCCGGGTTTCGCGACTGGAGGGTGATCCCTTGTCCGCTTCCTCGCTCGAGGCCCCGCCACTCGGATCGATCGAGGCGCTGCGCCGGCACTGGCCGGAATATGTGATCGAAGGATGGGCGCTCGGCATGTTCATGGTGTCGGCCTGCGTCGCGACGGTGCTCCTGTACGATCCGCGGGCGCCGACCTTCCATCTCATCGACAACGCATTCTGGAAGCGGGTGGTGATGGCCGCGGCGATGGCCGGCACCGCCGTCGCGATCATCTATTCGCCTTGGGGCAAGCGCTCCGGCGCGCATATGAATCCGGCCTTCACGCTGTCGTTCTGGGTAATGGGCAAGGTCAAGACCGTCGATGCGGTCTGGTACGCCGTGTTCCAGACCATCGGCGGCGTCATGGGCTCGCTCCTCGCCTATGTGCTGACGGGCGGACTCGTCACCGATCCGCAAGCCAACTGGGCGGTGACCGTGCCGGGTCCGGATGGTGTCGGCGCCGCGTTGTTCAGCGAGCTCATTATCGCTTTCATCATGATGTATGTCGTCGCGGTAACGCTGAATTCGCGTTTCGACAGCTATACCGGCATTGCCGCGGGCTGCTTGATCTTTCTCTACGTGCTTTACGAGTCGCCCTATTCGGGTTTCGGCATGAACCCGGCCCGCAGCTTTGCCTCGGCCCTGCCGGCCGACACCTGGACCGCGTTTTGGATCTATCTCGTGGCGCCGCCGGCCGGCATGCTGACCGCGCTCGCCGTTCGCTCGCACCTGCTCGGGATCGAAAACAAGTTCAAGCAACCGAAGCTCGCCCCCAATTACGAAACGCGCTGCATCCATTGCGGCTATGTGCCACCCTCAACCGGAGAAGGACAGCCCGCCGATGCCTGACAAATTCGATGTGATCGTGATCGGCAGTGGCGCCGGCGGCGGCGCTGCGGCCTACAAGCTGGTCAAAGCCGGCAAACGCGTGCTGATGCTCGAGAAAGGCCATCGGCTGCCACGCGACGCCACCACCTTGTCGACTGCGATCGTCTTTCAGGAAGGTCGTTTCTCCAACAAGACCGAATGGCAGGACGGCCGCGGCCGGCCGTTCACGCCGACCGGCGAGCACTACAATCTCGGCGGCAAGACCAAGTGGTATGGCGCAGCATTGCTGCGCTTTACCGCGCATGAGTTCGAAGCCGATCCCCCGTTCAAGTGCCTCGGCTGGCCGTTCGGTCTTGCCGAACTCGAGTCCTATTACGCCGAAGCCGAGCGCATGCTCCACGTCAATCATTTTCCCAATGAGCCCGAGCTGCAGTCGGTGATCGACCGGATCCTCACCAGTGATCCGAACTGGCGGATGGAACCGCTGCCGCTCGGCCTCAAGCCGGAGATCGTCAACGATCCGCAGGAGGCAAAGCATTTCGACGGCTATGCCTCGGTCGCCGGCTACAAGGGCGATTCGGAAGAAGACTTCATCAAGCCGATCGAGGACGCCCCCAATTTCCGCCTGCTGCTCGACAAGGAGGTCACCGGCTTCCTGCATGCGGGCGACCGGCCGGAGGTCATCGAGGGCGTGATCTGCGCCGACGGCGGCTATTACCGCGCCGACACCGTCGTGCTGTCATGCGGCGCCATGAGCTCGCCGCGCCTGCTTGAAGATTATCTTGCCCTGACCGGGCTCGAGCAGAAAGTGCCGGGCGCCGGGGTGATCGGCCGGAATTTCCGCATGCACATCAACAGCGCGCTCGTCGTCTTCTCGACCTTCCGTGACACCGATGTCCTGCGCAAGACCGCGATCTTCTACAATGATCAGCACCCGCACTCGACGGTGCAGTGCCTCGGCTGGCTCGACGGCGAATTGCTCGCAACCCAGCTCCCCGCGGCAACGCCAGAGTTTCTTGCCAATGTGCTCGGTTCGCGGGCGCTCGGCTTCTTCGTCACCACCGAGGACGGATCGAGCCCCGACAACCGGGTGATCGCCAATCGCGGCGGCCGGCCGATCCTCGATTACGAGTTCGAGCGCATCAAGCCGTCGCATGACGAGCACGAAGCGTGCATTCACGATTTCGAGCGGGCGCTGTTTCATGCCGGCTATGCCGGAACGAGCCGCTGGACCGGGCTCGCCGGAACGGCGCATGCGGTCGGCACCCTCGTCACCGGCGATGATCCGGCAACCAGCGTGGTCGATCCGCATGGCAAGGTTCGCGGCCTGGAGGGGCTTTACGTCTGCGACGGCAGCGTGCTGCCGCGCACCAGCCGGGTCAATCCAGCGCTCACGATCTATGCCTGGGGCCTCAGGCTCGGCGACCGGCTCGCCGCCACGGGCTGAAGCACTCCGCCGGAACATGCGCCAACAGCGAATTCGGTCTCTTCGGAAACTGAATTCGCTCTTAGGGCTCCCTGTTTTGTCGCATGATCTTTTCCGAAAAGTCTGCAGCTTTTCTTAGATCATGCTCCTAAGCCTATGCGCCCGCCGCAGCGCTAGACCGTTGGCAGCCCCATGATCGGGCGCAGCCTTCTTTGCGACATCCTCATGACAGCTTGTCACCCTGCCGATACCTTGCCAGACCGTGCAGAAAATTGCAGAGTGGCCGCGCGAAGCCGGACTCTCGGGGGCAACAACCGGCGAAAAAAGTCTGCGGAGGAGACGCATGGACGACGCCGTCAAAGCGGCGGTCTCGCCGTATGAGTTGGGGCTTGATCAAAATCCCGCGAATTACGAACCGCTGTCGCCGCTGAGCCTGATCAAGCGCGCCGCGCGCATCTATCCGGATTATCCGGCGGTCGTACACGGCGCCGTGCGCCATAGCTGGGCCGAGACCTATGCGCGCTGCCGCCGCCTCGGCAGTGCGCTGGCGAAGCGGGGCGTCCGTCCGCTCGACACGGTGTCGTTCCTCGCCTCCAACATCCCGGCAATGTACGAAGCGCATTTCGGCGTCGCCATGGCGCAGGCGGTGCTCAACACCATCAATACGCGCCTCGACGCCGGCACGGTCGCCTTCATCCTCGATCACGCCGAGGCGAAGCTTCTATTCGTTTCCGAAGATTTTCTCGGCGTCGCCGAGGACGCGCTGGCGCTGGCGCGCAACAAGCCGGACCTTATCCTCATCGCCGAAGAAGGCACGCCGCGTGATAGTCCTTACGAGAAATTTCTCGCCGAAGGCGATCCGCAGTTCGACTGGCACGGGCCCCCCGACGAGTGGCAGGCGATTGCGCTGTCCTACACCTCAGGCACCACCGGCAACCCGAAAGGCGTCGTCACCCATCATCGCGGCGCCTATCTCAACGCATTCAGCAATGCGGTGGGGTGGAACATGGGGCCGCATCCGCGCTATTTGTGGACGCTGCCGATGTTCCACTGCAATGGCTGGTGCTTCCCGTGGACGCTGGCCGCCATCGCCGGCACCAGCGTGTGCCTGCGCAAGGTCACGGCTTCGGGCATCTTCAATGCCATTGCCGACGAGAAGGTCACGCACTTCTGCGCGGCGCCCACCGTGCTCGGTGTCATCATCAATGCGCGCGACGACGAGCGCCGCGCCTTCGATCACAAAGTCTATGTCACGACGGCGGGCGCAGCGCCCCCCGCAGCAGTGCTGACCGCGATGGCGGCGCGCGGCTTCGAGATGGCCCATGTCTATGGGCTGACGGAAACCTATGGCCCGAGCGTACATTGCGCCTGGAAGGACGAGTGGAGCGCGCTGCCCATGGATGAGCAGGCGGTGCTGAAAGCGCGGCAGGGTGTACCTTATCCGACCGGCGAGGACGTGGATGTCCTCGATCCGCAGACGATGGCGCCGGTGCCCGCCGATGGCAAAACCATGGGCGAGGTGATGATCCGCGGCAATCTCGTCATGAAGGGCTATTTCAAGAATCCGCAGGCAACAGAAGAATCCTTCGCGGGCGGCTGGTTTCACACCGGCGATCTCGGCGTGAAGCATCCCGACACCTACATTCAGCTCAAGGACCGGTCAAAGGACATCATCATCTCGGGCGGCGAGAATATTTCTTCGCTCGAGGTCGAGGACGTCCTCTATCGCCATCCGGCGGTGCTGGAAGCGGCGGTCGTTGCCAGGCCCGACGAGAGATGGGGCGAGACGCCGTGTGCGTTCGTCACCCTCAAGCCAGGTTTCGCCGACACCATCACCGCAGAAGAGATCATCGCCTATTGCCGCGAGCATCTCGCGCATTTCAAGACACCCAGGCACGTTGTCTTTTCCGATTTGCCGAAAACCTCGACCGGCAAAATCCAGAAATTCGAACTTCGCCGTCTGGTGAAGGACATGACGAGCGATTCATCGCGTTGAACTGACGATTGCATAAATGGCCGCGAGGCAGCGTAGGCATGGCAAGCGACATCATTCTTGAGACCGCTGCCCTCACCAAGGATTTCGGTGGCTTCCGCGCCGTGACCGACGTCAACCTGCAGGTGCGCAAGGGAACGATCCATGCACTGATCGGGCCCAACGGAGCGGGCAAAACCACCTGCTTCAACATGATCACCAAGTTCATGCAGCCGTCGGCCGGCACCATCCGCTTCAAGGATCAGGATATCACCCGCCTCACCGCCGCCGAGGTGGCGCGGCTCGGGCTCGTTCGCTCGTTCCAGATCTCGGCGACCTTTCTGCACATGACGCTGCTGGAGAACGTGCTGGTGGCGCTGCAGCGGCCGCTCGGCACCTCGTTTCATTTCTGGCGCTCGGAGCGCTCGCTCGACGTTCTGCATGACCGCGCCCTCGCCTTGCTCGATGATGTCGGGCTCGCCGAGCTCGCCGATATTGAGGCCGTCGAACTCCCCTACGGCCGCAAGCGCGCGCTCGAAATCGCGACAACGCTGGCGCTCGAGCCGGAAATGCTGCTGCTTGATGAGCCGATGGCCGGCATGGGCCACGAGGACATCAGCCGCATCTCGGCGCTGATCAAGCGGGTGGCGCAGAGCCGCACCGTGTTGATGGTGGAGCATAACCTGTCGGTGGTTGCCGATCTCTCCGACACGATCACCGTGCTCGCCCGCGGCGAGGTTTTGGCCGAGGGGCCTTATGCGGTCGTCTCCGGCAATCCGCAGGTGGTCGAAGCCTATATGGGCACCGGCGCCCCTGGCGCCGGGGAGCATGCCCATGCTTGACCGCGCGAGCCCACTGCTTTCCGTTCACGATCTGCATGCCTGGTACGGCGAAAGTCATATTCTTCACGGCATGACCTTCGCGGTGTCGAAGGGCGAGGTGGTGGCGCTGCTCGGCCGCAACGGCGCCGGCAAGACGACGACGATGCGGGCGATCATGGGAATCCTGCGCTCGCGCCGCGGCTCGATCGTCTACGACGGCCACGAAACCATCAGTCTCGGCTCCAACCGCATCGCGCGCCTCGGCGTCGCTTATTGCCCGGAGGAGCGCGGCATTTTTTCTGCCCTCAGCGTGCGGGAAAACCTGCTGCTGCCGCCTGTGGTCAAGGCGGGCAGCCTGTCGAATGATGAAGTCTTCGCGTTGTTTCCGCAGCTGAAGGAGCGCGAGCGGAGCCAGGGAACGAAGCTCTCCGGCGGCGAGCAGCAGATGCTCGCGATTGCCCGCATCCTGCGCACCGGCGCCGAATTGCTGTTGCTCGACGAACCGACCGAAGGGCTCGCGCCAGTGATCGTGCAGCACATCGGCGAGATCATCCGCACGCTCAAGGCCAAAGGCTTTACCGTGCTGCTCGTCGAGCAGAATTTTCACTTCGCCGCAACCTTCGCCGACCGCCACTACATCGTCGAGCATGGGCAGGTCGTCGATCAGATCGAGAATGAGCAGCTGGCCGCGAACCGAGCCAAGCTCGAACGCTATCTGGGGGTATGATTAATGCAAAGGAGAAATGCATGCGTCTGACTAGTGTCTTGATGGCGGGGCTGTTGAGTAGCCTTGCCGCAACGACGGCGATGAGCGCCAATTTTACCGACGGCGTCATCAAGATCGGCGTGCTCAACGATCAGTCTGGCACCTATTCCGATCTCTCCGGCCAGGGCTCGGTCTGGGCCGCCAAGAAGGCGGTCGAGGATTACTGCAAGGCGAACAAATGCGACGAGAAGATCGAGGTCGTGTTCGCCGACCACCAGAATAAGCCGGATGTCGGCTCGAGCATCGCGCGACGCTGGTACGATGTCGACGGCGTCGATGTGATCGTCGACGTGCCGACCTCCTCGGTCGCTTTTGCCGTCAGCGATATCACCAAGGAGAAGAACAAGGTCTTCCTCGACTCGGGTGCCGGCGCCTCGGAACTCACCGGCAAGAAATGCTCGCCCAACTTCATTCACTGGACCTACGATACCTGGGCGCTCGCCAACGGCACCGGCAGCGCGATCGTGAAGGAGGGCGGCAAGACCTGGTTTTTCATCACCGCCGATTATGCCTTCGGCAAGGCGCTTGAGCGCGACACCGCGGCCGCCGTGAAAAAGCTCGGCGGCAAGGTGCTCGGCGATGTGCGCCATCCGTTCCCCGCGCAGGATTTCTCCTCCTTCCTGCTGCAGGCACAGGGTTCTGGCGCGAAGATCATCGGCCTTGCCAATGCCGGTGCTGATACCATCAACGCGATCAAGCAGGCGGCCGAATTTGGCATCGTCCAGGGTGGCCAGAATCTCGCGGGTCTGCTGGTCTTCCTGACCGACATCCACGCGCTCGGCCTGAAGACCGCGCAAGGCCTGTTGTTGACCACGGCCTGGTACTGGGACACGAGCGACGCCAACCGCGCTTTCGCCAAGGAATTCGCCGCGGCGAACAAAGGCAACTATCCGACCATGGTGCAGGCCGGCGTCTATTCGGCGGTGACGCATTATCTCAAGGCGGTGCACGCGCTCGGCAGTGATGCCGACGGCGCCAAGATCGTCGCCAAGATGAAAGAGATGCCGACCGACGACAAGCTGTTCGGCAAGGGCACGATCCGCCCGGACGGCCGCAAGATCCACGACATGCTGCTGGTCGAGGTGAAGAAGCCGTCGGAAAGCAAGGGCGCGTGGGACTACTACAAGATCCGCACAAAGATCCCGGCGGCGGAGGCGTTCCGACCGATGAGCGAAGGCGGCTGCCCGCTGGTCAACAAGTCATAATGTGAGGTGACAAAGGCAAGGCCCTGCCCCGGCACCCCCGGCACCCCCGGCACCGGGCAGGGCCTGCTTGTGGGGAGGTCTCGACGATGTTCGAGCTGTTGGGCGTGCCACCGCAGGCTTTGCTGGGCCAGCTCCTTCTCGGTCTGATCAACGGCGCGTTCTATGCGCTGCTGTCGCTCGGGCTCGCGGTGATTTTCGGCCTGATGAATGTCATCAACTTCACCCATGGCGCCCAATACATGATGGGGGCGTTCGCAGCCTGGATGCTGCTCAACTACGCCGGCGTCCCCTATTGGCCGGCGCTGGTGCTGGCGCCGCTGATTGTCGGCGCCACCGGCATCGTGCTCGAGCGCTTGCTGATTTCGCGCCTCTATCATCTCGACCATCTCTACGGCCTGCTGCTCACGTTCGGCCTTGCTTTGATCATCGAAGGCCTGTTCCGCCAGCAGTTCGGCGCCTCCGGACTTCCCTACGACAACCCGATTCCCGGCGGGCAGAATCTCGGCTTCATGTTCCTGCCGTGGTATCGCGGCTGGGTCGTCGTCTTCTCCTTCGTGGTCTGCATGATCACCTGGTACGTAATCGAGAAGACGAAGCTCGGCTCCTATCTGCGGGCGGCAACAGAGCGGCCCGATCTGGTGCAGGCCTTCGGCATCAATGTGCCGCGCATGATCACGCTGACCTATGGGGCCGGCGTCGCGCTGGCGGCGCTGGCCGGCGTGCTGGCGGCACCGATCTACACGGTCAATCCGACGATGGGAGCGAACCTGATCATCGTCGTGTTTGCGGTCGTCGTCATCGGCGGCATGGGCTCGATCATGGGATCGATCGTCACCGGTTTCGGCGTCGGCGTGGTCGAAGGACTCACCAAGGTATTCTATCCGGAGGCTTCCAACACCGTCATTTTCGTCATCATGGCCATCGTGCTGATGGTCCGGCCCCAGGGTTTGTTCGGAACGCCGCGATGAATAAAGACGCAATTAAACGCGGCACCAATGGCGAATTATGGGTCTTTGCCGGGCTGATAGCGCTGGCGCTGTTTGCGCCGCTCGCCTTCTATCCCGTCTTCCTGATGAACGTGTTGTGCTTTGCCCTGTTCGCAATGGCCTTCAACCTGCTCGTCGGCTATGCGGGCCTGCTCTCCTTCGGCCATGCCATGTTTTTCGGCTTTGCCGCCTATATCAGCGCGCATCTCGCCAAGGTCGGCACGATCAGCATTCCCTACTGGCTCGGCTCCTGGTCCCGGCTGACGATCCCGCTGCCGCCGTTTACGCCGGAACTGGCGATCCTCTCGGGAACTGCCGTCGCGGCCCTGTTGGGCCTTGTGGCCGGAGCGATCGCCATCCGCCGCCAGGGCATCTACTTCGCCATGGTGACGCTGGCGCTGGCGCAGATGGTGTACTTCTTCTGCCTGCAGGCGAGCTTCACCCATGGTGAGGACGGCATCCAGGCCATCCCGCGGCATCCGCTGTTCGGGATTTTCGACGTAAGCGACGATTTCACGCTTTATTATGTCGTGCTCGCAATTTTCGCCGGCGGGTTTCTCCTCATCCACCGCACCATTCACTCGCCATTCGGCCAGGTGCTGAAGGCGATGGGGATCGCACCGGCCATTATCGCGGCATCGGGGCTGCCC
>CAZTTL010000076.1:0-13643 GCA_964616635.1 uncultured Rhodoplanes sp. | reverse complement strand
CAAGGCAGTGGTCGTCCGCACCGGTCCGCCCAGGCAATGGCAGGGCCGTCGCCACCGCCGCAAAACTTCGAATCTCCAAACGGGATGCTTCGTAATTATTTCGATATATCGATCTTGACCGGAGCGAAGCGCTGTGCGATATGCATGATATCGATATATCTAAGAAAGGTCTAAATATGATCGGATTCGGCACGCCCTTCGGGCATTGGGGCGAGCATCGGCACGGCATACACCGATGGCAGCGCCGTTCACGCGGAGCAGCCGGTGCAGATAGCCCGGCCGACAATCCCATGGAATCACATCGCGAAAGCGAGGCGTGGAGCGATCCGCGATCCGCGTTCGGCTGGCGCGGCCGAGGTTTTGGAGGGCGTGGCCGATGGCGTGATTTCGCCCCCGCCGATGACGCTGACGCGCCAGGCGCTGGCCGATCGGGCTTTCATGGCACCGCCGGGGGCGACGATGATCCCTTCGCAGGCGGGCGGAGCTGGTCGCGCGAGCCCCTGTTCCGGCGCATGCGCGGCTTCGGCCGCGGGTTCGGTGGCCCGCGCGGTCCCGGTCGTCCCGGGCGACCGCTCGGTCAGGGCGACCTGCGCTGGCTGGTCCTCGATCTCATCGCGACACAGCCGCGGCATGGCTACGAAATCATCAAGGCAATCGAGGAGGCCTTCGACGGCCACTACACACCGAGCCCTGGCGTCATCTATCCGACCCTGACGCTGCTCGAGGAAACCGGGCTGATCAGCGGCGAGACTCATGGATCGAAGAAGCTCTACAGCCTCACCGAAGAAGGCCGCGCCGAAGTTGCGGCTCATTCGGCTGATATCCAGGCGGTCCGTGACCGGCTCGCCAATGCCCGCGCCCGGTTCGGCGGCGCACCGCCTCCGGAGCTGTTTCGCGCCATGGACAACCTCCGCGCCGCACTTCAGGTCCGGCTGGCCAAGGGAGAACTCTCAGCCGAGGCCATGCAAACCATCACCGCAGCGATCGACCGGGCAGCGGCCGAGATCGAGCGCAGCTGATCGGGGCGAGCGGCACCGGCGATTGCCGCGCAAAGCCTGTGCATCATGAGGCCACCCATGTCCGAGGAAGCATCGCCTCACACTCGCTTTAGCGAGGCCTATGCCGGCGTCCCGCCCTGGGAGATCGGCAAGCCGCAACGGCCTTTTGTGGCGGTGGCGGACCAGGTCACGAGCCCTGTGCTCGATGCCGGCTGCGGCACCGGCAACGCGTCCGTGTTCTTCGCCGCCCGCGGCCATCAGGTGACCGGCATCGACTTCGTCGAGGAAGCCATTCGGCAGGCGCGCAGCAAGGCCGCGGAACGTGGCCTTGCCGTCGAGTTTCTCATCAAGGATGCGATGACGCTCAATACGTGGGACCGGCGCTTTCGCAGCGTGATCGACAGCGGCCTGTTCCACGTCTTTGTCGGCGCGGAGCGGCAGCGCTACGTCAAGGGGCTTGCCCATGTCACCGTACCGGGCGGGCGCCTGTTCCTGCTGAGCTTTACCGACGAGGAGCGCGACCGGGGCCCCGCGGGTGCGTCCCGGCAGGGAATTTACGACGCCTTCGCCGACGACTGGATCGTCGAATCGGTGGAGTTCGTGCACGGCGAAGTCAGCGCTGGGTTCGTCGCTGACTTTCCGGAAGGCGGTCCGAGAATGTGGTTCGCGATCATCCGCCGCAAAGGCTGACCGCGTCTACAGCACGAGCTGGCGCGCGACCTCGGCTGCGGCCTTGCGCTTGGCGTCGATTTCGTTGTCGAGCGCGGCGTTTTTTTGCGTGATCTCGGCAAGGCGGTCTTCCTGCGTCTTCAGCGTATCAAGATAGCGCCGCCCGAGATCGGAACCGGTCCCGACCGACTGCAGATTGCGGCGGATGCGGTCCTGATCCTGGGCGATGGTTCTGCGCTCTTTCTCGAGCTGCGACTTTTCCGATCGCGCGCGGTTGATCTCACCGACGATCCCGGCGAGCTTGTCGACCGTCGCTTTCAGCGCCGGACTCTCATTATCGAGCCCGCGGATCCGCGAATAGATCTCGTCCGGCCCGAGGTCGGTCAGCGTGACGCTCTCGTGATCGATACGGTCGAGCACAAGGGCGGCATTGGTCGTTTTGCCCTTCGGCGCGGTGATGGTGTAACGGAAACGCGTCGGCGTCTCTTCGACGTTTTTCGCATCGGCCGCCGGCGCCCAGCCGTTGCTGCGCGCCTCTTCGACCACGATTGCGCGATCCTCGTCGGGCGGCGGCGTCACCTCGTAATTGATGGTGCGGCGCGAGCGAATGGTCAGCGTCAACTGCCCATTCACCGCCTTGCCGAGAACCGTGCGCCGCACGCCCTTGTCGTCGCGCCGGATGTCGGTCTTGGCGTCGAGCGCAAAGGTCACGAACTTGAAGTTGCCCTTGGACAGCAGCGGCAGTTGCGCGTCGCCGACGAAATTCACCTGGCCGTCGGCCGACGGTTCGAACGCGGTGACGATGCCCGGCGGCAGGCCGGCCTCGCCATCATTGCGAATACGCACGGCGGCAAGCGGCCGGTGCTCCGATGTCTCCGGCTGATAGAGCCAGATGCGGCTCGCCGTCACCTCGCGATCGACGAACGGCAGCATCATCGTGTGACCGGTGGCAAGCGAGAGCTTGGCCGGGAAACGATAGAGTAACTGCGTCGAGGCTTCTTCGGCGGCGGCGGCTTCAGCGACCGCGGCGAGAAGGTCCTGCGGTTCGGGCGCGGCTTGCGGTGCTGCGGCGAGCGCGCGCGGCGCGAAGCGGCGTTGGCTTTGTGCGGCCTGCGGCGGCGCCGGCATCATGACAGACCGCCTCTTCAGCATAGCACTTTCCTCCCGGAGGCCGCCCCGGCCGCCCGGCCTTGCTTCTGCATCGTCGGCGCGCGGAACGAGCCGCGCGGCCGTCGTCACCGGCACTTCTGGGCGTTTCGCAAAGAAAGCGGTGTAGAGCGGCTGGCGCAGCGCCACCGGATTGCCGGAGACAAGGACGAGGTCGACATTCTTCCAGTCCCCGCCCGTCAGATTCTCCAGGATAGCCCAGCCTTGCAGGCGAGCCTTGCCACCTTCCTTCGGCAGCACCAGCCGATAAGCTGTCTTCCAGATCGGCGCGGCAACGACATAGCTCACCGCGACATTGCGCGTGCCCTGGCCGAGAAAATTGATCGCAAGCGTTCGCCGCTCCTTGGCGCGGTTCTCGGCGAGCCCCACAAGCGCGCGCTCGATCTGCGCCTGCAGCTGCGGATCGGTGAAGCGCAGCGCCCTCACCTCTTCGAGCGGCGCCTGCACGATGCCTTTGTCGGTCATCAAGGTGAGACGATGGCGAGTCGTGGTACCGCCATTATTGGGGAGCGCGACCCTCTCCGCCTCGACCCGAAATACGCGGCCTTTCGCGTTGACCTGCCCGGAGATCTCGACCTCGCTGCCGACCAGGGCATTGAGCAGCGCCGTCTGCGAATTCAGGGCGCGCGGCCCGAACGGCAGATCACGGAACAGCTCGGCAAGCGGCTTTTTTCCCGCCAGGCTGACGGCGCCGATCGCGCCTTCGCGGTCGAACACCGTCATGCTCTTGAGGACGTCGTCGACCTGATCGAGCCTGACCGAGAGATCGACCGTCGTGCCCGCCGTGACCTGTCCGGAATGGGTGAACTGGGCAAGGCCCGAGCTAGACAGCACGACACGTGTGAGCGGCAGGTCAGCCGCGTTTGCGAGCGGAATCGAAATGGCAATGAAAGCGGCGGATGCCAGCAAAGGCAGTCGCAGCTTCTCCAAGCCGAATATTTTCGTCATCGCGTGCGTCCTTCCCCCCGACTTTGGGGTCTGCAAACGCTTGTCCGGTTCACATAATCGAGGCTGTATCGCGGCGGTCGCCCTAATGTGCCGCCGGCTGTCCGAGCCGCTTGCGCACGTCGGCTTCGCGCTCCGCCCGCAAGCCGACGGCACGCCCCTCCGCGACCGCCATCTCCAACGGCGTCCCTGAATGGGCGCGATAGAGCGCCCACATCGCGCCGGCCCGGTTGGCGGAGGCGCAGTGCACGAGCACGGGGAAATTCTTCGGGTCCTCGATCACGCGGGCGAATTCGACCAGCTGCGCCTCCGAGGGCAGCCCCTCGGTCACCGGAATATTGATATAGCGAAGCCCGGCGGCTTGCGCTGCCTGCTTTTCGGCCGCGGTCCCCTCCAACGGCCCGCGGAGGTCGACAATGGTGGCAAAGCCAAGTTCCTTGAGCCTCGGAACGGCACCCGGCTGGATAAGGCCGCCGGTCGCGATCTGCGGTCGCAGGCGCCGGTAGTTGGCTACCAGCCCGCCGATCTCGTGCTGCGATGGGACCTCCCGGACGGCCGCGGTCAGCGCCCGCGCAGAGGTCAGCGACACCGCCATGCCGAGATCCGCGCCGGCGAGAAGCGCAAGCGCGATCGCGTAGGAGCGGACGAGCGCAGACATCACGAACATGGCAGGATCCTTTCAACCCTCAACAAAATGGAGCAAACACCGGGCGCGGCAGCGGTGCCGACCGGATTCGCATCCAAACAAAGCGCGCCTTTATGACGATATGCAGACCGTGCCGGTGCCGGTGAGGCCAATCGCCCGCGCGGCGCCACGGCTGAGATCGAGGTGCAGGCCGCGGGTGAAGGGGCCGCGATCATTGATCACCACCTCGACCGATTTCCCGGTGCGCGGATTGGTCACCGTCAGACGCGTTCCGAACGGCAGCGTCCGATGAGCCGCGCTCAGGCCATCGGGATTGAAGCGCTCACCGCTCGCGGTGCGCCGGCCCTGCCAATAAAAGGCCGAACGCACCATGCGGCCCGATTGGCAACCCGCCGCGCGCTTGCGCTTGGTCGCGCTTTTGACGTCACCTTTGGTCTCCGCGGCCGCTTTCTCGTCGCTCTCCTCCCCACGAGCCTGTGTCGGCGGCGCCGAAGACTGCCCGGGAACGAGGCCAGCGCACCCGGCCAGCAGAGTCAAGCCGAGCAGGACCGCCACCGAGACCGGATTTGCCGTTTTCAAGTCGCCCTCCCGCGAAGCGTCACGTCAGCCGCATTCCCACTGTGATTGACCGAATCAGCCGGTATGCTACGGTACCCAGTATGAGGCTGAAAATTGTTTCTTATCAGTTGATTGTCGGTCAGATTGAAGGCTGGATCAGCAGACTGTAAGACCGGATCGATGACCATTCGCCTCCACCGCGGCGACCTTCCTGATCTTGCGCGCTACCGGGACGCGGTCGCGATCGACACCGAGACCATGGGCCTGCAGCCGGTCCGGGACCGACTGTGTGTCGTCCAGCTCTCGCCCGGTGACGGCAGTGCCGACGTCGTGCAAATTCCGCGCGGCGGGGCGACAGCGCCGAACCTGAAAACCCTGCTTGCCGATGAAGGTCGCCTGAAAATCTTCCATTTCGCCCGTTTCGATCTTGGCATCCTCTATCACAGCCTCGGCGTCATGCCGACGCCCGTCTATTGCACCAAAATTGCGTCGCGGTTGACCCGTACTTATACCGACAAGCATGGACTGAAGGACTTGGTGCGCGAGGTTCTCGGCATCGAGGTGTCCAAGCAGCAGCAGCTGTCGGACTGGGGCGCCGAGCAACTCACCGACGCGCAGATCGCTTATGCGGCCTCCGATGTCCTGCATCTGCACGCACTGAAAGAGCGGCTGGATGAAATGCTGGCGCGGGAGGGTCGCGAAGAGTTGGCTGCAGCCTGCTTTAAATTTTTACCGACCCGGGCAAAGCTTGACCTCGCCGGCTGGGCCGGCGAGGACATTTTTGCCCATTCCTAGGGAAAGCAGGCCGGGCGCCGCCGCGGGACGGCCATATTCCCGAGCGATTTTAAGCATCTGGGACCGCCGGGGTGCAGGATAGGCGATCTCGCAACGAGAAATTGGGGATGAACCGTCTCGTCGCTGTTCCAGCTGTCGGGCGACCCGAAGTCCATGCATTTGCCGCAGCGGACTGGACGCGCGGCGAGCAGTTGTTCCGGCGTGCCGCACGGCACAGCCGGTTCATTCGGATTCTGCGTGTCGTCGTTCCGATCGGCGCGGTCGCGTCCTGCGCCGTGCTTGCCGGCATCGCCTATTTCAATCCGTTCAAAACCCCTGGTGTGGCGTTGGACAAAGGCACGCTCGTCGTCACCGGACGCAAGGTGGCGATGGAGCAGCCGCGGCTCACCGGCTATACGAAGGACTTGCTGCCTTACGAATTGACCGCACGCTTTGCCTCGCAGGACCTCTCCCACCCGGGCGTACTCGAATTGAACGATCTCAAGGCGCACGTTCAGACCAAGGATCAGGGCAAGATCAATATATCGGCGAAAACCGGCATCTACACGGTCAAGGCCGACCAGCTTCAGCTCGTTGACAATATTCTGGTGCGGACCAGCCTTGGTTATGTGGCGCACCTCGAGCAGGCCTTGATCGACATGAAGAAGGGGACGATCGTCTCCGATCGGCCGGTGAAAGCCAAGTTTCCGCAGGGAACGATTGAATCCAATCGTCTCGATGTCAGCGAAAGCGGCTCCGTTATTCTGTTCAGCGACGGCGTAGAAACAATCTTCGTGTTGCCCAAACAGCCATCGACCGCGGCGAAGGCGGCATCGCCATGAGGGCGCTTGTGTCCGGAAATATGCGTCGGCGCCTCGTCGGCGCGGCCTTGGCTGGCACAATCGCGACGCTCGCGGTCACGACGCTTGCGGTCGCGGCGCCGCCGCAGGCGGCAAACGGACCGCCGAACGCCCTGCAAGGATTTTCGCAAAACCGCGATCAGCCGATCAAGATCGACGCTGCTTCGCTCGAGGTCCGCGACAAAGAAAAGGTCGCGACTTTCGCCGGCAAGGTCGTGCTCGTGCAGGGCGACACCACCCTCAATTGCCAGAAGCTCGTCGTCTTCTACGACGCCGAGGGCAAGACCGCGATGGCGGCGAAGGATAACACTGCGGGGCAGCAGAATATCCGCCGGATCGAGGTGCTGGGCGATGTGGTGGTGACACAGAAGGACCAGAAGGCGACCGCCGACAAGGGCTTCTTCGACATGAAGACGAATACCATCACGCTCGTCGGCAATGTCGTCATCTCCCAAGGAAAGAATGTCATTCGTGGCGACCGCCTGATCGTCGACATGACGACCAGCGTCTCGCGGGTCGAATGTGACAAGTCCTCGTCCTGCCGCGTTCAGGCTCTGCTCATGCCGGGCGGCGGAAAGGGCCATGAAGGACCGCAACTTGGTGGCGCCCGCGATGCCAACAAGCCGCGCTCGCTCAACCCGTTCAGCCAGTAATGTGGAATCCGCAGGCCGCAATGCCGGACTTCGAGACCTTGCAGCAGCTCGCGCGACCGATCACGTTCGGTAGTGTGGCGGGAGGCGTTCATTTTTAGCTGGTTCCGAGGACCGACAAAGACGGCACGCCCGCCGGCCCAAAGCGCGGACCGGCCGCGTCGCCCCGCCGGCCCGGTAATCCGGCCGCGCTCGCCCGACGGCCATGGCGATGTCGGCATGCGCGAGCGCGGCCCGCGCCCGCAGGCGGCACCGCGGCGCCAGGATTACGCCGACCAGCGCGCGCGCCGCACCGTTCCGCGCGGCTATCTCGCCGTCCACAATGTCGAAAAGAGCTTCGTCGGCCGTAAGGTGGTCAAGGGCGTGAGCCTTTATCTGCGGCGCGGCGAGGCGGTCGGCCTGCTCGGCCCGAACGGCGCCGGCAAGACCACCGTGTTCTACATGATCACCGGGCTGATCAACGCCGATCGCGGCCGCATCGAGCTCGACGGCCACGACGTCACCACCCTGCCGATGTATCAGCGCGCGCGGCTGGGCATCGGCTATCTGCCGCAGGAGCCCTCGATCTTCCGCGGCCTCAATGTCGAGGACAATATCCGCGCGGTGCTCGAGGTGGTGGAGCCCAACAAGAAGCGGCGCGACGCTGACGTCAACGCGCTGCTCGAAGAGTTCAGCATCACCCGCCTGCGCAAGTCCCCCGCCATCGCTCTGTCCGGCGGTGAGCGGCGACGCCTCGAAATCGCCCGGGCGCTGGCGACCCGCCCCAGCTACATGCTGCTCGACGAGCCCTTCGCCGGCATCGATCCGATCGCCGTTGGCGATATCCAGGCGCTGGTCCGCCATCTCACTCAGCGCGGCATCGGCGTGCTCATCACCGACCACAATGTCCGTGAAACACTCGGCCTTACCGACCGCGCCTACATCATCTATTCAGGCGAGGTGCTGATGGAGGGGCAGACCGACGACATCGTCAACAATCCCGATGTCAGGCGGCTCTATCTCGGTGAAAGCTTCCGGATGTGAATCTGGCATCCTGCCCGCGAGGGTTCGGGCGCGTCTCTCAAGTTCCTGCCGGCGCTTAAATTTTGTGCAGGAATTGCGCCGCGATTTCCTAGCAAAATTTCTAATGTACAGCGGAAGTAAGAGCATATAAGCAAGAACCGGACCAACTTCCGGTGACCAATGGCGCTTTCGCAACGGCTGCAGCTTCGACAGACCCAATCGCTGGTGATGACGCCGCAGCTTCTGCAGGCGATCAAGCTGCTGCAGCTGTCCCACCTCGACCTCACCACCTATGTCGAAAACGAGCTTGAGTGCAATCCGCTGCTCGAGCGCGATGCCGGCGAGGAGCCGGCTGCGAATAGCGACACCGCGGGCACCGAGGGAAGCGACGACGCCGCGGAAGCACAGGAACAGGCCGACGCCTGGCTGTCCGAAGAATTCGAGACCAGCCGGGCGGCGCTCGAAACCAATCTCGATACCGATCTCGAAAGCGTCTTTCCGGACGAGCCTGGCGCCGCGACCCCGCCGCTCAATGCCCAGCCGACGGCATCGTCGGATTGGTCATCGGTCGGCCCGGGTGGGCGCGACAGCGGCGGCTACAGCCTCGAGGCCTTCGCGACCGCGGAGCCGACCCTCGCCGACCATTTGGCCGAGCAGCTCATGCTCGCGACCAGCGATCCCGCCATTCGCCTGGTCGGGAATTACCTCCTCGACCTCGTCAATGAGGCGGGCTACCTCGGCGGCGCTGTTGCCGAAGTCGCAGACAAGCTCGGGGCGGCGCCGGAAAAGGTCGAGTCCGTGCTGGCGCTGCTGCAGAGCTTCTCGCCGCCGGGCGTGTGCGCGCGCAACCTGTCGGAATGCCTGGCGATCCAGCTCAAGGAGCGCGACCGCTACGATCCGGCGATGCAGGCGCTGGTGGCCCGCCTCGACCTCGTCGCCAAGCGCGACTTTGCCGAGCTGCGTCGCTGCTGCGGTGTCGGCGACGATGATCTCATCGACATGATCGCGGAAATCCGCCGCCTCGATCCCAAGCCGGGACTGCGATTCGGCACGACTTTAGTGCAGCCGGTGGTGCCGGACGTGTTCGTGCGGCCGGGTCCGGATGGTAGCTGGGTCGTCGAATTGAATTCCGACACGCTGCCTAAGGTGCTGGTCAACCAGTCCTACTATACGCAGGTGGCGAGCCGCACCAAGAATACCACCGACAAGTCCTATCTCGGCGACTGCCTGCAGAGCGCGACCTGGCTGGTGCGCGCGCTCGATCAGCGGGCGAAGACAATCCTCAAGGTCGCGACCGAGATCATTCGCCAGCAGGATGCATTTCTCGCCCTCGGCGTCGAACATCTGCGCCCACTTAATCTTAAGACCGTGGCGGAAGCGATCGGCATGCACGAGTCGACCGTCTCACGCGTCACCGCCAACAAGTCGATGGCAACGCCGCGCGGCACCTTCGAGCTGAAGTTTTTCTTCACCTCGGCGATTGCGGCGACCGATGGCGGCGAGGCGCATTCGGCCGAGGCGGTGCGCCATCGCATCCGCCAGCTCATCGACGCCGAAAGCGCGAACGACGTGCTCTCCGACGACACCATCGTCGATCGCCTGCGCGCCGCCGGAATCGACATCGCCCGCCGCACCGTCGCCAAGTATCGCGAAGCGATGCGCATCCCCTCCTCGGTCCAGCGCCGCCGCGACAAGAAGATGCAGGCGGCATCGAGCTGAGCGGGCCCAGGCCGGATGCGCGATCGAAGTTCTTCACTGCTTTCATCAGCGTCAGCCGCGGAACGAAGCCACGTGTTGCCGCGCAAATTTTCGCCGCGTGCAAATTCATTGTTGCAAGAATTGGGACTCGCGCGAGATGGGTTCACGCGCCCGCGTGCTCAGCACCTGATGTTCGGGCAACCGGCAACGCGGTAAAATTATTGCGGTACAGAAAAACCCCGCATCGCGCTGACCGCCGCAAGCGTGGTGTCCAACATTGAACGGAGCAGGCCATGGCAATCAACACGCAAAAGATCGGCTGGATTGGGACCGGCCGCATGGGTTTTCCGATGGCCGAGAGCTTGCTCAAGGCCGGCTATGACGTCTCGGCGTGGAACCGCACGCGGTCGAAAGCGGAGCCGCTGGCAAGGCTTGGCGGCAAGGTCGTCGACAAGGTCGCCGATCTCGCCGACGTCGATGTGCTGTTTTCCATGATCTCGACCGGCAAGGATTTGGAGGAGGTATATTTCGGCCCGGGCGGCGTGCTCGCCGGCACCGGCCCGGTGCCTTCGATCCTCGTGGACTGCTCGACGATCGCGGTCGAAGAGTCGGCCGCGCTGCGTCAGCGCGTAAGCGAGCGCGGCGCTGCTTTCGTGGTCTGCCCGGTGAGCGGCAATGCCAAGGTGATCAAGGCCGGGAAACTTTCGGTGGTCGCCTCCGGCCCGGAGCCGGCGTTCCGCAAGATCGAAGCCATGGTGAAGGTTTTCGCGCGACGCGGCGCCGCCTATGTCGGCGACGGCGAGCTCGCGCGCATCTGTAAGATCGCCCACAATGTCCTGCTCGGCGTGGTGTTCGAGAATTTGGCCGAGATCACGCTGCTGGTGAACAAGATGGGCGTGCCGCGCCACGCCTTTCTCGCCTTCCTCAACAACAGCGTGATGGGCTCGATGTTCACCGCCTACAAATCACCGGCGATGGTCAACCTTGACTGGACCACGACGTTCACGCCCGCGCTGCTGCGCAAGGATCTCGATCTCGGCCTGCGGCTCGGCCGCGATTTCGATGTGCCGATGCCGGTGACGGCGGCGATGCGCGAGGTGCTGCAGTCCCATTTCGGCGCGGCAACCCTGCAAGCAGACCCCCAGGCCTACCTCGCGCAGGATTTTGCCGCACTGATGGAAACGATGGCCCTCGCCGCGGGAATGAAGCTGGAAAGCGAGAACGTCGCCGTACCGACCGGACTGGAGACGGAGTAGTTTAGCGCAAGGGCCGCAGCGACAGGCTGATGCGGGTGACAATCCGGTCCCAGCGCCGCGCCTCATCCTTGGGATAAGCGAGATAGATGCAATGCGCCGGGCCGCGCGCACCGTCAGCAAAATTGCAGCGGCTGTAAAAGACGAGATCGTCCTTGGCGCCGGAAAGGGCGAAGAACCGGTTGGTCACGCGATCATAATCGAGGTCCTCGCGCGCGCCTTTGAAGTTGGCGCGCACGAAGCCCGCCGGGCTGTGGCGCTCATCGTTGTCCTCGGTATAGACCATCATCAAAGCGCGCCCGTCCGACGCGCGCAGGACACGCCCGATGCCGCGTGGCGCCGGGCCGTCATCGACCGGGAAAATGTTTTCCGGATAGTCGACCCCGTTGCCCGCGTCATCGACATAAGCCGTCCACTGCGGGGTGCTGAGGCCCGGGGTCAGCGGCTCGGCACCGACATTGCCGGATGAAGAGAGCAGCAGGGCCAATGCCCCGGCCACGAGAATGCTCAAGCCTTGGATTTTTTGGCTCATCGGAATTGCTTTCGTCTTGGGAACTGCAGAGGCGAACACGGGCGTCGCGGGCGCGCGCCGCCGGTCCGGGCTACGCATGAGCTATGGACACCGACAATGATTGCCAACGCTTGGTGCGTTGCCGCCGCGCACGGGTTCGCTGCGCGCACCCTGCTCAAGCAGAGTTGATTGCAGCGCGCGTCGGCAGCCGAGCGGTTGGCGTCGCCAGCACCCAGGCTGCCGCTTGTTTGTGATTGCTAAACTCAGCGATCGCCGCGTGTGAGCGCGGCAGTGCACCACCACCGTTACCGGAACTAATATTCTTGAAGCTCAACGATCGATGGCTGGTGCCGGCGCGGCGTGCAGGCAGCGTGCAGTGTCAGGTCGAAACCTTGGCAAAACCGAAGATGAGCAGGCCGGAGACGGGGCGCGCCGCGGTCTGCGGGTAATGCTTCTCACGCCATTTCGGTCCGGGGCCGCGCATGTAGTGGCGCTCCGGCCGATAGTCGCTGACGATATCGGCCATCAGCGAATGAAGGACCGAGACGATCTCCTTGCCGAAATGCGGGGCCGACCTGCTGGCACCCATGACACTCTCCCTCAACGGCTTCCGTCTTGTGGCTTTCCTAGCGGGCGGAACACCGTTCCCCTCAATCGTCAGCAAGATTTCCTAAAAAACCGTTTAAATTTGTGAACCGGCGTCCTCCGCTGCCGATACTTTTTGCCTCATCGTGAAACTCCGTATGTGATCTACTGCACATTACTGAAATTCGAAGGCCCCAGGATCACGTCCAGGCGGCTTTGCGCAAGCGTGGAATCCCTTAGAGGGAACGCCAGATGGCGCTTGCCCTTTGCTGCTCGCCTCGTTACATCAGCCGCAAATCCCTACAACCGGCGACGAGGACAAGGCGGCAATGGCCCGGCAATTCATTTACCATATGCAAGGTCTGTCGAAGACCTATCCGGGCAACCGCAAGGTGCTCGATAATATTAATCTGTCGTTCTATCCGGACGCCAAGATCGGCGTGCTCGGCCTCAACGGCGCCGGCAAGTCGACGCTGCTGCGGATCATGGCCGGCCTTGACACCGAGTTCACCGGCGAGGCCTGGGCGGCTGAAGGTGCCCGCGTCGGCTTCCTGCCGCAGGAACCACAGCTCGATCCCGACAAATCCGTGCGCGAGAATGTGATGGCAGGCGTCGCTGCGCAGAAGGCGATCCTCGACCGCTACAACGAACTCGCCATGAACTATTCGGACGAGACCGCCGAGGAGATGACCGAACTACAGGACCAGATCGAGGCGCAAGGCCTGTGGGATCTCGACTCGAAAGTCGACCAGGCGATGGATGCGCTGATCTGCCCGCCTGATGATGCTGATGTGACCAAGCTCTCCGGCGGCGAGCGGCGCCGCGTCGCACTGTGCCGGCTGTTGCTGGAGCAGCCGAACCTGCTGCTGCTCGACGAGCCCACGAATCATCTCGACGCCGAGACGGTGAACTGGTTGGAGGGCCATCTGCGCAATTATCCCGGCGCAATCCTCATCGTCACCCACGACCGATACTTTCTCGACAATGTGACAGGATGGATTCTCGAGCTCGATCGCGGCCGCGGCATTCCCTATCAGGGCAACTATTCCTCCTGGCTCGGACAGAAGCAGAAGCGGCTCGTGCAGGAGGGCCGCGAGGAGGAAGCACGACAGAGGACGCTCGCCCGCGAGCAGGAATGGATCGCGGCCTCTCCGAAAGCGCGGCAGGCCAAATCCAAGGCGCGCTATCAGCGTTATGACGAGCTGCTGAAGAAGGCGAGCGAGAAGGCACCGACCACCGCGCAGATCGTCATTCCGGTTTCCGAACACTTGGGCCAGAACGTCATCGCCTTCAATCACCTCAATAAAGCGTTCGGCGACAAGTTGCT
>CAZTTL010000075.1:0-13677 GCA_964616635.1 uncultured Rhodoplanes sp. | reverse complement strand
CCGGGCGGTCCGCCTTCGCTGCCCGAACCCAGCGTTCACGCATTTGCATCCTTCACGCATTTGTTGGTGAGTCGGGTCTTGGCGAGCCCCTCTTTTTCGCGCTAGCGTGTGCAGCGTCCGAGCGGGGACCAGATCATGTCCAGACGCCACAGCTCACACTTGCCCGTGTCCGACACGGTCGGCCCGCGCTGGGCCATTCCACTCATCCTCACCGCAGTCGGCTTTGCCGGCGGCCTTGCGATTGCAGTCTTTTATAACGCTGCGCTCAGCCCTGTTCCCGCCGATTCGATCCAAGCAGCGTCCAAAGCAACGATGGCAGGTCCTTATCCAGCCGCCGCAGAACCGGCCCGCTCCTATCCGTCGGTCGGACAGGTCTTCCGCGCGCCCGCAACGGACGGCCGGGGTGGCGACGCAGTGGATTCTCCTCAGGCGCGCGCGAGGGCGCGTGCAGCCCGGCTTGAGCGAATCCGCATCGACAAAATCATGCAGATTTGTTCGGGCTGCTAGCGACGAAGCCGCCAGAGCATGCCCGCGGAGCTAATCCGCGGATGGGGTGCCCGCTCACCATAGAGAATGCCATCACGCCGAGCTGCGATCAGGGCGTTCCGAACTCCACCGGAACGACCATTCGCCCTGGCGCGGGCGCACGAGCGGCGGCGGCAGAAGGCGCCTTACGTTCGAAGCCGTTCAGCTCATCATGCGGGCGTTGAGATCGAGCATGATCCATAGGCTGCCGCCGACCATGATGAAGATCAGCAGGGCGGCAAAGGCCAAGGCCAGGATGTTCTCCCGCGGCGTCGATTGCAGGTCGATATGCAGGAAGAAGCGCAGATGCACCGCGACCTGGATGACCGCGAGGATGGCGATGATCACCAGGGTCGTAAAGGGCGGCAGGACATGCCCCACGACCAGCGCAAAGGGAATCGCGGTCAGCACCAGCGCCAGCACGAAACCGATCACGTAGGGGCGCAGGCTCTCGGATTGGTCGCCCGTCTGCATCACAGAACCCCCGGCAGGTAGACGATCGAGAAAATGCCGATCCAGACGATGTCGAGAAAATGCCAGAACAGGCCGAGCCGGAACAGGCGCGACACCACCGGCTCGGTCAAACCTTTGAAGAGGACTTGCAGCGACAGGATCACGATCCAGATCAAACCCATGGTGACGTGCAGGCCATGCGTGCCGACCAGGGCAAAGAACGCGGAGAGGAAGCCGCTGCGCTGCGGGCCCGCCCCCTGCGCGGCCATCCCGGTGAACTCGCTGATCTCCAGGCCGACGAAGTTTGCGCCCAGCACGAAGGTGACGGCAAGCCAAGCCAATGCGGTTTCTTGCTTGCCAAGTCGTATCGCAACGCTGGCAAAGCCGAAGGTGATGCTGCTGCACAGGAGCAGCATCGTCTCGGCAAAGGTGCGGCCGAGGTTGAACAGCGTGTGGCCGGTCGGCCCGTCGGCGAAGTTTCGCGACATGACCACATAAGTGGCGAACAGCAACGCGAAGATGATCGCGTCGCTCATCAGATAGATCCAGAAGCCGAGCGCTTTCTCCTCGTAAACGTCGACTTCAGGCGCGACCGCAGGAGCGGCGGACGCGCTGGCGGCCAGATCAGTCATGTCGCCCCCCGTGGCACCGGTTCACCATGCGCCGGGGCAAGGTCTTCGATATGGCTGGGCGCCTTGGCCAACGCCGCATAGCGCTGGTCCTCGATGGCCTGCACCTCGGCGGCGGTCATGCAATATTCGGTATGGTCGTTGAAGCTGCGCGCCGCGACCGCGATCAGGATCACGAGCCCGGCCGCGATCGCCAGCCACCAAATCTGCCAGACCATGGCGAAACCGAGCACGAAGGCAAAGCCGCCGGTAATCAGGCCGAGACTGGTGTTCCGGGGCAGGTAGATGTCGGTGTAGGCCGCGGGCCGCCGGTAAGCGACGCGGCGGCGCTTCATGTCGTGGAACGCGTCGATGTCCTGGACCTCGGGCACGACCGCGAAGTTGTAGGGGGCCGGCGGCGACGCCGTCAGCCATTCCAGCGTACGACCGCTCCAGGGATCGCCGCTGAGGTCGAGCGCTTCCTGGCGTTTCTTGATGCTGACGACCAGTTGCATGATCAGGCAGGCGATGCCGACCGCGATCAGCACCGCGCCGAACGCGGCGACGATCAGATAGGGCTGCCACGCAGCCACATTGTAATGCTCCATGCGCCGCGGCATCCCTAAGAAGCCGAGGAAATAGAGGGGCATGAAGGCGAGCCAGAAGCCGATCAGCCAGAACCAGAAGGCGCGGATGCCCCAGCGCTCATCGAGCGTGAAGCCGAACGCCTTGGGGAACCAGTACATATAGCCGGCGAAATAGCCGAACAGCGCCCCCGGAATCAGCATGTTATGGAAGTGCGCGATCAGGAAGGTCGAGTTGTGCATCAGGTAGTCGACCGGCGGCACCGCCAGCAGCACGCCGGTCATGCCGCCGATGACGAAGGTCACGATGAAGCCGATGGTCCAGTACATCGGCGGCGCCATTTTCAGGCTGCCGTGATACATGGTCAGCAGCCAGTCGAAGATCTTCACGCCGGTCGGCACCGCGATGATCATGGTCGTAATGCCGAAGAACGCATTGACATTGGCGCTCGATCCCATCGTGAAGAAGTGGTGCAGCCAGACCGTGAATGACAACAATGCGATTGCCGCGGTCGCGTAGACCAGAGAGGCGTAGCCGAACAGCCGCTTGCGCGCGAAGGTCGCCGTCACTTCTGAAAAGACGCCAAACGCCGGCAGGATCAGGATGTAGACCTCCGGATGCCCCCAGATCCACAGCAGGTTGATGTAGTTCATCATGTTGCCGCCGGCTTCATTGGTGAAGAAATGCATGCCGAATATGCGGTCAAGCGCGAGCAGCGCGGCGGCGACCGTCAGCGCCGGAAAGGCGAACACCATCAGAATGCTGGTGCACAGCGAGGTCCAGACGAACAGCGGCATGCGCATCAAGGTCATGCCGGGTGCGCGCCGCTTGACGATGGTCGTGAGGAAATTGATACCGGTCAGCGTCGAGCCGACGCCGGCGATCAGCAGCGCCCAGATCCAGTAGTCGGTGCCTACGTCGGGGCTGTACTCGATCCCGGAATAAGGCGGATAGCCGGTCCAGCCCGCCGTCGAGAATTTGCCGATCACCAGCGAGATCAGCACCAGCGCCGCGCCCGCCGCGGTAAACCACAGGCTGATCGCGTTCATGACCGGGAAGGACACATCGCGCGCGCCGATCTGCTGTGGCATGACGATGTTCATCAGTCCGGTCAGAAACGGCATCGCCACGAAAAAGATCATGATCGTGCCGTGCGAGCTGAACACCTGATCGAAATGGCCGGGCGGCAGATAGCCGTCGGAATTCAGCGCGATTGCCTGCTGGGCACGCATCATGATGGCATCGACAAAGCCGCGCAAAAGCATCACGCTGGCGAGCATGATGTACATGATGCCGATGCGCTTGTGATCGACGCTGGTCAGCCACTCGGACCAGACATAGCGCAAGCCCAGCCAGAGGAACAGCGCCAGCACGACCAGGCCGCCCAGCACCGTGACCGCCGCGCCCCCCATGGCGATCGCACTGTAGAGCGGCAGCGCTTCGATGGTGAGTTTTCCCAACACGTCCGATCTCCAGCCTAATGGCTCACGGGCTTAGCCTCTGCGGCGTGCATCGTGCCGGTGCCGGCAGGCGCGTATTTGGCGATGATGCGCGCGAACAGATTCGGCTCGAAGCCCGCATAATAGGTCACCGGATAGAGCTGGCTCGGCTTGGCGAGCTGCTCATAGGCGGCGTTATCGAGTTTCTTGTCTGCCTGCCGGACTTTGGCGACCCACGCATCGAAGTCCGCATCGGAGAGCGCGATCGCCGTGAAATGCTGATTGGCGAAGCCCGAGCCGCTGTACTGCATGTTTCTGCCGGCAAACTGGCCGGGCTTGTCGGCCAGGACATTGAGCTGGGTCTCCATGCCCGCCATGGCGTAAATCTGGCCGCTCAATGCCGGGATCATGAACGAGTTCATCACGGTATCGGAGGTGATCTTCAGAGTCAGCGGCCGTCCGCTCGGGAACACCAGCTCGTTGACCACCGCGATGTTCTGCTCGGGATAGAGAAACAGCCACTTCCAATCCTGCGCCACCACCTGGACCTCGAGCGGAGGCTTGGCGGACGCAATGGGTTTGTAGGGATCGAGCCGGTGCGTGTAGTCCCACACGAACGTGCCGATCGCGACCACGAGCACCGCGGGCACCAACCAAACCAGCGCGTCCATCCAGACCGAGTAGCCCCAGTCGGGATCGTAGACGTCATGCTTGCTGGTCGGCCGGTACCACCACACGAAGATGAAGGCGAGCACGAAGACCGGGATCACCACGATCAGCATCAGGCCGAACGCAGTGAACAGCAAGTCGCGCTCGATCAGGGTGATCGGCCCTTTGGGATCAAGCACGGGCGCGTGGGTAAGCCCGCAGCCCGAAACCATCAGCGCCAGCGCGAGCGCCAGCGCAGGCCGCCACCAGCTCTTGTCGAACGAGAGGAATTGGAATCGCCGATGCTTTCCGATCAAGGCCGCTGCCTCCCCAGCGGATCATGGACGGGCTCGCATGCAGGTGCCGGCGTAATGATGGTAGGCCCGAAGTGACGATTGCCGGAGTTTGCGCTCACGATCTTCGCCCCCTTTAGACGCAAGTCTGCAGGATACAAATCTGCTGGATGCAACGCCTCACCCCCGACCCCTGACAAAGAAAGCAAACGGGACCATCCGGCACTCCCGGAAGCGAGCCTTCATCGGCAGCGTGGTAGATTTTAACCGGCCGGTCAAGCTCCCCTTGGCGCATGCGGGTCTCCGTATATCAATCGCTCGCAGCAGCGGTGTGACAAAGGCGATCACGTTAGCTTTATGACGCACGCGCCAAGTCGTGAAGCGACGGCGCTGCGGCAACATTCGAATTCATCGACAAGGGTGAAGAAACGGTCGACGAATTGCTGCGCCTTATAATCGCGCAATCTTCAAACTGGGCGAAGAACCGTTTGCCCCCACTTTTGCGTCCGGCGATCAAATCACTTTTGCCGGAGCTATCCGAATTCCGCCGCCTTCCGCGCTCAGCTCTGCGGGCCGCAAGGTTGGAGCGCACCCCATGGCAACCGCAGCCACCTGTCCCGACCGGTCTTGGCGCCTGGCTATTGCCCTCATTGCCGTCGCTATTGCCGTCGTTTCGATGGCCATCGGCGCGGCGCAGGCCGACGACGACCGCAGCATTGCGGCGCTCGTCAACGCGGAAATATCCCGCATCCTGCCGCCGGACGGGCGTGGCGGTGCTGCCGTCGCGGTTCGCATCGATGGACAGACCTTGTTCTTCAATTTCGGCATGGCCGATGACAGCCGGCCGGTCACCTCCGACCTCTTGTTCAATCTCGGCTCGGTCGGCAAAGTCTTCGACACCGCGTTGCTCGCGCTCGCCGACCAGCAAGGCGAGCTGAGCCTCGACGATCCGGTGGCGAAATACGTGGTCGAGCTGCGGGCGGGCGGCGACATTCGCCAGATCACGCTGCGGCAGCTCGCGAGCTATACCTCGGGCTTCGTCCTGCCGCAGGACCACCCGCCGTGGCCCGAAGAGACGTTCACGCTGCCCGCCTTCATCGCCAAGCTCAAGGCGTGGAAGGCGGACGAGCAGCACCAGCCCGGCCAGCGGATGATCTATTCGCATGCCGGCTTTGTGCTGATCCACCTGGCGCTGGAGCGCCGCTTCGGCATGCCGTTCGACGAACTGATGCGGCAGCGCCTGCTCGACCCGCTGGGTCTGGCTTCGACGACGCTGCCGGTCGCCTCAGCCGACCCCGAGCGAAACCCGCGCGGAGAGATACCGCAAAACTTCGCCGCCCGCGCCGTGCAAGGCTACGCCCATGATGGGACGCCGGTCGGCGCACCCGGCAATCTGCAGGGCTATTACCACTGGCTCGGGACCGGCCAGATGTACGCGTCCGCCCGCGACATGGCGGTGTTTCTCATGGCCAATCTCGAGGAACTGCCGGATCACACGGCGCTGCAGTCGGCGCTGCAGCGGGCACAGGAGGGCGTGCTTTCCGTCAAACCCAGCTTCGAGCAGGCAATGGCCTGGGAAGTCCACAAAAGCGCCGATCGCCCGACCCTTGTCGACAAATATGGCGGCCTGAACAACGCCTCGGCCTATATCGGGATGGTGCGTGGGCGGCCGATCGGGATCGTCATTGTCGCCAATCGCGGCAGCCTGGATATCGCCGATGCGGGCCGCAAGATTTTGTTAACCCTGGCGCAGCGATAGGCCGCGCAACGGCTTGCGACGCCGGGACCCGCCGCGCCTTTCGGGCCGAACTGCGTGACCCGCCGCATCAAGGGTCGGGCGCGGCGCGCACCCCTGCCCTGCTACCGGGTGACGTTGTACCAGTCGCCGCGTTTCTTCGTGCCGTCGGTCGATGCCTTGGCGCCTGAGGCTGCCGGCGCCGGCGCACCCGCCCGTCTTGCGCGGCGCCTACCGCGGTAGCGGCGGTGTCCGCCGACCCCCCACGACCGTGCGATTCCAGGTCCCGCGGTGTAGCCGATCACGGCGCCGGCCGCGGCGCCAATCGGCCCGAGCACGACGGCGCCCGACACCGCGCCCAGAACTGCATCACCGGCCCGCTCCCCCGCCCGCGCACCCGCCGGCACCAGAACAAGCGCTGCGATCGCCGCGGCGAAAATTCCCCGCATCATGCCCTCTCCGTACTTTTGGTGATTCCCCCATATCTTATGCCCCAACATCGGGGCATAAGAATGGAGAAGTTAGACAGCGGGGCGAATTCCGTGTAATCGGCGCCTCCCTGCCCGTGCCCCGGCGGCCACTGCCTCCGGGGATGACCCAACCTGCCGATACCAGCGGTACCGACGCGACGCCGCGTCGCTTCTCAATAGCCGCACCCACGGCTAACCTTCAGCGCGATCAAGCACGGGGTGGGATTGCATGAACCGAATCCTGAAGGACCTTCGCATCATCGAGGGAACGGCTTTCGTTGCCGCGCCGCTCGCTGGGATGACGCTCGCGCAGCTCGGCGCCGACGTCATCCGCTTCGATCCGATCCGCGGCGGCCTCGATGCCAAGCGCTGGCCGCTCGATAATCACGGCAAGAGTTTGTATTGGGTTGGCCTTAACAAGAGCAAGCGCTCGATCGCGGTCGACACCCGCAAGCCCGAAGGCCAGGAGATCGTCACCGCGCTGATCACCGCGCCCGGTCCCGGCAACGGCATCTTCCTTACCAATTTTCCCGCCACCGGCTGGCTCGGCTACGAGACGCTGAAGAAGCGCCGCGAAGACCTCATCATGCTGAACCTGTTCGGCAGCCCCGACGGCAGCTCGGCGGTCGACTACACGGTGAACTGCGCCGTCGGCATTCCGTTCTCGACCGGCCCCGCGCACAGCGACGCCACCCATCCTATCAACCATGCCCTCCCCGCCTGGGATGCCATCACCGGCGTCACCTCGGCGCTCGGGCTCGTCACTGCCGAGCGCCATCGCCGGCTTACCGGCGAAGGCCAGTTCATCAAGATTGCGCTGTCCGATGTCGCCATGGCGATGATCGGCAATCTCGGCTACATCGCCGAAGCCGAGCTGATGCACGAGGATCGTCCCGCCTTCGGCAATTACCTCTACGGCGCTTATGGTCGTGATTTCGAGACCAAGGACCACCGGCTGATCTACATCGTGGCCATCACCGACCGGATGTGGACCGAGCTTGGCCGCGTCACCGGCCTCACTGAGCGCTTCGCCCTGATCGAGCCGCTGCTCGGGGTCAATCTCAGAAACGAGGGCGACCGCTTCCGTGCCCGCGACATCATCTCGACGGTGCTGGAAGGCTGGATCTCGGCGCGCACGCTCGACGAGATCAAGGCCACTTTCGCCGGCAGCGGCGTATGCTGGGGCCCCTACCAGACTTTTCGGCAGATGCTCACCGAAGACCCGCGCTGTTCGGAGTCCAACCCGATTTTCAAAGAGGTCGAGCAGCCTGGCATCGGGAATTACCTTGTTCCGGGCTCACCGCTCGAATTCAGTCGCGCGCCGCGGGAGACGCCGGTGCGTGCGCCAATCCTCGGCGAACACACCGATCAGGTGCTTGCCGACGTGCTGGGACTTGGCGAGGGGCAGATCGGCAAATTGCGCGACGCCAAGATTGTCGCCGGTCCGGTGGAGCTGTGAGGGAGGCAACGCTGAACAAGGCACAGCAGGACTACAGCGCCTGGATTGGCCGCGACGAGCGCATCACGGAGGAGCTGTCGCTCTTTCCGGTCACGGCGGCGCTCGCCACGCTCGACGATGAGAAACGCAAGCTCGGACCGGGTGACCCGCTGCCGCCGCTGTGGCACTGGTTCTACTTTCTGCCGCGGGTGGCAGGCTCGCACATCGGCGAGGATGGCCATCCCGAGCGTGGCGGATTCCTTCCCCCGATCGCCCTGCCGCGGCGCATGTTCGCCGGCGCGCGGCTGAAGTTTTTGCACCCGCTCATCATCGGCAGGCCGGCGACGAGAATCGGCACGGTGCGCAATGTCACCGAGAAGCACGGCGGCAGCGGTACGCTGGTGTTCGTCGCGGTTTCTTATGCCATTGAGCAGGACGGCCGCATTTGCGTCGAGGAAGAGCAAGACATCGTTTATCGCGAGCCTGGCGCCCGGGTGCCGGCACCGAAGGTGATCGATCTGCCCGCGCCGCCCGGCGGTGCCTGGAGCCGCACCATCACGCCGAGCCCGGTGCTCTTGTTCCGCTTTTCGGCGCTGACCTTCAACGCCCACCGCATCCATTACGACCGGCCCTATGCCATCAACGAGGAAGGCTATCCCGGCCTCGTCGTGCATGGGCCGCTCACCGCGGTGCTGCTGCTCGATCTCGTGCACCGGCACAGCGAGCGCCCGGTCGGCGCGTATACTTTCCGCGGTCGCGCGCCTTTGTTCGACCTCGCGCCGTTCCGCCTCGTTGGCCAGCCGAGCGACGAGAAGGTCGAACTGGAAGCGGTCGGCCCGGACGGCACCGTTGCGATGAGTGCGACAGCAACGTTCGGAGATCGATCGTAAGGCAGCAGTTCGGCTGAGCATCGCGCCCCCTCCCCTCCCTCCCCCGCAGGCGGGGGAGGGAGCTGTGCGGGAGGGCGCCAATGGATTGCCGGCCAGGTTCGGCGCCAGGTCAGACTTACGAACGGCACTTTCGGGGCTTACTCTACGCTGAAGCATTCCGCTTTGCTGCCGTCACGGAGTGACTCTGATGAAAGACAAGGTCGTCACCGCCGAGCAGGCCGTGAGCCTGGTGCGTGATCGCGACACGCTGTCGAGTGTTGGCTTCGTGCAGTCCTGTGTGCCGGAAGCTTTGCTGAAGGCACTGGAGCGCCGCTATCTCGACACCGGCTCGCCGAAAAACCTGAGCCTGTTTGCAACTGCCGGCCAGGGTGACAGCAAGACCAAGGGGTTGAGCCGGCTCGGCCATCCCGGCCTGCTGCGCAAGGTCGTCGCCGGCAATTGGGGGCGCATGCCCTCGGTGTGCCAGCTCGCGCTCGACAACAAGATATACGCCTACAATCTCCCGCAGGGCATCATCGCCCAGCTGTTCCGTGATCTCGCCGGCGGCAAGCCCGGCGCCTTCTCCAAGATCGGCCTGCACACCTTCATCGATCCGCGCCACGGCGGCGGCCGCATCAACGACGTGACCACGCGCGACATTGTCAAGCTGGTCGATTTCGAGGGCGAGGAGTGGCTGTTCTACAAGGTCGCGCCGGTGACGGTTGCCTTCATCCGCGGCACCACGGCCGATCCCGCCGGCAACATCACCATGGAGAAGGAGCCGCTCACGCTCAACAATCTCGCCATGGCGATGGCCGCGAAAAACTCGAACGGCATCGTCATCGCCCAGGTCGAGCGTATTGCCGAGCGCAACACGCTGCCGCCGCGCGATGTAAAAGTCCCCGGCATTTTCGTCGACTGCGTCGTCGTCGCCCCGCCCGAGGACCATATGACCAACCTCGCGACGCAGTACCATCCCGGCTATGCCGGGCGCATCCGGGTGCCGGTGGCGACGGTGCCGCCGCTCAAGCTCGACGAGCGCAAAATCATGGCGCGGCGCGCCGCCTTCGAACTGCCGCCGAACGGCATCGTCAATCTCGGCGTCGGTGTCCCTGAGGGGGTCGCCTCGGTCGCCAACGAAGAGAAGGTTTTGCAATACATCACGCTGTCGGTGGAATCGGGGGCAATCGGCGGTATCCCCGCGAGCGGGGCGAGCTTCGGCTCCAGCCTCAACATGGATGCGGTCATCGACGAGAACCAGCAGTTCGATTTCTATGACGGCGGCGGCCTCGACCTCGCCTGCCTCGGCATGGCGGAATGCGACCGCGCCGGCAACGTCAATGTCAGCCGCTTCGGCACCCGGCTGATCGGCGTCGGCGGTTTCATCAATATCAGCCAGAACGCCCGGCGCGTGGTGTTTACCGGCACCTTCACCGTGGGCGGCCTCGAAGTTGCCGTCGAGGACGGCAAGCTGAAGATCATCAAGGAAGGCAAGAACCGCAAGTTCGTCGATAGGGTCGGCCAGATCAGCTTTTCCGGCCAGTATGCCTATGAGCGCGGCCGTATGGTGCTCTACGTCACCGAGCGCTGTGTCTTCCGTCGCGTGCGCGCCGGCCTCGCGCTGATCGAGGTGGCGCCGGGAATCGACATCGAGCGCGACATTCTCGCGCATATGGACTTCAAGCCCGTCATCGGCCAGCCGGATGTCATGGATTTACGCATCTTCCGGCCCGAGCCGATGGGGCTCGACACCCATCTCCTCAATCTCGACCTGCCGGACCGCATCACCTACGATCCGCAGCGCAACATCCTGTTCCTCAACTTCGAGGGCATGTATATCCGGGTCAAAGACGATATTGTGCAGCTTCGCCGCTTGCTGGAGGAACGCTGCAAGAAGATCGGCAAGCGCGTCGGCGTGTTCATCAACTACGACCAGTTCCGCATCGCCGAGCAGACCTATGATGACTATGCGGAAATGGACCGCTACATGCTTGAGCACTACTACACGAAGATCACCCGCTTCGCGACCAGCGCCTTCATGCGCATGAAGCTCGGCGAAGCGTTCACAAGGCGGAACATCGCTCCGCACGTGTTCGAGAAGAAAGAAGACGCGCAGGCGTTCCTCGCTTCTCTTGAGGAGCAGAGCAAGCAGGCGAGCTGATGATTCAGCGCCACCAGATCGAGAGTGCTGTCGCATCGTGAGACGAGGCTGGCACCCCTTGGCAAGAGCATGGATCGCGGCGTTTGCCGCGACCACGCTCGTGCTGCAGGCGTTGCTCCTCAGCCTGACGCCGCCGGGCGCGCATGCGGCAGCCGCGATCGACGACCTCTCCGCCGCTGCGCTGTGCCTCGGATCATGGGCACGACGCGAAGGTCCCGCGGCCCCTGCTCCACCGCATGATCATCATGCGGTTCACGGTTGCTGCATCCTGTGTGCCGTGCCGGGGCTTGCGGCCGGCGCCGCTCCCACCGCGCTTGCCATACCAGCTTACCGCGTCGCGCTGGCGGCACCGCTGCAACGCCCGCAGTCCGCTCATCTGGCGCGTCCGCCTGAGCGTGCACCGGTCCGAGCGCGCGCTCCCCCGGCATAACGCAGCCGCCAATATCACAGATTTCCCTAACGATCCGCGCGGGCAACGCTGAGGCGTGCCGTTGCGCATGGAGACAATTCACCATGAGAACTTTTTCTGCCACCCTCGCTTCGCTCGTTCTTGCCACTGCCCTGGCCACGGTCGGCGCGATGGCCCAGGATGTTACCGCGGGCTCGCTTGTGATCGCCCAGCCGTGGAGCCGCGCCACCGCCCGCGGTGCCAAGGTCGGTGCCGGCTATATGACCATCACCAACAAGGGCACGGCGCCCGACCGCCTGGTCGGCGGCTCCCTCCCGCAGGCCGGGCGTTTCCAAATTCATGAGATGAAGATGGAAAACGGGGTGATGAAGATGCGTCCGCTCGCCAACGGTCTCGAGATCAAGCCCGGCGAAACGGTAAAGCTCGCGCCGGGCGGCTACCACCTGATGTTCATGGACCTGAAAGAGCCGCTGAAGCAGGGCGAGACGCTCAAAGGCGAGCTGAAATTCGAAAAGGCTGGTACTGTCGCGGTGAAATATACCGTCGGCACGATAGCCGCGCAGTCGCCGCCGGCCGCCAAGCACGGGCAATGATTAGAGCAGATACAAAAGAGCATATTGGCCGGGCTTCTTGTCCGGCCAATACGCATTTCCGTTTGCGATGCGCCGGAGCGCAGCTGTTTTTCTCTCCCCTCGCGGGAGAGGGAAAGGATCGTCAGTTTGCCTGCCGGCGCAGGAACGCCGGAATGTCGAGCTGGTCCTCGTCATGCTGGCTAGGCATCGGCGCCTGGCGACCATGGGGGTCGAGACCGTGCGGATCGTGCCGGCGCGCATATTCGGAGACCGGCTCCGCCCGCGGTTCGCTGCGCGGCATCCGCGGCGCCGACCAATCCGAAATATTGCGGGCGGGCTGCTTGGGCTCAGCCTTCGGCTCCTCGCTGTCGCGCCGGCCGAGGCCAACCGCGGCAAGCCGCTGCAGCAACGTCATCCGCCGCTTTTCCGGCTCCGACTCGGCGGGCTCGCGGCCCTGCGCGCGGATTTCGTTCTGCGCCGGAAGCGGCAGTTCATCGACCCGCGGCATGCGCACGCGGCCCGCCGGCCGCTCCGGCTGCGGCGGGATGAACACCGACGGCATCTCCTCCGGCTCCGGCTCGATCGCTTCCGGCTCCTCGGGGAGCGACTCGCCATAGAAGGCCGGCTTCTGCAAGATCGGACGGATCGTAACATCCTCGATCTCGTGCTCGCCCAAAGCCTCGGCGACCGCGGCGTGTGCGACAGCATCGATGTCGCCGTAATCTTCGGCTTCCTCGGGCGCCTCGCACTCGTCCTCTTGCGACAGGCTGGCCGCCGCAGTCTCGGCCGCCGCGGGATCTTCCAGCCGCTCCATCCGATCGGCGATCCGCTTGTTATCGGCACGCAGGCGCGTGGCGAGGTCGCCGATCCGCGACTCATGGCTGCTGTCGAAACCGCGCGATTCGGCTGGACGGCTCAGCGCCTCGAGCGTCGCCGGGTGATGGGCGGCGAGGTCGTTCTGATCAACACCGGTAGCGACTACCGACACGCGGATGACGCCCTCCAGACCTTCATCGAAGGTCGCGCCGACGATGATATTGGCGTCGGCATCGACCTCCTCGCGGATGCGCGTTGCTGCTTCGTCGACCTCGTACAGCGTCAGGTCCTTGCCGCCGGTGATCGAGATGAGCAGGCCACGGGCACCGCGCATCGACACGTCATCGATCAGCGGATTGGCGATGGCGCCTTCGGCGGCGTGCAGAGCGCGCTTCTCGCCGGTTGCCTCACCGGTGCCCATCATCGCCTTGCCCATCTCGCGCATCACGGCGCGGACATCGGCGAAGTCGAGATTGATCAGACCTTCCTTCACCATCAGGTCGGTGATGCAGCCGACGCCGGAATAGAGCACCTGGTCGGCCATGGCGAAGGCATCAGCAAAGGTCGTCCGTTCGTTCGCCACCCGGAACAGGTTCTGGTTCGGGATGATGATCAGCGAATCGACGACGCTCTGCAGCTCGGAAATGCCATGTTCG